>NZ_CP119133.2:8027389-8335686 GCF_001636945.3 Streptomyces sp. FXJ1.172 | reverse complement strand
AGGAGGCGTTGTCGATGCCCCGGAAGGACAGGGTCGGGCCCCGCTCGTTGCCTTCGGCGGTGTGGTTGTAGACGACGTCCAGGATCACTTCGAGGCCGGCCGCGTGCAGCGCCTTCACCATGGCCTTGAACTCGTTGACCTGCTGGCCGCGGCTGCCGAAGGCGGCGTAGGCGTTGTGCGGGGCGAAGAAGCCGATGGTGTTGTAGCCCCAGTAGTTGACGAGGCCCCGGTCCTGCAGCACGCCGTCCTGCACGAACTGGTGCACCGGCATCAGCTCCACCGCGGTCACCCCGAGCGAGGTCAGGTGCTCGAGGACGGCGGGGTGCGCAAGGCCGGCGTAGGTGCCGCGCAGGCGCTCGGGGACGTCCGGGTGGGTGCGGGTCAGGCCGCGTACGTGGGCCTCGTAGATCACCGAGTCCGCGTACGGCGTGCGGGGCGGGCGGTCGTCGCCCCAGTCGAAGTACGGGTCGGTGACCACGCCCAGCATCGAGTGCCCGGCGCTGTCGGCGGGGGCCGGTCCCTCCGGGGCGCGCTCGTACAGCGAGGCGTGGTTGTCGATCTGGCCGTCCACGGCCCGGGCGTACGGGTCGAGCAGCAGCTTCGCCGGGTTGCACCGGTGGCCCACGGACGGCTGCCAGGGGCCGTGCACCCGGTAGCCGTAGCGCCGGCCCGGGGCGATGCCGGGCAGGTAGGCGTGCCAGACGAACCCGTCGACCTCGTGCAGCCGGACGGGGGTCTCGGTGCCCGCGTCGTCGAGCAGGATCAGGTCGACCCGCTCGGCGACCTCGCTGAACAGCGCGAAGTTGGTGCCCTGTCCGTCGAACGAGGCACCCAATGGGTAGGGCTGCCCGCTCCACACGGGCAGCCCGTTCCGGGACCGGGAGGTGCGAGCCCTCACCGGCTGGCCTCCAGGATGTCGTCCGGCGCACCGGCCGGAGGGGCCAGCACCACCACCGGGATCTCGCGCGGCACCTGCAGGCCCTGCCGCAGGGTGGGCGCGGGGGCGGTGGGCACCAGCGGGACGCGTTCGCCGGCGCGGGCGCGCTGCGAGAACCAGATGATCTTGCTGCCGCTGTCCGAGGTGCAGCAGCCCCAGCCGTCGCTCATGGCGGCGATGTCCGCGAGGCAGGAGCGCAGGTCCTGGTCGGGGCGCAGATCGGGGTCGTCGTCACCGAAGGCGGTGATGAGGTGCTGTCCGTTCCACCACATCTCGATCGACGTGTGCTTGTCCGAGGCGTGCTGGTGGATCGCCCGCAGCAGCAGTTCGGTACCGCGGCAGACGGGCTCGGCTAGGCTGTCGAGGTCCCAGTAACGCAGGTGGGCGGCCAGGATGCGGCTGACCTGTCCCACCCGTTCCGGGCTGACTTCCACGTCGAGGTGGTAGTAGCAGGGCACTGCGGTCTTCATCGTCGCTTACTCCTCACCGGCGAAGCTCGTGCTCCCCTCGCCCGTCCGGGAGGGATCCCAGACACACAGCGTGAGAGCTGATCGCTCCTGAGTCACCTCCACGGTGCGGTCACTACGCCATTCGTGCAACACGAGCACCCGACACACCAACCGTGGTTGAAGCTCCAACAAGACGCTGCGTCGTCGTGCGTGCACCATAAGTGAAAGCCTCGATCGCCGTAACGGTGCCGTGCCCTTCCGCGCGCGGACACCACCCGACCGTCGGGAACGCGCCCAGTCGAGAGCGTGAAAGGTGAAGAGGGCGATGCTGCTACCCGCCAAGGCCGAAGTGGCCAGGCAGTTGCGGCGTTACCGGGCGTGGGAGCGCGTGATGCTCGCCTCGCCCCACGACCGCACGGTCCGGGCCACCTTCGAGGACTCGGGTTACACGCTGTGTGTGCTGATGGGCAAACGCTGCGCCCGCGAGGCGGCGGAGGCGGCCGAGCGCTATCTGCGCACCAACCTGGTCACCTACCTGCGCGAGCAGGACGGCCGGCCGCGAGGGCGCCGGTCGGCGAGAAGAGCGCCGCCACCGGAGCGGCGTTCCACGGCGCCAAGCCCCTGAGCTGGCACCGTACAAGGCGTTCCCCTCGGGACCGGCGTGAGCCGGTCCCTCTCGGATCGCGAAGCCGGGCCAGGTGCCCGGCTTCGCGCACGGCGGAGGTGAGATACATGCGCAGGACCCCGGCCATCGGCCGTGTACCCGTACGTGACGTCCGGCCGGCCGTGGAGTGCGGCAGGCGCCCCGCGAAGGCGGTGGCCGGGGAGACCTTCCAGGTCACGGCCACCGTCTTCCGCGAAGGGCACGACGCCGTGGGCGCCAATGTGGTCCTGCGCGATCCGAAGGGCCGCCGCGGCCCGTGGACGCCGATGCGGGAGCTGTCCCCCGGCAGCGACCGCTGGGGCGCGGAGATCACCCCGGACACGACCGGCCGCTGGACCTACCGCGTGGAGGCCTGGTCCGACCCGCTGGCCACCTGGCGGCACGCGGCCGCGGTGAAGGTGCCGGCCGGGATCGACGTCGGGCTGGTGCTGGAGGAGGGCGCCGAGCTGTACGAGCGGGCGGCCGCCGGAGTGCCGAAGGGACCGGAGCGAAGCGCCGTCCTCGCCGCGGCACGGGCCCTCGGTGACGACTCCCGGCCGGTGCAGGAGCGCCTGCAGGCGGCCCTGGCCCCGGAGGTGCGGGCGCTGCTGGTCCGTCATCCGCTGCGGGAGCTGGTGACCGCTTCCGATGCGATGCCGTTGCTGGTGGAGCGGGAGCGGGCGCTGTTCGGTTCCTGGTACGAGTTCTTCCCGCGTTCGGAGGGCACTCTCGCGCGGCCGCACGGCACGTTCCGTACGGCCGCGCGCCGGCTGAAGCCGATCGCGGACATGGGCTTCGACGTCGTCTACCTCCCCCCGGTGCATCCCATCGGCACGACCTTCCGCAAGGGCCCGAACAACACTCTCACCGCCGGTGTGGACGACGTGGGTGTGCCGTGGGCGATCGGTTCGCCGGAGGGCGGGCACGACGCGGTCCATCCCGCCCTGGGCACGCTGGAGGACTTCGACCGTTTCGTGGGCCGGGCGCGGGAGTTGGGCCTGGAGGTGGCCCTGGACTTCGCGTTGCAGTGCTCCCCGGACCATCCGTGGGTGGAGAAGCATCCGGAGTGGTTCCACCACCGGCCCGACGGCACGATCGCGTACGCCGAGAACCCGCCGAAGAAGTACCAGGACATCTACCCCATCGCGTTCGACGCGGACATGGACGGGCTGGTCGCGGAGACGGTGCGGATCCTGCGGCACTGGATGGGCCACGGGGTGCGGATCTTCCGGGTCGACAACCCGCACACCAAACCGGTGGTGTTCTGGGAGCGGGTCATCGCCGAGATCAACGGCAGGGACCCGGACGTGATCTTCCTGGCGGAGGCGTTCACCCGTCCGGCGATGCTGCACACCCTCGCCCAGATCGGCTTCCAGCAGTCGTACACGTACTTCACCTGGCGCAACAGCAAGCAGGAACTGACCGAGTACCTGGGCGAGTTGACGGGTGAGGCGGCGGCCTACATGCGGCCGAACCTGTTCGTGAACACCCCGGACATCCTGCACGCCTACCTCCAGCACGGCGGGCGGCCCGCGTTCGAGGTGCGGGCCGTGCTCGCCGCGACCCTCTCCCCCACCTGGGGCATCTACAGCGGCTACGAGCTGTGCGAGAACACCCCGCTGCGCGAGGGCGGCGAGGAGTACCTCGACTCCGAGAAGTACCAGCTCAAGGCCCGCGACTGGGCGGCCGCCGAACGCGAGGGCCGCAGCATCGCCCCCCTGATCACCCGGCTCAACACCATCCGCCGCCGGCACCCCGCGCTACAGCGCCTGCGCAACCTCCGTTTCCATCGGACCGACAACGACGCCGTGCTCGCCTACAGCAAGAGCACGGGGCCGGACACGGTCCTCGTGGTCGTCAACCTCGACCCGCATCACACCCAGGAGGCCACGGTCTCGTTGGACATGCCGCAACTCGGCCTGGACTGGAACGCCGCCCTGTCCGTGCACGACGAACTGACGGGCGAGACGTACCGCTGGGGCAGGACCAACTACGTGCGTCTGACGCCCGGCAGCACGCCGGCGCACGTGCTCCACGTCGGGCGGCCGACGCCCCAGAACGGAGGGCCCGCAGCCTCATGACCGTCAACGAACCCGTCCTGGACACTTTTGAGGACACACCTGCCAAGGACCGGGACCCGGAGTGGTTCAAACGCGCCGTCTTCTACGAGGTCCTGGTCCGCTCCTTCCAGGACAGCAACGGCGACGGAATCGGCGACCTGAAGGGTCTGACCGCCAAGCTGGACTACCTGCAGTGGCTCGGCGTGGACTGCCTGTGGCTGCCGCCGTTCTTCAAATCGCCCTTGAAGGACGGCGGTTACGACGTCTCGGACTACACCGCCGTGCTCCCCGAGTTCGGCGACCTCGCCGACTTCGTGGAGTTCGCGGACGCCGCCCACCAGCGCGGCATGCGCGTGATCATCGACTTCGTCATGAACCACACCAGCGACCAGCACCCGTGGTTCCAGGAGTCCCGCAAGAACCCCGACGGCCCGTACGGGGACTATTACATGTGGGCCGACGACGACAAACAGTACGAGGACGCGCGGATCATCTTCGTCGACACCGAGGCCTCCAACTGGACCTTCGATCCGGTGCGCGGCCAGTACTACTTCCACCGGTTCTTCTCGCACCAGCCGGACCTGAACTACGAGAACCCGGCGGTGCAGGAAGAGGTGCTGGCGGCCCTGAAGTTCTGGCTGGACCTCGGCATCGACGGGTTCCGGCTCGACGCGGTCCCCTATCTCTACGCGGAAGAGGGCACCAACTGCGAGAACCTCCCGGCGACCCACGAGTTCCTCAAGCGGGTGCGCAAGGAGATCGACGCCATGTACCCGGACACCGTGCTGCTGGCCGAGGCCAACCAGTGGCCGGAGGACGTGGTCGACTACTTCGGGGACTACGCCTCCGGCGGCGACGAGTGCCACATGGCCTTCCACTTCCCCGTCATGCCGCGCATCTTCATGGCGGTGCGCCGCGAGTCCCGCTACCCCGTCTCCGAGATCCTCGCCAAGACCCCGGCGATCCCCTCGAACTGCCAGTGGGGCATCTTCCTGCGCAACCACGACGAGCTGACCCTCGAGATGGTCACCGACGAGGAGCGCGACTACATGTGGGCCGAGTACGCCAAGGACCCGCGGATGCGCGCCAACATCGGCATCAGGCGCCGCCTCGCCCCCCTCCTCGACAACGACCGCAACCAGATCGAGCTGTTCACCGCCCTGCTGCTGTCCCTGCCAGGCTCGCCGATCCTGTACTACGGCGACGAGATCGGCATGGGGGACAACATCTGGCTCGGCGACCGCGACGCCGTACGCACCCCCATGCAGTGGACCCCCGACCGCAACGCCGGCTTCTCGAAGTCCGATCCGGGACGCCTGTACCTGCCGACGATCATGGATCCCGTCTACGGCTACCAGGTCACCAACGTGGAAGCCGCGATGTCCTCGCCCTCCTCGCTGCTGCACTGGACCCGCCGCATGATCGAGATCCGCAAGCAGAACCCTGCCTTCGGCCTCGGCTCGTTCACCGAGCTGCAGTCCTCCAATCCGGCGGTGCTCGCCTTCCTGCGGGAGTACGGCGACGACCTCGTGCTGTGCGTCAACAACTTCTCCCGCTTCGCCCAGCCGACCGAACTCGACCTGCGCACCTACGACGGCCGGCACCCGGTCGAGCTGATCGGCGGGGTGCGTTTTCCCGCCATCGGTGAGCTGCCGTATCTGTTGACCCTGCAAGGCCACGGCTTCTACTGGTTCCGGCTCACCCGAGTCGCATCCCGGATCGGCCGCCGCTGAACGCCCGGCGCCGAGGAAAGGACGCGTCATGCCGAAGACCATCACTGTCCGACCGAGAGCCGCGGCCGGCGTCGAGGGGCCGCTGGCCTCGCTGGCGGGGCTGCTGCGCGAGTGGCTGCCGAGGCAGCGCTGGTTCGCGGGCAAGGACCGGCCCGTCACGGATCTGTCGGTGCTGTCCGTGACCGAGCTGTTCCCGGGATGTCTGCATCTGCTGGTGCACGCCTCGCATGCGCCGGTGCCCACGCCCGGCGGCACTCCCCCGCCCGGCGACTGCTACCAGCTGCTGCTGGGCCTGCGCGAGCAGCCCGCCGCGCGGCTGGAGCGGGCGTTCATCGGACGCGCCGAGCAGGGTCCGCTGGCCGGGTTCGCGGTCTACGACGCGCTGCACGACCCGCGTTCGGCCCATCTGCTGCTCGAGCGGCTGCGGCACCCCGGTACGGCGGGTCCGCTGCGGTTCGAGACGGCCCCGGGCGCCGAGGTGCCCGGCGGGCTGCCGCCGCGCCTGCTGGACGCCGAGCAGTCCAACTCGTCGATCGTGTACGGCGACGCGTTCATCCTGAAGGTCTTCCGCCGGATCCAGCCGGGCGTCAATCCGGATCTGGAGGTGTCGGCCGCGCTGGCCGCGCAGGGCTGCACCCGGGTGCCGGCGCCGGTGGCCTGGTTCGGTACGAGCGAGCCGCAGCCGGCCACCCTCGGCGTGCTCCAGCCGTTCCTGCCGGACGCGACCGACGGCTGGACGCTGGCGCTGCGCGCGCTCGCCGCGGGCGACGACTTCACCGCCGAGGCCTGGGAGCTGGGCCGGGCCACCGCCGAGGTGCATCTCGCGCTGGCCGAGGCGTTCGGCCCGGCCGGGCCGGGCGAGAACGGTCGTACGGCGCGGGCGATGGGCACGCGGCTGGAGGCGGCCGCGCACGCCGTACCGGGGCTGCGGCCCTTCGTGCCGGGCCTGCGGGCCGCGTTCGCGGCGCTCGCCACGTGCGACACCGGGCCGCCCGCCCAGCGCATCCACGGCGATCTGCACCTCGGCCAGGTGCTGCGGGCCGGCCGCGACTGGTTCGTCATCGACTTCGAGGGCGAGCCGTCGAGGCCGCTGGCCGAACGGCAGGCCCCGCACTCCCCGGTGCGGGACGTGGCGGGGATGCTGCGCTCCTTCGACTACGCGGCCCGGCAGCGCCGCCCCTGGCGACCCGAATGGGCGCGCCGCTGCCGGGAGGCGTTCTGCGCGGGCTATGCGGCCCGCGCCGGCTGGGATCCACGCAAGAAGCACGCGCTGCTGCGCGCGCACGAGACGGACAGGGCGGTCTACGAGGTGCTGTACGAGGCGAGACACCGGCCGGACTGGGTGCCGGTACCGATGGCGGCGATCAAGCGGCTCGCCGTGTGGGGAGGCTGACGTCATGGCCCTGCGCGACACCGCGCGTCCCGAGGCCGCCGGTCCCGCACCGGTCAAGGCCGACCCTGTCCCGGGCTCCGGCCGGGGGGACCCCCGGCCCGCTGTGCTCGACCCGGCCGAGCGCGGCCGGCTCCTCGGCGGCGCCCATCACGATCCGCATTCCCTGCTGGGCGCCCATCCGGTGCCGGGCGGCATCCTGTTCCGGGCGCTGCGCCCGAACGCCCGCGCGGTCAGCGTCGTCGCCGACGGCACGCGCAGCCCACTCGTGTCGGAGGGCGACGGTCTGTTCGCGGCCGTGCTGCCGCTGCCGGAGATCCCGGCGTCGTACACGCTGCTGGTGACGTACGACGACGGCGAGCAGGAGGTGCACGATCCGTACCGGTTCCTGCCCGCCGTCGGTGAGCTGGATCTGCATCTGGTCCGGGAGGGCCGGCACGAGCAGCTGTGGCAGGCGCTCGGCGCCGAGCCCATGACGCACCAGGGCGTGACCGGCACCCGCTTCACCGTCTGGGCGCCGAACGCCCAAGGGGTGCGGGTGGCCGGGGACTTCACGTACTGGGACGGCACGCAGTACCCGATGCGCTCGCTGGGCGCGTGCGGGGTGTGGGAGCTGTTCCTGCCCGGGATCGGCGAGGGCGCCCGCTACAAGTTCGAGATCACCTCCCGGCACGGCCACCGGTTCCTCAAGGCCGACCCGATGGCGCGGTGCACCGAGGTGCCGCCCGACACGGCGTCGGTCGTCACGGTGTCGCGCTACGAATGGGGCGACGCGCAGTGGATGGCGCACCGGGGCGGCACACCGGTGCACCAGGCGCCGTTCTCGGTGTACGAGGTCCATCTGCCCTCCTGGCGACCCGGTCTGACGTATCGTCAGCTAGCCGACGAACTGCCCGCCTATGTCAAGGAGTTGGGCTTCACCCACGTCGAGCTGATGCCGGTCGCCGGGCATCCGTTCAGCGGCTCCTGGGGCTACCAGGTCACCTCGTACTACGCGCCGACGCCGCGGCTCGGCTCCCCGGACGACTTCAAGCACCTGGTGGACGCGCTGCACCGGGCCGGGATCGGCGTGATCATGGACTGGGTGCCGGCGCACTTCCCGAAGGACGACTGGGCGCTGGCCCGGTTCGACGGGGAGCCGTTGTACGAGCCCGGGGACTGGCGGCGGGCCGAGCATCCGGACTGGGGGACGTACGAGTTCGACTTCGGGCGCACCGAGGTGCGCAACTTCCTCGTCGCCAACGCGGTGTACTGGTGCCAGGAGTTCCACATCGACGGGCTGCGCGTGGACGCCGTCGCCTCGATGCTCTACCTCGACTACTCGCGGGACTCCGGGCAGTGGGAGCCGAACGTCTTCGGCGGGCGGGAGGACCTGCACGCGGTCGCCTTCCTGCAGGAGATGAACGCCACGGTCTACCGGCGCTGCCCGGGCGTGGTGACCATCGCGGAGGAGTCCACCGCCTGGGACGGGGTGACCCGGCCGACCGACAGCGGCGGACTCGGATTCGGGCTGAAGTGGAACATGGGCTGGATGCACGACTCGCTGGAGTACGTGCAGAAGGAGCCGGTGCACCGCAAGTACCACCACAACGAGATGACGTTCTCGATGGTGTACGCGTACAGCGAGAACTACGTGCTGCCGATCTCGCACGACGAGGTCGTACACGGCAAGCAGGCGCTGGTGTCGAAGATGCCGGGCGACTGGTGGCAGCGCAGGGCCAACCACCGCGCCTACCTGGGCTTCATGTGGGCCCATCCGGGCAAACAGCTGTTGTTCATGGGGCAGGAGTTCGCCCAGGGGGCCGAGTGGTCCGAGCCGGACGGCCCCGAGTGGTGGCTGCTCGGCGACGACTACCACTCCGCCGGTGACCACCGGGGCGTCCGGGATCTCGTACGGGACCTGAACACCGTGTACCGGGCGACGCCGGCCCTGTGGCAGCGGGACAGCGATCCGGGCGGATTCCGGTGGGTGCTGTGTGACGCGGCGGACGACAACGTATTCGCGTTTCTCCGGTTCGACGCCGAGGGCTCCGCCCTGCTGGCGGTCTCGAACTTCTCCCCCGTGGTCCGCGGCGACTACCGCCTGTGGGTTCCGGATGCCTTCCCCGCCTGGCAGGAGACGCTGAACACGGACGACGCGCGCTACGGCGGCAGCGGGGTCGGCGCCGGGGTGCCCGGGGCGCCGCTCGGGCCGCAGGACGGCTGTCTCAGGCTCACGCTGCCGCCGCTCGCCACTGTCTGGTTGACGCCCGTGGGGTGACCGCGCAGGTGTCGGCGGACGCCGGAGGGGCAGTCAGGGTCGTACGGACTTTCGTCTGCCCCTCGAGGCCTGAACAGAAGGGCGGCCCCACGTGCGCACTGTCGGTGTGGAGGAGGAGCTCCTGCTGGTCGATCCGGACAGCGGTGAGCCGAAGGCACTGTCGGCCGCCGTCGTCACCCGGGCCGTCCACGACGACCCCGGGCAGGAGGTGTTCCAGACCGAGCTGTTCGGGCAGATGATCGAGCTGGCCACGCATCCGCACACGGGCATGGCGGAACTGGGCGCCGAGATCGTGCGCTCCCGCAAGGAGGCGGCCCGGCTCGCCGGCGAGGCCGGTGGCGCGGTCGCCGCGCTGGCCACCTGCCCGCTGCCGGTCACGGGCTCGCTCATCCAGCAGGAGCGCTACCGCTGGATGGCCGGGCAGTTCGGCATCGGCACCCAGGACCAGCTGGTCTGCGGCTGTCATGCACATGTTTCTGTGGCGTCCGACGAGGAGGGCGTCGCCGTCCTGGACCGGCTGCGGCCGTGGCTCCCGGTGCTCCGTGCGCTCAGCGCCAACTCTCCGTTCTGGCAGGGCCGGGACACCGGGTACGCCAGCTTCCGCAGCCGGTTGTGGGCACGCTGTCCCTCGGCGGGGCCGACCGAACTGTTCGGCTCGGCCGGGCGCTACCACGCGCAGGTGAGCGACATGCTGGCCAGCGGGGTCGTCCTCGACAAGGGAATGGTGTACTTCGACGCGCGGCTGTCCGCGAAGTACCCGACGGTGGAGATCCGGGTGGCGGACGTCTGCCTGCGCGCGGAGACCACGGTCCTCGTCGCCGCGCTCACCCGTGCCCTGGTGGAGACGGCCGCCCGCGACTGGCGGGCGGGCCGGCCGGCGGCCGGCCACAGCGTGAGCCTGCTGCGGCTGGCCGCCTGGCGCGCCGCCCGCTTCGGCCTGGACGGGGATCTGCTCGACCCCGCCACGATGCGGCCCCGGCCCGCGCCCGAGGTGGTGCGCGCGCTGCTGGAGCACACCCGGGAGGCGCTCGCCGACAGCGGCGACGCGGCCCTGGCCGAGGAGGCCCTGGCCGGGCTGCTGCGCCGGGGCACCGGCGCGCGCGAGCAGCTCGGGATGCTGGACCGCACCGGCAGCCTGGGGGCGGTCGTCGCCGAGTGCGTGCGGCACACCCAGGGCTGAGCACTCCGGGGCGGATCGGGACGTTGAGCGACAGGAAGAGACACGGCCGGGTCATCAGACGATCACGACTTCTCCGTTCCTCGCACCGAACGCGCTCGCCTCCGCTACATTCGAGCACCGCCGACCACAGAGCCGATCGGCGGTGTGACCCTCCGTACAACCAGGAGCAGTGCATGCGCGACGTCGCCCTCGCTCCCGCCGTTGCCCCGCCGCTCACCGGCGGCCTCGCCGACAGCCTCTTCGACACCGCGGAACGCAGCCCCGCCCTGCCGCTGCTCGCGTACCGCGTGGATCCTTCGGCCACCGTGTGGCAGCAGGTGACGGCGGTCGAACTGCGCGACGAGGTGGTCGACCTGGCCAAGGGGCTGGTGGCCGCCGGGATCTCGCCGGGCCACCGGGTGGCGGTGATGGCCCGCACCCGCTACGAGTGGACCGTCTTCACTCATGCGCTGTGGGCGGTGGGCGCGGAGGTGGTGCCGGTGCATCCGTCGTCCTCGCGCGACCAGGTCGAGTGGATCCTGCGGGACGCCGGGTGCGAGGCCGTGGTCGTCGAGGACGAGCAGGGCGTCATGACGGTCGGTACGGTGTGCGCCCGGCTGCCCCGGCTGCGCCATGTCTGGCAGCTGGACGCGGGCGCGCTGCCCGAACTCGTCGAGCGGGGCGCGTTCGTGCCGTACACCACGGTGGAGTCGCTGCGCCGGATCGTGCTGCCCGACGCCACCGCGGCCGTCGTCTACACCTCCGGCACCTCCGGCCGCCCCCAGGGCTGCGCGCTGAGCCACCGTTCTCTCGCCTACCCCTGCGACACCATGCTGGCCGGCTGGGCACACACCGCGGCGCCCCCGGGCGAGCAGCCGTCCGTGCTGGCGTACCTGCCGTTCTCCCATGTGTACGGCATCATGATCATGCTCATCTGTGTCCGCGGCGGAGTCCTGATGGCGCACGAGCCGGAGGCGTCCGAGGGGGCGCTGGCGTCGGCGCTCGCCACGTTCCGGCCGACGTATCTGTACGGCGTGCCGTCGGTGTTCGAGAAGCTGTACAAGAACTTCCTGCGCAGGGCCGGACAGGCGGGCCGGGGCGCCCTGTTCGAGCGGGCCGTGCAGACCGCGCGGGACTTCGCCCTGGCCGAGGAGCGCCGCCGGCTGGGGACCGGGCCGGGCCCCGGGCTCGAGCTGCGGCTGCAGCACGCCGTGTACGAACGGACGGTGTACCGCAGGCTGCGTGCGGCGCTCGGCGGCCGGGTGGTGCGGGGCACCTCCGGCGGCTCCTCGCTCAGCCGTGAACTGACCCTGTTCTACGAGGGCATCGGCATCGTCATCAACGACGGGTACGGCCTCACCGAGTGCTCCGGCGGGATCACCATGCAGCCGCTCGGCCGGGAGAAGTCCGGGACCGTGGGCCGGCCGCTGCCCGGCACGGACGTCCAGGTGGCCGATGACGGGGAGATCCTGGTGCGCGGGCCGTCGGTGTTCCAGGGCTATGTCGGCGACGAGGCGGCGACGCGGACCGTGCTGCGCGGCGGCTGGCTGGCCACCGGGGACATCGGCCGGCTGGACTCCGAGGGCTATCTGACGATCACCGGACGCAAGAAGGACATCATCGTCACGAGCGGGGGCAAGAGCGTTGCCCCGGCCCCCCTGGAGCAGCGGCTGCGCCTGCATCCGCTGATCCACCAGGCCGTCGTGCTCGGCGACGACCGGCCCTGCGTCGGCGCCCTGATCACCCTGGACCCGGAGTTCCTCGCGCACTGGCGGGCCGCCCTGGCCCTGCCGGGCGGCAGCCCCGGCCGGGAGAGCCGCGAGGAGAACGCGCTGCGGGAGGAGATCGCGCGGGCCGTGGCCTCCGCCAACAGCGCCGTCTCGCGCGCGGAGTCCATCCGGGTCCACCGGGTCCTGCCCGAGCCGTTCGCCGCGGTGGACGGCCTGCTGACGCCGTCGCTGAAGCTGCGCCGGGACGCGGTCGTGCGGCACTACGCCGCCGAGATCGAGGCGATGTACCAGGCGCGTTCCCGGGCCGGCCGGGGTGTGCAGGAGCCCGCGGACTGGGACGAGCCGGACGACGTCTTCCGCTGAGCGGACGGGCGCCCTCCGCTGAGCGGACACGGCCCGACCTGCGCCGACTCGTGTACGACGTTTATCCGTGCGAGAGCCGGTCACTGTGCTTCGAGTGGGTGCATGCTGGTGCCCACGCGTTCGTCTGCCTGCCGCAACCCGGCTGGCGCAGCGGCTTGGCGCGCGGTGGGATCGAAGCCGGTGCGCAGCGGTCCAGGGCATGCGAACGGCGTCGAGTCGGACCGCCTGGAGCCGCAGAAAGGGATGAACACCGTGACACGACCCAGGATCCTGGTGGTTGGCGCCGGCTTCGCCGGAGTCGAGTGCGTCCGCCGCCTGGAGCGGAAACTCGCCCCCGACGAGGCCGACGTCACCCTGGTGACGCCGTTCTCCTACCAGCTCTATCTGCCGCTGCTGCCCCAGGTCGCCTCGGGGGTGCTCACGCCGCAGTCGATCGCCATCAGCCTGCGCCGCAGCAAGAAGTACCGCACCCGGATCCTGCCGGGCGGCGCGATCGGCGTGGACCTGAAGGCGAAGGTGTGCGTCGTGCGCACCCTCACCGACAAGCTCGTCGACGAACCGTACGACTACATCGTGCTGGCCCCGGGCAGCGTGACCCGCACCTTCGACATCCCGGGGCTGACCGAGCACGCCTTCGGGATGAAGACCCTCGCCGAGGCCGCCTACGTCCGCGACCACGTCATCACCCAGCTCGACCTCGCCGACGCCAGCGACGACCCAGCCGAGCGGGCCGCGCGGCTGCAGTTCGTGGTGGTCGGCGGGGGATACGCCGGCACCGAGACCGCCGCCTGTCTGCAACGGCTCACCCACGCCGCCCTGCAGCGCTATCCGCGCATGGACCCCGGCCTGATCAAATGGCATCTCATCGACATCGCGCCCCGGCTCATGCCGGAGCTGGGCGAGAAGCTCGGCCGCAGCGCACAGGAGATCCTGCGCCGGCGCGGCGTCGAGGTGTCGCTCGGGGTGTCGATCGACAAGGCCGGCGCCGAGGAGGTCACCTTCACCGACGGCCGGGTGGTGCCGACGCACACGCTGATCTGGACGGCCGGTGTGGTCGCGAGCCCGCTGATCGGCACGCTCGGCGCCGAGACGGACCGCGGGCGGCTGGTGGTCACCGCGGAGATGACGGTGCCCGGGCACGACGGCGTGTTCGCTCTCGGGGACGCGGCCGCCGTGCCCGACCTGGCCAAGGCCGAGACGGGCGCGGTCTGCCCGCCCACCGCGCAGCACTCCATGCGGCAGGGCAAGAAGGTCGCCGACAACGTCATCGCGGCCCTGCGGGGCGAGCCCCTGACGCCGTACGTGCACCGGGATCTCGGGCTCGTCGTCGATCTCGGCGGCAAGGACGCCGTGTCCAAGCCGCTCGGTGTGGAGCTGCGCGGGCTGGCCGCCCAGGCGGTGGCCCGCGGCTACCACTGGTCGGCGCTGCGCACCAATGTGGCCAAGACCCGCGTGATGACCAACTGGCTGCTGAACGCGGTCGCCGGCGACGACTTCGTCCGCACCGGCTTCCAGGCCCGCAAGCCCGCCAGGCTGAAGGACTTCGAGTACACGGACTCGTATCTGACACCGGAACAGGTGCGGGCCCGGGTGGAGGGCGGGGGCGGGCAGGAGGGCTGAGCGGCCGCCTGCCGATCCGGCCCCGCGCCCCGGCCGGCAGCAGGTGTCTCGGGCACTCGTGCGATGCTGGAACGGAGATCGATTTCTGGTACGGGAGAGAGCGCGGCGGCGTGAGGGCAGCGGGACGGTCGGGGCGGGTACGGATGCGGGACCGGCTCGCGGCATCGGATCCCGGGCTGCTGCGGCTGACCGCGGGGCTGCGCACCGTCACCGCGATCGCCCTCACCCTCGCCGTCCTGGCCGCGCTGCGGGTGCCGGTGCCGCATCTGGTCGCCGGTGCCATGGCGGCGATGGTGTCGACGTTCGCCATCCGCGAGAAGCAGCGCTCCCAGCAGGCGGGCACGCTCGCGCTCGGCCTGCCGGTGGCGCTGGCCTCGGTGTCGCTGGGCGCGCTGCTGAACCAACGGGTCGTCATCGGCGACCTGTTCTTCGTCGCCCTCATCTTCGGCGCGGTCTACAGCCGCCGGTTCGGGGACCGCGGTACGGCGCTGGGGCTGATCGGCTTCCAGATCTACTTCCTCTCGCTGTTCGTCCACGCGACGCTCTCCGCGCTGCCCGGGCTGGCCGGTGTCATCTGCGTGGCGTTCGCGTGCAGCGCCCTCGCCCGTTTCGTGCTGCTGCCGCAGACCCCGGCGGGCACGCTGGACCGGCTGCGGCGTGCCTTCCGCGCCCGGCTCGCCCAGCTGATCGCCGTGCAGGCCGAGTTGCTGGACGCCGGCCCGGACGAGGTGGACAAGGTCCTGGACGACCTGCGCACCGCCACCGCCCGGCTGCACGAGACGGCGCTGCTGATCCAGGGGCGGCTGGAGGACGGCACCTCCGACCCCGCGGTGGCCCGGCTGCTCCAGCGCCGGATCGCCGACGCCGAGATCGCCTCCGAGCGGCTCGGCCTGCTGCTGCTCACCGCGCGCAGTGCCGAGCGCACCGACACCCTCACGCTGCACCTGCCCGGCGCCCTGCTGCCCTCCGGTGGTGCGCCGCCGGTGCAGGACGAGGCGACGGCGGCGCTGCGCCGGGACCTCCAGGCGCTGCGGCTGCTGATGCTCCGCCCGGTCGGCGAGGCCCGGGGCACGGCGCTCGCGCAGCTGCGCAACCGGCTGCTGGGCTACCGCGAGGAGGAGAACCTGCCGAAGACCTCCCCTGCCGTGCAGGACGTCTTCCGTGGCCTCGGCGAGGCCGCCCGGGCCGCGCTGGGCCTCAGGGTCGCCCTGGACGGAGCGCTGGACGAGGCCGACGACAGCCCGGCCACCATCCGCTCGCGGGAAGAGCTGGACGCGGAGGACGCCGCGATAGAGGCCGGCGAGGAGAGAGAGGCCGAGGAGCCGGAACCGGCCGGGCTCAGGCGGCCCACGACGCGGGCCGCGGTCCAGGTGGCCGTCGGCTCCTCGCTGGCCATCGCCGGCGGCGAGCTGCTGTCCAGCCAGCGCTGGTACTGGGCGGTGCTGACCTGCTGGATCGTGTTCATCAACACCGCCTCCACCGGCGAGATCCTGGTCAAGGGCTACCGCCGGCTGCTGGGCACGGTGCTCGGCGTGGTGGCCGGCATCGGGCTCGCCGGGCTGGTCGGGCAGCGCACCTGGACGGCGTTCGCGCTGGTGCTGGTGTTCATCTTCGCGATGTTCTACACCGCGCCCCTGTCGTACACGCTGATGTCGTTCTTCGTGACGGCGATGCTGGGGCTGCTGTACACGCTGCTGAACACCTACAGCCTGTCGGTGCTGGTGCTGCGGATCGAGGAGACGGCGCTCGGCGCGGCCTGCGGGGTGATCGCGGCGGCGGTGGTGCTGCCGGTCCGCACCGACCGCCGTACCAACGAACTGCTCGTCGAGGTGCTGGACCGGCTGGAGGATGTCACCCGGGCCGCCGTGGACCAGCTGAGCGGCGGGGCCGGCGCGGATCTGGTGGAGCAGGCGCGCGATCTGGACCAGGCGCTGGCCGATCTGCGCGCGGCCATCGACCCGCTGACGCATCCGATCACGCCGCTGCGCTCGCGCCGGGACACCGCCCGGTACGTGGTCGCGCTGCTGGAGACCTGCGCCTACCACGCGCGTTCCCTCGCGGCCACGGCCGAGCTGCTGCCGACGCACCCCTCGATCGCCGCGGATCCCCGGCTGAGCGGGGCGTGCAGGCGGATCCTGCACAACATCGAGGCGATCGCCGGGCATGTCGCCGATCCGCGCTCCGCGGCGGCGATCGAGACCGGCCCGAGCATCGCCTCGATGCTGGAGCCGGGCACGCTGCGCACCCCGCGCTACGGCCGGGTGACCGACCGGGTGCTGCGCCATCTCCAGCGCCTGGACGAGGCTGTCTCGGGTCTGGCCCGGCCGCTGGGAGTACCGCGTCCGGACACCGGCACCGGCGGGAAGGTGAAACAGGTCACGTGACCCACCCCCGGATTGCACTTATGCATACCGGATGGTTTATCGTTCATACATACGTGATGCCGGAGCGGACCGGGACCGTCCTTCCCTCCCTCCCCGCGTCACCGCAAGCAGCCCTGGCCGGCCTCCCCCGTCCGGCCAGGGCTTTCTGCTGCCCGCACGCGCCACCGGACAGGTGATCCGGCACGCGGTGCCCGCCCTTCGAGGTGCCCGCAACGGCGGCAGCGGCTGAAATGGGCTTGACGACACCACCCGCACCGCCGCCGGTGAGGAGCCCCGCGCCATGACCAAAGCGATCAAACTGCTCACCGCCCTGCCCCAGGCGCAGCGCGAGCGCATGATGGAGCTGGCCGAGGAGGTCTCCTTCCCGGAGGACACCCGCATCTTCGAGGCGGGCGGCACCGCCGACCGGTTCTGGGTGATCCGCTCCGGCGCGGTCCACCTGGACCAGCAGGTCACCTCCCGGCAGCGGGTCACGGTGGCCACGCTCGGCGCGGGCGACCTGCTCGGCTGGTCCTGGCTGTTCCCGCCGTACCAGTGGGACTTCGGGGCGGTCGCCTTCAGCAACGTACGGGCCTACCAGTTCGACGGACCCGCGGTGCTCGCGCTGTGCGTGGAGGATCCGCTGCTCGGGCTGTCGCTGGTGCGGACCGTGGCCGAGATCCTCGCGGGCCGGCTGGAGACGACCCGCGGCAAGCTGATGGACCAGTACGCGATCCGGCGGCGCAGCGGTCTGCTGTGACGCGACCCCGGCCGGCGGCCCGGCCCGTTCAGATCCGGTACCGCCGCAGCGCCGGGACCGCGGCGGCCAGGGTCAGCATCACCACCACGACCAGTGCGCCGCCGCCCGCCACGGCCGCCCGGGGACCGAAGGCGGAGCCGGCCGTGCCGTGCAGGACGTCGGCCAGGCGTGGTCCGCCCGCCACGACCACCGTGAACACACCTTGCATCCGGCCGCGCATCTCGTCGGTCGCGGCCGACAGCAGGATCGCACCGCGGAACACCATCGAGACCATGTCGGCGACCCCGGCCAGGGCGAGGAAGCCCATGGCGGCCCACAGGTTCGCGCTCAGCCCGGCCCCGGCGACGGCCACGCCCCAGCCGACGACCGCCGCGATCACCATCCAGCCGTGCCGGCGGGCCCGCGAGAACACCCCGGAGAACAGGCCGCCGAGCACCGCACCGACCGGGATGCCGGCGAACAGCACGCCGAGCGCGAGCCCTTCGCCGTACGAGTGGTACGTCTGGGCGGCCAGCTGCGGGAACAGGGCCCGGGGCATGCCGAACACCATGGCGACGATGTCGGCGAGGAACGACAGCAGCAGCACCTTGTGCCGGGAGATGTAGCGGAAGCCCTCGCCTATCTGACGTATCCCGGCCCGGCGGGCGGCGACGTCGCCGAGCGGCGGCAGCGCGGGCAGCCGGAAGACGGCCCACACGGTGACGCACAGGGCCAGGGCGTCGATGAGATACAGCTCGGGCAGCCCGATGACCGGGATGAGCACACCGGCGAGCAGCGGACCGGCCACCAGTCCGGTCTGCGTGACCGTGGAGCCGAGGGCATTGGCGGCGGGCAGTTCCGCGGCGGGCACCAGGCGGGCGATGGAGGCGTTGCGGGCCGGGGCGTTGAGGCCGAAGAAGGCCTGCTGGAGCGCGAGCAGCACCATGAGGACGGCGACCGAGTCCAGACCGGTGACGGCCTGCGCCCAGAACAGCAGCGAGGTCACCGCGATGCCGCTGTTGGTGACCAGCAGCAGCTTGCGCCGGTCCACGGCGTCGGCGACGGCCCCGCCCCACAGCGCGAACGCCACCATGGGCAGGAGACCGGCCAGGCTCGCGTAGCCGACCCAGGCCGAGGAGTGGGTGATGTCGTAGATCTGCTTGGGCACGGCGACGGCGGTGAGCTGGCTGCCGACGGCGGTCACGATCGTCGACGTCCACAGGCGCCGGTAGGCGGGGATGCGCAGGGGGCGGGTGTCCATCGCCCAGCGGCGCCAGCCGCGCCGGGGCAGGGCCGTCGCCTCCTGCCGCGTGGGGCCGGGTTCGGTGGTGCTGCTCTCGCTCGTGTCCACGGGTGTCCTGGTTGCTCGTTACATCTTTTCGATTCGCGAACCTAACTATCTCAGCACACCAGCCGTACGGGCCGAAGCGGTCGACTCAGGATCCGGCCAGGAGCAGGGCGCCCATGGCGAGCATGGTGACGGCCACCAGCGCGTCCAGCAGCCGCCAGGCGCCGGGCCGGGCCAGGAAGCGGCCGAGCAGCCGGGCGCCGAAGCCGAGCGCGGCGAACCAGCACAGGCTGGCGCACGCGGCGCCGAGCCCGAAGGTCCAGCGCAGCGCGCCCCGGTCGGCGGCGAGCGAGCCGAGCAGGAACACCGTGTCCAGGTAGACGTGCGGGTTGAGCCAGGTCATCGCCAGGCAGGTGAGCACCGCCCGGCGGCGCGAGCCGGCCGCCTCTCCCTCCGCGCGCAGCCCGGTGCCGGGCCGGACCACCCGGCGGGCGGCGAGGGCGCCGTAGCACAGCAGGAAGGCGCCGCCGACGATCCCGACCGCGCGGACCGCGCCCGGCCAGGCCACCACGAGGGCGCCCACCCCGCCGACGCCGAGCGCGATGAGCACCGCGTCGGACAGGGCGCAGATGCCGACCACGGCCAGGACGGCGTCGCGGCGCACCCCCTGGCGCAGGACGAAGGCGTTCTGGGCGCCGATGGCGACGATCAGGGAGAGTCCGCTGCCGAATCCGGCGGCCGCGGCGGTCAGGGCGTGGTTCATGCCGTCGACGCTAGGAGACCCTCCCGCGCAAATACAGCTAAAGATTCTTACGTATCCTTAGCTGCCGTGATGAACGAGCTTCCCCTGGACCATGTGCGGACCCTGCTCGCCGTGGTGGACGAGGGCACCTTCGACGCCGCCGCGGCGGCCCTGCATGTGACGCCGTCGGCGGTCAGCCAGCGGGTCAAGGCGCTCGAGCAGCGCACCGGCCGGGTGCTGCTGCAGCGCACCAAGCCGGTGCGGCCCACGGAGTCCGGGGCGGTGCTGGTGCGCTTCGCCCGGCAGCTGGCGCGGCTGGAGCGGGACGCCTGGGGCGAGCTGGGGCTGAGCGGCGCCGGGGAGCCGACCCGGGTCTCGGTCGCGGTGAACGCAGACTCGCTGGCGACCTGGTTCCTGCCGGCGCTGACCCGGGTGGAGGGCCTCTGCTTCGAACTGCACCGGGAGGACGAGGGCCACACGGCGGCGCTGCTGCGCGAGGGGCTGGTGATGGCGGCGGTGACGACCCTGCCCGAACCCGTACCGGGGTGCACGGTCCGCCCGCTCGGCCGGATGCGCTATCTGCCGGTCGCCGCACCGGAGTTCGCGCGACGGCACCTGGCCGGATCGCTGACCCGGCTGCTGCCCGAGGCCCCGGTCGTGGTCTTCGACCGCAAGGACGATCTCCAGGACGCCTTCGTACGCCGGCTGGGTCACGGTGCCGCGAGCCCCCTGCGGCACTATGTGCCCACCTCCGAGGGGTTCGCCGACGCGGTCGCCGCGGGGCTCGGCTGGGGCCTGCTCCCCGAGGCCCAGGCCGGGCAGCTGTTCGCCGAGGAACGGCTGCGCCTGCTCGCTCCCGGCCAGTGGGTGGACGTCACCCTGTACTGGCAGCAGTGGAAGCTCGACTCCCCCGCACTGGCGGCCCTGGCCGACGCGGTGACGGCGACGGCGGCCGAGACGCTGCGCCGCTGACCGGTCGGACACCGGAATCCCGCCGTCCGACCGGTGCCGGGCGGCCCGGGGCGGGGTACGGTGGTCCGACGGCGGCGCGGCAGAGCGGCCCATCCGGCCATCGTCCCCAACTCCGCGTCCCCGGTGCCCGGTCGGGCACGGGTGTCCTCGGCCCCGCGGCCCATCTGCTCCGTTTCCGGCCTGATTTCCGGCAGTTGCCCCGTTTCCCGCCGCGCTGACCGGTCACCCGAAACCCTGAGCACGGTTTTCGACCACCGGACGAGTTCGATCCCATCCAGGAGACGAATCCAGGAGACTGCGATGGACAACTGGCGCGACCATGCCGCCTGCCGTCACGTGGACCCCGACCTGTTCTTCCCCGTCGGCACAAGCGGACCGGCGCTGGTGCAGACCGAGCGGGCCAAGACGGTGTGCGGGCTCTGCCCGGCCCGGGAGCCGTGCCTGCACTGGGCGTTGGCGACGGGCCAGAGCACCGGCATCTGGGGCGGCACGACCGAGCTGGAGCGCCGGACCCTGCGCCGTCGCGCACGCTCCCGGCCCCGCCTGCGCTGACCCGGGACCCGGACCGTCAGCACTCGTCGTGGGGCGGGGCGGTGCCGAGGGGATCGTCGGTGAGCGGCTCGGTGCCGGGCAGGCGCAGGGTGAAGGCCGTGCCGGTGCCGGGCTCGCTCGTGGCCTCGGCGGTGCCGCCGTGGGCGGCGACCAGATGGCGCACGATGGGCAGGCCGAGCCCGCTGCCGCCGGTACGACGGCTGCGGGACTTCTCCGCGCGCCAGAACCGCTCGAAGACATGCGGCAGATCCTCCGCCGCGATCCCCGTCCCCGTGTCGGTGACGGTGAGCACGACATCGGTGCCGTCCCGGCGGGCGGCCAGCGTGACCGTGCCGTCGGCCGGGGTGTGCCGCAGCGCGTTGGAGACCAGGTTGCCCAGTGCCTGCCGCATCCGCACCGGGTCGGCGTCCAGCCAGGCGGCGGGGTCGGCCGAGGTGCGCAGGGCGACCCCGGCGGTGTCTGCGGCGACACCGTGCGCGGCGGCCACCTGCTCCAGCAGGTCGGCGGCGCGCAGCGGTTCACGGTGCAGTCGCAGGGTGCCGGCGTCGGCGGCGGCGAGGTCCTGGAGGTCGTCGATGATCCGCTGCAGCACGAGCGCCTCCTCGTGCAGGGAGTCCAGCAGGGCCGGTTCGGGGTCGACGACCTTGTCCCGGACGACCTCGAGCCAGCCCCGGATGTTGGTGAGCGGGCTGCGCAGTTCGTGGGCGATGTCGCTGACCATAGCCTTGCGCTGGGCCTCCAGGCGTTCACGGCGCTCGGTCAGGTCGTTGAAGGCCTCGGCGAGGATGCCGGTCTCGTCCCTCGTGGTCACCGGGACCCGTATGTGCAGTTCGGGCGGCGCCCCCGCGGCCTCGGTCAGCGCGCGCAGGGGCCGTACCAGCCGGACGGCGACGACGGCGGTCACGGCGACGGTGACGGCGAGGACGAGGCCGGCCGCGCCGATCACCTTGGCCTTGTTGGCCGCGGACATGTCGAAGCGGGACGGGCTCTGGTCGCCGATGCCGAGGAACAGCTCGGCCACCGGCGCGACGTACGGCTCCAGTTGGGCGCGCCGGGCGGTCAGCAGGCACTGCTGGGCCGCGTGTGCCGTCGCCGCCTTGCCCGCCCTGGCGTACTTGGCGAAGAGGTAGCCACCGCCGAAGGGGTCCTTGCCACTGGGGTCGTAGGTGAGGAACAGCGGGCCGTCGAGGTCGAGTCCGGCCCGTTTCAGGCAGGGCCGGGCGAGGTCCGTGAGCGCGTCCAGGGACGTGCGCTCGGTCGGGGTCGGCGCGTTGAGCTGTCCGTCCTCGCACGCCGTGGCGCCGTTGCCGGCGGGGTCGGTGCCGTCCGTGCCTGTGACGACGGGGCGCCCGCTCACGGTGCGGACGACGGTGGCCTGCAGGCCGAAGCGCTCGTAGCACCGCTTGCGGGCGGCGGCGAGCGTGTCCAGCTTCGCCCGCTCCCTCGCCGGGAGCAGGTAGGGGCCCACCACGCGCGGGTCGATGCCGCTGAGCTGGGCACCGGTCTCGCTGTAGGTGTCGGTGTGCAGGGGGTCGACGGTGGCCGCGGGCCGGGGTGGCAGCGGGGTGCCATGGGGCGCGGAGTCGGCGACCAGGGTGCGGTCGGCGGTGGTGAGCGCGATCCGGCGGCCGGTCTGGTCGGCCAGTTCCCGCACGGTGCGCCGGACACCGGACCAGTCGGCGTGTGTGGCGGCGTATCCGCTGAGCCGGGCCAGGATGCTGTTGTCGGCCGCGAGGTCCTGGCCCTGCTCCTCCTTCAGGGCGCTGGTCGTCGTCGTGACCGCGAGCCAGGCGGTGGCGGCCACCGAGCAGACGGCGATCAGGGCGGAGACGGACAGCAGCCGCACGAGCAGCCGTTTGCGCAACGGGATCCGGCGCTTGTCGGGCACCTCCCGCCCGCAACGGGACTCGCGCCGTCTCACGCTCGTGTGCCGCTCAGCTTGTAGCCGACGCCGAAGACGGTCAGCAGGCGGGCCGGGCGGCGCGGGTCGGCCTCGATCTTGCGGCGCAGGTTCATGATGTGCACGTCGACGGCCCGCTCGGTGGAGGCCCGGTCGAAACCGCGGGTGCAGTGCAGCAGTTGCCGCCGGCTGAACACGCGCTCCGGCTCCGCCGCCATGGCCAGCAGGATCTGGAACTCGGCGGGCGTGCACTCCACCGGTACGCCGTCGCAGCGCACCTCGTGCCGTTCGGGATCGACACTGAGCCCGGCCGCCCGCACGACCACGTCGCCGTCCCGGGCACCCGCGCCGCGCCCGCTGCGCCGCAGCACCGTACGGATCCGGGCCATCAGCTCGCGCGGGCTGTACGGCTTGGTCATGTAGTCGTCGGCGCCCAGTTCGAGGCCGAGCAGTACGTCGTCCTCGGCGGAGCGGGCGGTGAGCATGACCACCGGGATCTCCGGATCCTCGCCGCCGCGCAGCACCCGGCACACCCCGAAGCCGTCGACGACCGGGAGCATCAGGTCCAGGACGAGGAGGTCGGGCCGCAGGCGCCGGGCGGCGTCCAGCGCGGCGGCGCCGTCGTGCACGACCGTGGCGGTGTGTCCCTCGGCCAGGAGGGAACGGCGGATCAGTTCGGCCTGCTTCTCGTCGTCCTCGGCGACCAGAACATGTGCGCACACGGGTCCGGATCCTAAGCGGCTCAGGCGGCGAGCCAGTCGGCGTACCCCATGACGACGGCCGGATGCCGGTCCGGGTCGAGGGTGCGCAGCAGGTCCTTCATGTGCGCCTTGGCGACGCTGACGCAGCCGTGGGTGGGCCCGCCGTGGTCGACGTGCAGCCAGACTCCCCCGCCGCGCCCGGCTCCGAGCGGCCGGGTCCAGTCCAGGGGGGAGGTGCCCGGCTTGCGGTTGTAGTCGATGGCGACGACGTAGTCGAAGCAGCCCTCGAGCGGTTCGCCCTCGAAGCCGCTGCCGGGCGAGTGGAAGCCACCGGAGTGGTGGTAGGGAAGTTTGCTGCCGGGGTCCGGGAGCAGGCCGCCGGCGTCGGAGAGGGTGTAGACGCCGAGCGGGGAGCGCAGGTCGCCGAGCATGTGGTGGCCGCTCCAGCCGTGCAGCGCGTTGTGGCCGGGCCAGGCGGGGCCGGCCTGCCAGCCGGTGGCGGTGCGTTCGTGCAGGACGACAGTGCAGTCCGGGGAGTCCCTGCCGCGTCCGGTGACGACGACGGCCTGCTCGCAGCGTTCGGGGAGCGCGGCGGTCCGGGCGGGGCCGAGACCGGGTATGCCCTGCGGTGCCTGCGCGGCCTGGACTTCGGGGGTGGGGGTGCCGGTGGGCGCCGGAGGGGTGGACGGCGTCCGGCGCTCGGTCGCCTCGGCTCCGCCGCCGCAGCCGGTGAGCAGCAGCGGGGAGGCGAGGAGCGCGACGGCGGTTCTGCGATGGATCATGGTGCCGACCTTGGCCGACACTTGTTTGAAACCGGTAAGGGTCTGTTCGGAATCGGTAAGCGCTCAGGCGCTGTTCGGCTTGCCCTTGGTGAACAGCCAGGTGTGGAACAGCCCGTCCAGCCGTCTTCCGGACACCCGCTCGGCCAGCCGCGTGAACTGGGCGGTCGTGCCGTGCCCGTCGCGGTGGTCCGCCGCCCAGGCGCGCAGGATCCGGAAGAAGTCCCGGTCGCCGGCGGCCCCCCGCAGCTCGTGCAGGGCCATGGCGCCGCGCAAGTAGACGGGCGTGCCGAAGATTTTCTCGCCGTTGCCCGGATCGCCCGGCGGGTAGGCCCACAGCCCGTTGCCGGCCGGGGTGGCGTAGAGGGCGTCGAAGGTCTTCTGGGCGCTGTCACCGCCGTGCTGTTCGGTGTACAGCCACTCGGCGTAGGTGGCGAAGCCCTCGTTGAGCCAGATGTCCTTCCAGGCGGCGAGCGAGACGGAGTCGCCGAACCACTGGTGGGCGCTCTCGTGAACGAGGGTGGTCAGGTCGGGCGCGGAGTCGTACAGCGGCCGGGTCTGGGTCTCCAGCGCGTAGCCGACGTCCGGGTCGTGGTCGACGATCGCGCCGGCGGAGCGGTACGGGTAGGGCCCGAACAGCTTGCTCTCCCAGGCGAGGACCGCCGGCAGCTTCTTCAGCACGGGCGCGGCGGCGCGCGCCTCCCGGGGGTCCACGGCGTTGTAGACCTGGATGCCGTCGGCGGTGGTGTAGCGCTGGACCTGGAAGGTGCCGATGGTCGCGGTGGCCAGGTAGGCGGCCATCGGGCGGGTCTCGCGCCAGTGGAACGTCGTCCGCCCGTGCGCGGTGCGCCGGGAGAGCAGTTCGCCGTTGGCGACGGCGGTGCGGCCCTGCGGCACCGTGATCGTGAAGTCGTACGACGACTTGTCCTTGGGGTGTGCGTTGGCGGGGAACCAGGTCATCGCGCCCTGCGGCTCGCCCGCCACGAAGGCGCCGTCGTCGGTGGGGATCCAGCCGTCCTCGGAGCCGTCGAGGTCGGTGACCGGTCCGGGGGTGCCCTGGTAGGTGACGGCGATCCGGAAGGGCCGGCCCGCGCGGAGGGCGTGGCGGGGGGTGACGACGAGTTCCTGGCCGCTGCGGCGGAAGGCGGCCGGGGTGCGGTCGACGGTGACGCCGGTGACGTGCAGGCCCGTGAGGTCGAGGTCGAAGCGGGTCAGTGGCTGGGTGGCGCGGGCGAAGAGGACCGCACCGGCGTCGAGGTGCCGGGTCGTGGTGTCGTAGCGCAGCGTCAGGTCGTAGTGCCGGACGTGGTAGCCGCCGTTGCCGCTGAGCGGGAAGTAGGGGTCGCCCGCGCCGGGCGCGCCGACGGTGCCCGGCGCTGCGGGTCCGGTGGCGGCGACGAGTGCCGCAACGGCGACGGGGACGGTGGCGCGGACCGCCCGGCGGATCGTGGTACGGCGCCGGGCGGGCTGTCTGGGGGATGGCGTCACATGCGCTCCTCGAGGAGTGGCCGGTGATCGTCTGGCCGCCAGAGTAGGCACGGTGGTGTCCTGGTGTTCCGCTCCTTCAGGCCACGTTACGCCGCGTCGCACCCGGTGGCCGGAACACCGCGGTTAGGCTCACGGCACCGTCCGCGATCCGAGAGGGGCCCGAAGTGAGCGTGCGTGTGCGCCGGATCTACGACGAGCCCGAGTCCGACGACGGCCGGCGGGTGCTTGTGGACCGGCTGTGGCCGCGCGGCATCTCCAAGGACGAGGCGCACGTCGACGAGTGGCCCAAGGAGCTGACGCCGTCGAGCGAGCTGCGCAAGTGGTTCCACGGCGGCGGCGCGTACGAGGAGTTCCGCCACCGCTACGAGACGGAGCTTGCGGCCCCTGCGGCCGCCGAGCTGCTCGACGGCCTCAGGAAGGCGGCCCGCAAGGGCCGGATGACGCTGCTGACGGCGTCGAAGACGCCCGAGCGCAGTCATGCCCAGGTGCTGCTGGACCTGCTGAAGGGCTGACCGCCCGGAGGGCCTCGAGCCCGCTTCCCGTCCCGGGCCCTCAGCCCGTCTGCCGGGCCGCGTGCCGGCCCGCGGCCCGCCCGGAGTACAGGCAGCCGCCGAGGAAGGTGCCCTCCAGCGCGTTGTAGCCGTGCACCCCGCCGCCGCCGAAGCCGGCCACCTCGCCCGCCGCGTACAGCCCCTCGATGGGGGTGCCGTCGGCGGCCAGGGCGCGGGAGTCGAGGTCGGTCTGGATGCCGCCGAGGGTCTTGCGGGTCAGCACGCGCAGCCGGACGCCGATGAGGGGGCCTGCTGCCGGGTCGAGGATGCGGTGCGGCACGGCGACCCGGCCGAGACGGTCACCGATGTAACGGCGGGCGTTGCGGATGCCCTGGACCTGGGAGTCCTTGCTGTAGGGGTTGGCGATCTGCAGGTCGCGGGCCTCGATCTGGCGGCGCACCCCGGCCGCGTCCAGCAGCGGTTTGCCGGTCAGGTCGTTCATCCTGCCGACCAGCTGCTCCAGGTTGCCGGCGGTCACGAAGTCCGCTCCCTTGTCCACGAAGGCCTGGACGGGGCCGGGCGCGCCCTTGCCGAGCAGCCGGTCGCGCAGTACGGCGCCCCGGTCCTTCGCCGTGATGTCGGGGTTCTGCTCGGATCCGGAGAGCGCGAACTCCTTCTCGATGATCTTGCGGGTGAGGATGAACCACGAGTGGTCGTACCCGGCGATGTCCTCGGTGGTGCGCAGGTGCCTGAGGGTGCTCAGGGTGTCGTAGCCCGGCAGGCAGGGGTCGGGCAGCCGGCGGCCGAGGGCGTCCAGCCAGACGGAGGACGGGCCGGGCAGGATGCGGATGCCGTGGCCCGGCCAGATCGGGTCCCAGTTCTGCAGGCCCTCGGTGTAGTGCCACATGCGGTCGCGGTTGACCAGGCGGACGCCCGCGCCGGCGCTGATGTCGAGCATGCGGCCGTCGACGTAGGCGGGGACGCCGGTGACCATCTCGGCCGGGGGCGTGCCGAGCCGCTCGGGCCAGTAGCGGCGGACGATGTCGTGGTTGGCGCCGATGCCGCCGGTGGTGACGACGACCGCCTGGGCGGTGAGTTCGAAGTCGCCGGCCCGGTCGCGGCTGGAGGCGACGCCGCGCGGCGAGCGGTCCTCGGCGAGCACCGTGCCGCGTACCCCGCGGGCCGTGCCGTCCTCGATGACCAGCTCGTCCACCTGGTGGCGGTGGTGGAAGGTGAGCAGTCCGTCCCGGGCGGCCCGGCGGGCGTACTCCACGAAGGGTTCGACCACGCCGGTGCCGGTGCCCCAGGCGATGTGGAAGCGGGGCACGGAGTTGCCGTGTCCGGTCGCCCTGAGATCACCGCGTTCGGCCCAGCCGACGGTCGGCAGCAGTTCGATGCCGTGCCCCCGCAGCCAGGAGCGCTTCTCGCCGGCCGCGAACTCGACGTAGGCGCGCGCCCAGCGCACCGCCCAGGAGTCCTCGTCCTCCAGCCGGTCGAACTGGGCGCTGCCCTGCCAGTCGTTCCAGGCGAGGTCGAAGGAGTCCTTGATGCCGAGGCGGCGCTGTTCCGGGGAGTCGACGAGGAAGAGCCCGCCGAAGGACCAGAACGCCTGGCCGCCGAGGTTGGCGGCGTTCTCCTGGTCGACCAGGGCCACCCTGCGTCCCCGGCTGGTGAGTTCGTGCGCCGCGACCAGGCCGGCGAGGCCCGCTCCGACGACGATGACGTCCGCGTCCATGGCGTCCGGTTCCTTCCTCAGATCCTCAGTGCGTGGATGGGGTGTTGCCGCCGTCGGTGAGGAGCGCGGTGAGCAGCTGTTTCAGCCAGGCCCGCGCCGTCTCGACGTCCTTGTCCAGCAGCAGCTGGGTGGTGACTCCGTCGTACGCGGCGACCACGGCGTGCGCGGCGCCGTCCACGTCGCCGAGCACGGCGGGCAGTGCGGTGTGGCCGCGGGCCCGGAAGAGCCGGTCGGCGACGGCCTCCCGCAGGCGTGCGCGGTGGTCGAGGAGGGCCCGGGCGACGGCCGGATCGCGGGCGGCGTGCACCAGGAAGTCGGTCTTGACCAGCAGCCAGTCCACGTCGAGCAGCAGCACTTCGGTGACCCGGTCCACGGACGCCGGCACGTCGAGATCGGGTCCGCCCTCGGCGAGGGCGTCGGCGACCTGGGCGGCGATGAGGTCGGCGCGCTCCTGGTAGAGCGCGAAGAACAGCTCGTCGAGCGTGGCGAAGTTCGAGTAGAAGGCGCCCCGGCTGTAGCCGGCGGCCTCGCAGATCTCCTCGATGGAGACCCGGCCGAAGCCCTTGGCGGCGAACACCTCGAAGGCGGCTTCGAGCAGCCGGGCCCGGGTGGCGACCCGGCGCCGGGTGACGCGCCTGGGTGTGTCGTTCACCGTCACCGCCCTCCGTTCGATACGCGAATGTATCCGATACACCGATGTATCGAAAGCCCCGCGCACGAGCGGGGCGGGCCGCAGCGAGCCGATGGGAACGTATATTCGATTAAGGAGTACGCTGGGCTCATGTCCACCCACCTCCAGGGCTCCCTGTTCGACCAGACCGACGAGCTGCGGCTCGGCCCGCTGGACGGGCTGCGCCGGACCGGACTGGGCGCCGGCGCCTGGATCGACGTCCTGCCGGGCTGGCTGAGCGGGGCCGACGCCCTGTTCGAGCGGCTGGCGGCGCAGGTGCCGTGGCGGGCCGAGCGCCGCAAGATGTACGACAACGTGGTGGCCGTGCCGCGCCTGCTGGCCTTCTACGCGGACCGGGACCCGCTCCCCCACCCGGTGCTGCGGGAGGCCCGCGACGCCCTGTCCCGGCACTACGCCGAGGAGCTGGGCGAGCCGTTCACGACCGCCGGGCTGTGCTTCTACCGCGACGGCCGGGACAGCGTGGCCTGGCACGGGGACCGGATCGGGCGGGGCGCCCGCGAGGACACGATGGTCGCGATCCTCTCCGTCGGCGCGCCCCGGGACCTGCTGCTGCGCCCGGTGGGCACGGGCGGCGAGACCCTGCGGCGCCCGCTCGGGCACGGCGACCTGATCGTCATGGGCGGCTCCTGCCAGCGCACCTGGGAGCACTGCGTGCCGAAGACCGCACGCGCCGCGGGCCCGCGCATCAGCGTCCAGTTCCGGCCGCACGGAGTGCGCTGACGCGGGCGGTCACCCCTCTTGCGCGGGGCGGTGGGCCATCTGGTTGGCTGTCCCGCGACGATCAGCGGCAACCGGGGGGCGGGGAGACCATGCGGGCACAAGTACGGCAAGTCGCCGACGGCACTTATCTGGTGCACGGCAGCAACGTCAACTGGGTGATCCTCAAGGACGGGGACGCCGTCACCCTCGTGGACACCGGGTACCCCGGGGACCGGCAGGGGGTCCTGGAGTCCCTCGCGGCGGTGGGCAGTTCACCGGAGGCGGTCGCCGCCGTGCTGATCACGCACGCGCACAACGACCACCTGGGCTCGGCCGAGTACCTGCGCGCGGCCCACGGCACCCCGGTCCTCCTGCATCCCGCCGAAGTCCCGCACGCGCGCCGGGAGTTCCTCCAGCAGGCCACCGTGGGCGACGTGGCGCGCAATCTCTGGCGGCCGGGCGTGCTGTCCTGGGCGGTGCACACGGTGCGGGTCGGCGGCACCGAGCAGCACCCCGTCACCGCTCCCGAGCCGTTCCCCGCGGACGGCAAGCTCGATCTGCCCGGCCGTCCCGTGCCCGTGCACACTCCCGGCCACACCGACGGCCACTGTGTCTACCACCTGCCCGACGCCGGGATCGTCATCTCCGGCGACGCGCTGGTCAGCGGGCACGCGATCTCGCGGATCAAGGGCCCGCAGCTGCTGACCGACTTCTTCCACCACGACCGCGCCCGGGCGATCGCCTCGCTGGAGCTGATCGGCGCGCTCGACGGCGACACCCTGCTGCCGGGACACGGGCCGGTGCACCACGGTCCGGTGCGCGCGGCGGCCGAGCAGGCCCGGGAAAGGGCCTCCTAGAACTCCGGCGCGGGCCCTTAGGGTTCGTGCCATGGCCCTGCAGATCAACGCCACGAACCCGGAGCACCCCGCGCTCCTGCTCGCCCTGCCCTGGGACGTGCCTGTGGAGGAGTGGCCCGAGGAGTACCTGGTGCCGCTGCCGAGGGGCATCTCCCGGCACGTCGTGCGGTACGCGCACGCCGGCGACGAGGTGATCGCCGTCAAGGAGCTGGCCGAGCGGCCCGCGCTGCGCGAGTACGAGCTGCTGCGCGACCTCGACCGGCTCGGCATCCCGGCCGTCGACCCCCTCGCGGTGGTCACCGGCCGCACCGGCCGCGCGGGCGGACCGCTGGAGCCGGTCCTGGTCACCCGGCATCTGCGCGGGTCGATGCCGTACCGCTCGATGTTCGAGACGACCATGCGCCCGGCGACCATGCACCGGCTGATGGACGCCCTCGCCGTGCTGCTGGTCCGCCTCCACCTGGCCGGCTTCGCCTGGGGCGACTGCTCGCTGTCCAACACCCTCTTCCGGCGCGACGCGGGCGCCTACGCCGCCTACCTGGTCGACGCCGAGACGGGCGACCTGCACCCGCGGCTGAGTCCCGGGCAGCGGGCGTACGACCTCGATCTGGCCCGGGTGAACATCAGCGGCGAGCTGCTGGACCTGGAGGCGTCCGGCGCGCTGCACCCGTCGGTCGATCCCGTGGCGTTCGGCCACGAGATCTGCACCCGCTACCAGGGGCTGTGGCAGGAGCTGACGCGCACCTCGGTGTACCCGGCGGGCAAGTACCACTACATCGAGCGCCGCATCCGCCGCCTGAACGAGCTGGGTTTCGACGTGGCCGAGATGCAGATCGAGCACTCCTCGGGCGGCGACACGGTCACCTTCGTGCCGAAGGTCGTCGACGCCGGCCACCACCAGCGCCAGCTGCTGCGGCTGACCGGCCTGGACACCGAGGAGAACCAGGCACGACGGCTGCTCGGCGACCTGGAGAGCTGGATGGCCACGCAGGACGACTACGCGCCCGGCGATCCCCTCGCCGCCCGCCCCGAGGTCCTCGCCCACCGCTGGGTGCGGGACGTCTTCCGGCCCGCCGTGCGGGCCGTCCCGCCCGAGCTGCGCGGCCCGATGGACCCGGCCGAGATCTACCACGAACTCCTCGAACACCGCTGGTACCTGTCCGAGCGCGCACAGCACGACATCGGCCTCGACACGGCCGTCAAGGACTACACCGAGAACGTGCTGCCCAAGGCACGGTCCGCCCCGCAATAGCCTCAGTCGTGCGGGACCACGGCGACCGGGCACCCGGCGTGGTGCAGCACCCCGTGCGCGACCGAGCCGATCCGGGCGCCCACGGCCGTACGGTGCGCCCGGCGCCCGACGACCAGCAGCTGGGCCCGGCCGGCCGCCTCCAGCAGCACCTGGCCCGCGCTGCCCAGCTCCACCTGCTCGGCCACCGGCACGTCCGGGAACCGCTCCCGCCAGGGCCGCAAGGCGTCGGCCAGCGCCTGTTTCTCGTACGGCTCGAGGCCGCCCGCGTCGTCCAGCAGCTTGAGCGAACCGGGGCTGTAGGCGAAGACCGGCGGCAGCGTCCACGCCCGGACGGCCCTGACGGTCGCGCCACGCGCTGCCGCCGTCTCGAACGCGAACCGCAGCGCGGCGGCGCTGTCCTCGCCGTCGCCCTGCTGGCCGACCACGACGTCCCGCCCGGCGGCCTCGGCGGCCGGCCTGTCCCCGGCCCGCACGAGCACGACCGGCCGGCCCGACTCGGCGATCGCCTGCAGGCCGACCGAGCCGAGCAGGAACCCGACGACCGGGCCGTGCCCGCGCGAGCCCAGCACCAGCATCTCGGCCTCCGCCGCGGCCCGGACCAGCGCGTGCGCGGGTTCGCCCTCGACGACGTCGACGGCCGGGGCGAGCTGCGGATGCCGCTCGGCGACGGCCCGCACGGCCTCCCGCACGCCCTGCGACACCCACCCCCGCTGGGCGCTGCGGTCGGCCGTGGCGAGCTGCTCGGCATAGCGCCAGGCGTGCACCACACGCAGCGGCAGCCCCCGGCGTACGGCCTCCCGGGCGGCCCAGTCCAGCGCGGCCAGGCTCTCCTCGGAACCGTCCACCCCTGCCGTGATCGGGCGTGTCATGCGTGGTCTCCTCGTCGTCGCCGCGTGGTGCGTGATGCGCGTGCACCACCGGGAACGATCATCTCCCGGACGCGCCGGGAACGCCGACCGGCACCGCGGCAGGCTCGGGGAACGGCAGCCCGGCTGATCACCGGCCCCTCGGTATCCCGGGGCGAATCGGCGCCGTCGAACATACGATGGCTGAGAACCGGTGCGGCGCTCCCCTGGACGCCGTGCCGCGGGAACCGACTCGGGGTGGGAGACGTATGACACAGGCCGCCGAGGCAGCGCGGACCGTCATCCTGACCGTGGACGACGACCCGGGGGTCTCCCGTGCCGTCGCCCGCGATCTGCGGCGGCGCTACGGCGAGTCGTACCGGATCGTGCGGGCGGAATCCGGCCGGTCCGCGCTCGAGGCGCTGCGCGAGCTGAAGCTGCGCGGCGACCTGGTGGCGGTGATCCTGGCCGACTACCGGATGCCGCAGATGAACGGCATCGAGTTCCTCGAGCAGGCGCTGGATGTGTATCCCGGGGCACGGCGGGTGCTGCTGACCGCGTACGCGGACACCAACGCGGCGATCGACGCGATCAACGTGGTCGACCTCGATCACTATCTGCTCAAGCCGTGGGACCCGCCGGAGGAGAAGCTCTACCCGGTCCTGGACGATCTGCTGCAGGCCTGGCGCACCAGCGACCACCGGGCCGTGCCCAGCACCAAGGTGGTCGGTCACCGCTGGTCGGCGCGGTCCTCGGACGTGCGCGAGTTCCTGGCCCGCAACCAGGTGCCGTACCGCTGGTACTCGGTGGACGAGCCGGAGGGACAGCGGCTGCTGGCCGCCGCCGGGCAGGACGGACAGCGGCTGCCGCTGGTGATCACCCCGGACGGCGGCACCCTGGTGGAACCGGAGGCGCCCGAACTGGCGGCGAAGGTGGGTCTGGCGACGAGGCCCACGGCCGACTTCTACGACCTCGTCGTGATCGGCGGCGGGCCCGCCGGGCTCGGCGCGGCCGTGTACGGGGCCTCCGAGGGGCTCAGGACCGTGCTGGTGGAGCGGTCGGCGACCGGCGGGCAGGCCGGGCAGAGTTCCCGGATCGAGAACTACCTGGGCTTCCCCGACGGGGTCTCGGGCGCCCAGCTCACCGACCGGGCGCGGCGGCAGGCGGCCAAGTTCGGCGCCGAGATGCTGACCGCGCGGGAGGTGACCGGGCTGGAGGTCAACGGCGCCGCCCGGATCGTACGGTTCGCGGACGGTTCGGCGATCGCCGCGCACAGCGTGATCCTCGCGACCGGGGTGCAGTACCGGCAGCTGGAGGCTTCCGGCTGCACCGACCTGACCGGCTGCGGGGTGTTCTACGGCTCGGCGCTGACGGAGGCGGCGGCCTGCCAGGGGCAGGACATCTTCATCGTCGGCGGCGCCAACTCGGCGGGCCAGGCGGCGATGTACCTGTCCCGGGTCGCGAAGTCGGTGACGCTGCTGGTGCGCGGCCCGGACCTGTCGGCCTCGATGTCGTACTACCTGATCCAGCAGATCGACGAGGCGCCGAACATCTCGGTGCGCCCGCACACGGTCGTGGACGCGGCGCACGGCGCGGACCGCCTGGAGCAGCTGACGCTGCGGCACACGGTGACCGGCGAGAGCGAACGGGTGGACGCGCACTGGATGTTCGTGTTCATCGGTGCCGCCCCGCTGACGGACTGGCTGGGCGACGCGGTGCTGCGCGACGAGCGCGGGTTCATCCTGGCCGGACCCGACCTGACCCCCGACGGCCGCCCGCCGGCCGGCTGGGAGCTGGACCGGGCGCCGTACCACCTGGAGACCAGCGTGCCCGGTGTGTTCGTGGCGGGTGACGCGCGCGCCGAGTCCGCCAAGCGGGTCGCATCCGCCGTCGGCGAGGGGGCCATGGCCGTGATGCTCGTCCACCGGTATCTGGAACAGTCATGAACGGTCTGGAGCAGACATGAGCGGTCGGATCATGCCGTGCAGTCCGAAGGAGATCGGCTCGCTGTTCCTCTTCGAGAAGCTCAGCGCCGAGCAGTTGGGGCGGCTGTGCAGCGAGGGGCGGGTGGAGCTGTTCGACCCCGGCCCGGTGTACACCGAGGGGGACACGGCCACCTGTTTCTTCGTGATGATCGAGGGCACGGTGGTGCTGTCGCGCCGGGTCGGCGGCGACGACGTGGAGGTCACCCGCACCTCGCAGAGCGGGGTGTACGCGGGCGCGATGCAGGCGTACCTCGGCGACCGGGTGCGGCAGGTGTACAACAACTCGATGCGGGTGACGGAGCCGACCCGGTTCTTCGTGCTGCCGGCGGACATCTTCGCGGAGGTCATGACCGACTGGTTCCCGATGGCCGTGCACCTGCTGGAGGGCCTGTTCTTCGGGGCGAAGAACACCCAGGCGATGATCGGGCAGCGTGAGCGGCTGCTGGCGCTGGGCTCGCTGTCGGCGGGGCTCACGCACGAGCTGAACAACCCCGCGGCGGCGGCCGTACGGGCCACGGCCACGCTGCGCGAACGGGTCGCCAAGATGCGGCGCAAGCTCGCCCTGATCGCCGAAGGCCCGTTCTCCCGCGAGGCGTTGGCGGGCCTGATGGAGCTCCAGGAGCGGACGGCCGAGCGGGTCGCGAAGGCCCCGGTGCTCAGCCCGCTGGAGGCCGCGGACCGGGAGGACCTGCTCACCGACTGGCTGGACGACCACGGCATCGACTACGGCTGGCAGGTGGCGCCGACGTTCGTGCAGGCCGGGCTCGACGTCGACTGGCTGGAGCAGGTCGCGGCGGCCGTGGACCAGGAGATCCTGCCCGGGGCGGTCGGCTGGCTCAACTACACCATCGAGACCGAGCTGTTGATGAACGAGATCGAGGACTCCACCACCCGTATCTCGCATCTCGTCGACGCGGCCAAGCAGTACTCGCAGCTGGACCGGGCGCCCTACCGGGTGGTCGACGTGCACGAACTCCTCGACAGCACACTGCTGATGCTCTCCGCCAAGATCGGTGCGGGCATCGAGGTCGTCAAGGAGTACGACCGTACGCTCCCGCCGGTGCCCGCCTACCCGGCGGAGCTGAACCAGGTGTGGACCAACCTGATCGACAACGCGGTCTCCGCCGTCAACAGCGCGGGCGGCACCGGCACGCTGACCGTACGGACGGCGCTCGACCACGAGCGGCTGCTGGTGGAGTTCCGCGACACCGGGCCGGGTGTACCGCAGGAGATCAAGGACCGCATCTTCGACCCGTTCTTCACCACGAAACCGGTCGGCGAGGGCACCGGGCTGGGCCTGGACATCTCCTGGCGGATCGTCGTCAACAAGCATCACGGCACCCTGCGCGTGCAGTCGGTGCCCGGCGACACCCGCTTCCAGGTGCTGCTGCCCCTGACCGCGGAAACTCCCGGCGAGGAAACGGAGGAGAGCCGATGAGCAGGACCGACGGCACCGAGGCGATCGATCCGGGCGTCCCGCCCAGCGGCACCGGGTGCGTGGAGTGCGAGGAGGGCGGCGGCTGGTGGTTCCATCTGCGCCGGTGCGCGCAGTGCGGCCACATCGGCTGCTGCGACGACTCCCCCGCCAAGCACGCCACCGCCCACTACCACGCCACGGGGCACCCGGTGATCCGGAGTTTCGAGCCGGGCGAGGAGTGGTTCTGGAACTACGCCACCGAGGAGTTGTACACCTCGGGCCCCGACCTGGCCCCGCCGGCCGGCCATCCCGAGGACCAGCCCGTGCCGGGCCCGGCGGGACGGGTGCCGGCGAACTGGGCGCAGACGCTGCGCTGAACCGGCCGGGTCGCAGCGGCCCGGCCGGAACCCCGCTCAGCGTGCGCAGTCCAGCCGGTGCAGGTCGACGGCGTCGGCCAGGGCCCGCATGCCCTTGTCGTTGGGGTGCAGGTGGTCGCCGCCGTCGAAGAGGGGCCGGATCCGCTCGGGGTCGCGGGGGTTGCGCAGGGTGCGGTCGAAGTCGGTGACGGCGTCGACGTCGTGGGTGGTACGCAGGTACCGGTTGACCTGCTGGCGTACGGACTCGGCGGCCGGGTCCCATTCGGGCCAGCCCTCGAACGGGCTGAGGGTGGCGGCGACGACACACTTGCCGGCCGCGTGCGCCCGCCGGGCGATCTCCCGGTATCCGGCGATCAGTTCGGCCGGGGTGACTTTGGTGTGCGCCTTGAGGTCGTTCACGCCCTCGAAGAGGAAGACGGTGCGCACGCCGGGCAGCGACAGCACGTCCCGGTCCAGCCGGTGCAGGGCGCTCTGCCCGGCGCCGTCCGCGAGGACCTTGTTGCCGGAGATGCCCTCGTCGGCGACCCCCTTGATGTCGGTGCGGGCCGTGCGCAGGCGCCGGGCCAGGTAGTCGGGCCAGCGGCGGTTGAGGTCGCTGGTGGAGTGCCGGCCGTCGGTGATCGAGTCGCCGAGAGCGGCCACGGCCGCGGTGGCCGCGCTCGGCGGCCGTACGGACACGGCGTCCAGGTACCACCAGGAGCCCGTCGTCCGCGTCCAGTTGGCACCGCTCTCCTCGGCGGTGTGGTCGCCGTGCCCGGTGTACGACGTCTGCAGCGCCATCCCGTGGCCGGTCGCCGGGCCGGCCGCGTCCGGGGTGTGCAGGCTGACGACGAGGTCCGTGCCGGGCCGCAGCGTGCCGGGCAGCGGATCGCTCCAGGCGACGGCTCCGGCCCGTACGGTGACCGTGCGGGCGCCGCCGAAGGTCAGCCGCCGGTTGCTGCCCGGGCGCAGCGCGGCGCCCCGGTCGCGCACACCCGCCCAGACGCTGTCCAGGGTCAGCGGGCGGTCGCCGAAGGCATCGGTCACACGGACGCGCAGTGCGGTGCCGCCGACGCTGGTGTGCACGATCAGCCGGTAGCCCTCGCCCGGCGTGCCCTGGCCCAGGCGGTCGGCGCTCGCCGCCCAGGTGACGACCCCGAAGGCGCGGGCGGCGGACGCGGGCGGCGGGCCGGCCGCGCGAGCGGACGCGGACTGGCAGCCGACGGCCGTCAGCAGGGCGGCGGTGACGCGGCAGCCGCGTCCGAACCAGCCGTTCACCGGGCGATTTCCCGGAGCGTGACGGACTCGCCGGGCCGCAGGAGGACGGTCCGGGACGTGCCTGCGTATCCCACGCAGGTCATGGTCCCGCCGATGCGCCGGATGCGCACGTCGATGGTCGGCCGTTCCTGCGGGGGGGCCGGCCACCGTCCCGCCGCCGGCCGCGGACGTGCGGATGCCCCGCGCGGGGCGGGGCATCCAGGGGTCCGGCGCTGCGGCGGCCGCGTCAGTGACGGGCGGCCGGGGTGTTGGCGGCGGTGACGTTGACCGCGGCCCACGCCGCGTCCACCGTCTTGTACTCGGTGCTGTTCGCGCCGTACAGGTCCTTGGCCGCCTTCAGCGTCGCGATGCGCGCGTCGTGGAAGTCGGTCGTGGAGACCATGTAGCGGGTGAGCGCACGGTAGAAGATGGCGGTCGCCTTGGACCGGCCGATGCCCTTGACCGTGGAGTGGTTGTAGGTCGGCGAGTCGTAGGCGACACCGTTGATGGTCTTCTTGCCGCTGCCCTCGGCGAGGAGGTAGTAGGCGTGCGAGGAGACACCGGAACCGGCGTGCACCTCGGTGTAGTAGGTGTCCGGCGACCAGTAGTCGATCGTGCCCTCGAGCTTGTCGAGCGAGGGGTGGTCCAGGCGGCGCAGGAACTTCTGCGCGAGGCCCAGCTTCTCGCCGATCAGGTAGTCCGGCGTGTCGTTCTTGTTGTTGGCGAAGAACTCGACGTTGGAGCCGAAGATGTCCGCGAGGGACTCGTTCAGCGCGCCCGGCTCGCCGTACTGGTTGCCGTTGGCGTCGACGTAGGTCGGCTGCAGCTTGGCGGTGGCGTCGACCACGCCGTGGGTCAGTTCGTGACCGGTGACGTCGAGGACGACGAGCGGCTTCTTGAAGGTCTTGCCGTCGCCGTCGCCGTACAGCATGCAGTTGCAGGTGGGGTCCCAGAACGCGTTGGCGACCTTGTTGCCCCAGTGGACCAGGCCGTGGGCGGCCTTGCCGTTGTCGGCTATGCCCTTGCGGCCGAAGGTCTTCTTGTAGAAGTCCAGGGTCTCGGTGATGCCGTACTGGGCGTCGGCGGCGGCGCTGGCCCGGTTGGCGGTCGTGCCGTTGCCCCACACGTTGGTGGTGCTGGTGAACTTCGTGCCCTGCCCGAAGTTCTCCGTCGTCCTGCCCTTGGCGTCGCGCACCTCGGTGCCGTACCGGCTCGGGTCGGTGAGCTGGTAGTGACCGCGCGAGGTCTGCGTGGTGGTGAGGCCCACGTTGCCGACGAAGAGGGTCTTGCCGGTGCCCTTCGCGGCCGACGGGTACGCCGCGGCGCCAACGGTGCCGGAGCCGAGCAGGCCGGCCTCGGGAGCGGCAGAGACGGCGCCGGTGGCCGGGTCGATCGTCTCGCCGTGCTTGCGCAGGTCCTCGAGCAGCTTCGGCGACAGGAACTCGTCGCTGTCGGGGGTGTTGCTGCGCACCTTGCCGGTGACGGCGTCGACGACGACGGTGCTGGTGCTCTCCTGGTCGGTGACCGTCACCTGGTAGGCGAGGGCGGAGGAGCCGCCGCGCGCGTCCACGACGAGCTGGGCGGTGCCCGCCTCGCCCTTGGCGGCCTGGGCGGCCTTCGCGGCGGCCTGGTCCGCGGTCAGCTCGGCCTTGCCGGTGGCCGGCTGGACGGCGTGGTCGGCGGCACGGGTCACGCCCGTGTAGGCGAGCCCCCGGTCGAGGTGGACGATGAGGTCACCGCCGAGCACCGCAAGACCGTTGTGCGTTCGGACGAAACGGACGTGCCGGGCGCCCTCGGGGTCGGCCATCACGTCCTGGGCGTGCAGTTCGTCGCCCTTGGAGACGCCGGTCGCCGAGGCGTGGGCGAAGGCCGCGGCGCGTGCCGCGTCCACCACCGCCGAGGCGTTCGTAGCGGCGGACACGGCGGACCGCTCCCCCGTGGAGGGACCCGCGAAGGCCGTACCGGCCAGGCCCGTGGCAGCGGTCGTCACGGCGATGGCGACGGCCACGCTGCGTATGTGCGGTCTACGCACTGATCAGGGTTCCTTCGTTCGAAGGCGGCCGGGATCACCAACCGCCCTGCGGCATGGCGCGGTTGGGCGCCATGGGGGGCTGGTCGGGCCCCGGAGGGTAACCCTTACGGATCAGTCATGTGCACGTAAAGATGGAATGATCGATTTCGCTATCTTCTATGGCAATCTTTTACGAATGTGCGCCACAGAGTGATCACCATCTGACCAACTGTGTGTCGGCTGTGGAGACGACGGCTCAATCCCCTAGGTTCCAGGCCCGGAATGTGACCGACGTCGCATCCCACGTCGTTTCAGTTCTCGTAAGTGTTCTCGTCATCACTGAAAGCAGGTGCCGGATGGTCTCAGCAACAGTGGGGCGGGGCGCGGTCCTCGGTGCGGTCGCGCTCTCGCTCCTCGCGGTCCCGGCCCGGGCGGCGACCGCGGGGCCGGGCGCCGCACCGGCGCCCGCGGCCCCGGACACCACGGCCGTGGCCGCGGCGCTGCGCCGGGCGGTGGACGACGGCGCGCCGGGCGCCCTGGCCCGGATCGAGGACCACGGGAGAACGTACAAGGTGACGTACGGTCTGGCCGACCGGAACACCCGGCGCGCCATCACCGCCGACGACCGGTTCCGCATCGGCAGCGTCACCAAGACCTTCTCGGCCGTCGTCCTGCTCCAGCTCGCCGACGAACACCGGCTGTCGCTCGACGCCCCGGTCAACCGCTATCTGCCGAAGCTGCTGCCGGACGACCGGATCACCGTCCGCGAGGTGCTGAGCCACCGCAGCGGGCTGTACGACTACACCGACGAGATGTTCGCCCACAGCGTGTCCGGCTTCGAGGCGGTACGGAACAAGGTCTTCACCTACCGCCAGTTGGTCGCCCTCTCGCTGAAGAAGCCCCGCACCAACGCGCCCGGCGCCGCGTACTCGTACTCCAACACCAACTTCGTCATCGCCGGAATGCTCATCGAGAAGCTCACGGGACACTCCGTGCGGACGGCGTACGAGGACCGGATCTTCAAGCCGCTGAAGCTGCGCGACACCTTCTACGTCCACCCGAGGACCACGATCCCGGGCCGGTACGCCCACGGATACCTCACCCCCGACGAGCCCGGTTCCCCGCTGCTCGACGCCACCGACCAGACGGTGTCGTGGGCGCAGAGCGCGGGCGCGATCATCTCCAGCGCGCGGGATCTCGACACGTTCTACTCCGCTCTGCTGCGCGGCAGGCTGCTGTCCGCCGCGCGGCTGGCCGAGATGGAGAAGGCCGGCCGGGTCGACAGCACGACGGCGTACGGGCTCGGGCTGCGGCGGCGCGAGCTGTCGTGCGGCGTCCGTGTGTACGGGCACACCGGGGTCGTGCAGGGGTACTACACGTACGCCTTCGCCACGAAGGACGGTTCACGCTCTCTCGCGGCTGTCGCCAACACCTCCAACAACGAGAAGGTGCAGGAGGCGATGGGCGCGGTACTGGACTCCGCGTTCTGCGGGCAGGCCGGGAAGAAGTCTGCGCGGTAGGGGAACCTCCGCCGGGGTGCTGGGCGTTGTCCGCGGTGTGACGCGCGAACTCGTCCCCGGGGGCAACGCACCGCTGCCCGAGGGGCCGCTGCGGCTGCGGGTGGCCGGACCCTTCGACGTGTCCGCGCTCGTCACCGGGGCCGACGGGAGGGTCGGGTGCGACGCCGACTTCGTGTTCTACAACCAGCCCCGGGCGGCGGGGGTACGGCTGCTCGGTGACACCCTGGCCGTGGAGCCGGGGCGGCTGCGCGGCGGCGCCTGCCGCGTCACCGTCGTCGTCAGCGCGGCCGAGTCCGGTACGCCCCTCGGGCGGCTGCCCGCTCCCCGGCTGGAGGTGACGGATCCCCACGGGTCCGTCGTGGCCCGGTTCGTGCCGCCCCGCCTGGGACCGGAGAGCGTGCTGCTGGTCGCCGAGTTGTACCTGCGGCCGGGTGCCGGCTGGAAACTGCGGGCGATCGGGCAGGGGTACGCGGACGGCCTGGCCGGACTTGCCCGGGACTTCGGGGTGGACGTCACCGACGACGGCGGGCAGAGCGGGGCGGCCGCAGCGGCGGGGCCGTCGCCCGAGCCCCCGTCCCCCACCGACGACGGCTTCCTGCGGCTGGTCAACTCGGCCCGCGCGCAGACCGGTTCGCCGCGCGTCACCCTCGATGCGCGGCTCCTGTCCGCAGCCCGCTCGCACGCCCGGGCCATGGCGGACGCCGGCCGGCTCGGCGGTGAGGGGCGGGACGGGGTGTCGGTCCACCAGCGGATCACCGGCGCCGGCTACCCGTACATCACCGTCGGGGAGCATCTGGTCTCCGGTCCGCGCACCGCCGCGGATTTCGTGGAGTACTGCCTGGGGGCGGAACGGTCCCGGGCGATTCTGCTCGATCCGGGCTTCGCGCACGCCGCCCTGGCCCACGCCGACGCGGGTGACCGGTACTGGACCGCGCTGTGGGCCGCACCGCTGACCCCGGACGCGCTGTCCCGTACGGCCGCCGAGGCCGTGGCGCTCACCAACGGCGAGCGGCGCCGGGCCGGTCTGCCGCCGCTCGCCGTCGATCCGCTGCTCACGGCCGCGGCGCAGGCGCACTGCGCGGACATGGTGGCCCGCGACTTCTACGACCACACCTGCCCCGACGGCTCCCGGCCCTGGGACCGGGCGGCCGCCGCGGGCTCCCGCAGGCGCACGATCGGCGAGAACATCGCCTGCGGTCAGCGCTCCCCCGCCGAGGTCGTGACGGGCTGGATGAACAGCCCCGGGCACCGGGCCAACATCCTCAAGCGGGAGTTCGGCCACATAGGCGTCGGCTTCGCCGGTGGCGGCCGGGCGGGCACCTACTGGTGCCAGCTGTTCGGTGGCTGACCGGCCACGTTCCGTGATCTTGGCAGAACGGCATCTTCCGGGACACGATGCCCGCCATGAAGGGTGACCTCTTTTCCAGTGAGCATGTGGTGCAGCCGGCCGTGGAGCCGGGCATGTCGGTCGAGAACGCCAAGTGCATCCGCTACGTGGTGGACGGCGAGATGTACGCCCGCCAGGGCGCGATGGTCGCCTACCGGGGCGACCTGAAGTTCGAGCGCAAGGGGCAGGGCGTCGGCGGCATGCTGAAGCGTGCGGTCACCGGTGAGGGACTGCCCCTCATGGCGGTGCGCGGACAGGGCGAGGTCTGGTTCGCGCACGAGGCCGGGAACTGCTTCATCGTCGAGGTCGAAGCGGGCGACCGGTTCACCGTCAACGGGCGCAACGTGCTGTGCTTCGATCCCTCGCTGTCGTACGAGATCAAGACGGTGAAGGGGTCGGGCATCGCCGGCGGCGGGCTGTTCAACAGCGTGTTCGGCGGGCAGGGCCGGCTCGGTCTGGTCTGCGAGGGCAATCCGCTGGTCATCCCGGTCTCCGCGCAGTCCCCGGTGTACGTCGACACGGACGCGGTGGTCGGCTGGACCGCACACCTGGAGACCTCGCTGCACCGCTCACAGTCCATCGGCTCGATGCTGCGCGGCGGTTCGGGCGAGGCCGTGCAACTGCTGCTCCAGGGCGACGGCTTCGTCGTGGTGCGGCCGAGCGAGGCGACCGGGCAGCAGGCACAGCAGCACTGACCCCGCACAAGGTGATCTGCGCCGCACGGGCAACCCCCGGCGCCGTACCGACGTCTTGATCGGCAACAGACCGATGCGCCCCGGTCCCTTGGCCGGGGCGCTGTCCCGACCCGCTATACACGACATGTATACACGTCGTGTATAGAAAGGTGCGTATGTACGGCAAGGCTTTCGCCCCGGAATACCAGGGCGCCCTGACCACCCTGTCCGTGAACTCCTCACTGGTCGACGTGCTGGCCGAGGGCACCGATCGGCTGCGCGAGGCCGAGCGGTCCGGGCAGCACGCCGAGGCGGCCCGCTGCGGGCTCGCCGTCGCCGAGGCACAGCGGCGGCTCGGCCGCATCGAGGAGGCGGACCGGGCCTGGAAGGCGAGTTACCGTGCCGCCCGCGACGCCGGTGACACCGGCGCGATGGCGTGGGCGCTGTGGAGCGGCGGCACCCTCGCCCGGCAGCGCGGAGCGTTCCCGCTGGCCTGGCGGCTGCTCGCGCTCGCGGCCGAACTCGGCGAGCGTGGCGGGGACATCGTCGTCCGCGGCTACTCGCTGGCCGGCCTCGCGGAGACCGGCCGGATCCAGGGCGACTACGCCGCGGTCGGCCGGCTGCACGAGCAGCTGCTCGCCGAGGCCCGCAGGCGCGGGGAGGCCCGGCACACGGTGTGGGCGCTGGAGGGCATCGCGCAGATGCACCGCAACACCGGCGACCACGACCGGGCGTACGCGCTGTTCGAGGAGGCCGCGGAGATAGCCGAGCGGGCCGAGGACCGGCGCGGGCACGCCTGGGCGCTGCGCGGCCTCGCCGACATCCTCTCGGTGCGCGACAAGGACACCGAGGGGGCGCTGGAGCTGCTCTCCAGGGCGGAGGCCGGCTGCCGGGAGATGAACCTGACGAGCGCACTCGCCTACAACCACAAGATGCGCGGCAACGTCCTCTACCGCGCCGGGCGTTACACCGAGGCGCGGGATCTGTACGAGCTGGCGCTGGAGGAGTTCCGCACGATGAGCGAGCCGCGCGGCGAGGCACTGGCCCGGCTGGGCCTGGCCAAGTCGCGGGCCAGGCTCGGCCAGGACCGTGCCGAGACCGCGGCCGAACTCGCCGATCTGGCACAGATATTGGAGCGCAGCGGGCTGAAGCACGCACGGGAGATGGTGGCCCGGGCGCAGGAGGAGTTCGGCCTGGACGCGGAGGTCACCCGATGACCACGGTGCAGGCCCCGCCGTCCGCCGCCGAAGTTCTCGCCCGCTGCCGGAAGTTGGTGCGTCCGGCGCTCGAGGAGGCGGTGGCGGGGCTGCATCCGTGGCTGGCCGAGATGGCGGCCTACTCCTTCGGCTGGTGCGAGGTCGGCGGCGCGCCCGCCGCCGCGCCGGGCGGCAAGGGCGTACGGCAGGCACTCGCGGTACTCGGCGCGCAGGCGGCGGGCACCGACGGCCGGGCCGGTGTACCGGCGGCGGTCGCGGTGGAACTGGTGCACGCCTTCTCGCTGTTGCACGACGACATCATGGACGGCGACGGCACCCGGCGGCGGCGCCCGGCCGTGTGGCGGGCCTACGGCACCGGGCCGGCCGTGCTGGCCGGGGACGCCCTGTTCGCCCTCGCGGTGCAGACCCTCGCCGGCGCGGCACGCGATGCCGGCACGATACGGCTGCTGTCGGCGGCCCTCGCCGATCTGGTGCGCGGGCAGTCCGACGACCTGCTGTTCGCCACCCGGCCCCACACCGGCCCGCAGCGGGTGACCCCCGCGCAGTACCTGGCGATGGCGGAGGGCAAGACCGGCGCGCTGCTGGGCTGCGCCGCCGCGCTGGGCGCCGCGCTCGGCGGGGCGCCCGAGGCCACGGTGACCGCGCTGGAGCGGGCCGGACGCCGGCTGGGCATCGCCTTTCAGCTGGTCGACGACGTGCTGGGCATCTGGGGCGACCCGGCCGTCACCGGCAAGCCCGCGGGCGGCGATCTGCGCGAGGGCAAGAAGACGTTCCCGGTGCTGGCCGCGCTCGCCTCCCCCGTGGCCCGCCGGCTGCCCGAACTGCTCGGCCGTCCGGAACGGGCCGAGGAGGCGGCCGCGCTGATCGAGGCGGCGGGGGGCCGTGAGGCCGCGCTGGCCGAGGCCCGTACGCACACGGCCGCGGCCCGCGCGCTCCTCGCGGACGCGACCCTGGCCGCCCCGGCGGCGGCGGATCTGCTCGCGCTGCTGGACTTCCTGGTGGGCCGCGAGCTGTGAGGGTCATGGGAGCCACTGCAAAACGACGTTGACCTCGGCAGTCCGTGCGGGTCAGGGTGCCAGAGGCGCGGTTCCCACCCCCGCGCCGGGAGGATGAGACACCTTGATCGGCATCACGGACATCGAAGCCGCCGCGGAACGGATCGCCGGACACGTCGTACGGACGCCGACCGTAGCGAGCCCGGGCCTGACCGCGCTGCTCGGCGTGCCCGTCACCGCCAAGCTCGAACTGCTCCAGCGCACCGGATCGTTCAAGGCGCGCGGGGCGACGGCCAAGCTGCTGTCGCTGAGCGAGGCCGAGCGGGCGGCGGGCGTGGTCGCGGTCAGCGGCGGCAATCACGGCATCGCCCTCGCGGTGATGGCGGCGGCCCTCGATGTGAAGGCGACCGTGGTGATGCCCCGCACCGCACCGGCGCGCTCCCTCGAACTGGCCGGGGAGGCCGGGGCGTCGGTGCGGCTGACCGACGGCATGGACAGTGCCTTCGAACTGGTGCTCAGGCTGCGGGACGAGGGGCTGACCCTGGTCCATCCGTTCGACGATCCGGTCGTCATCGCCGGACAGGGCACCGTGGGGCTGGAGTTCGCCGAGGACGTCGAGGAGAGCGCGGCACCGACGGACGTGCTCGTCAGCATCGGCGGCGGAGGCCTGATCGCCGGCGTGGCGGTCGCGCTGCGCGCCCGGTGGCCGGAGGTACGGGTGTGGGGCGTGGAGACGGCGGGCGCCGAGGCCATGTCGGCCGCGCTGGAGGCGGGCGGCCCACTGCAGGTGCCGGTCTCCTCGCTCGTCACCACGCTGAGCGCGCCCTCCGTGTCCCAGCTGACGTACGACCATGTGTCCGCGCTGGTCGAGGGGGTGCTGGTGGTCCCGGACCGGGACGCCGTGCGGGGCTCGCTGGACCTCGCCGAGCACGCCAAGGTGTGGGCCGAGCCGGCCGCGGGCTGTCTGCTGCCGGCGGCCCGGCAGGTGCTGGCCCGGGTCGGCGACGGCGCCCGGGTGGGGCTCGTGGTGTGCGGCGGCAACACGACACCCCGCGAACTGACCGGCTGGGCCGACCGGTTCGGGCTGATCTGAGCGTAGAGGGGGCGCGTTCCGGAATCCCCGGAAAAAGGGGGGCGCATCCGGGATTCCTTTGAACGCACCCCCGCGCGCCCCGCGTACCCCTGGGAGACACGAAACAGGGGTTCCAGCGAGGGATGACCATGGTCAAGGCGCACGTCTCCGTACACGAGTTGGTCGCCGGACGGTACCGGCTCCTGGAGGTCTTCGCCCACGAGACGAACCGCCTGTGGTGGTACGCCGAGGACGTGACGGCGCAGCAGCCCAGGCTGGTGGCGCAGACCACCTTGCCGGAGCCCTCCGCCGAGGACACCGTGCGGCGTGTGACGGCCCGGGTCGTCCGCACCTCGGAGACCATGCGGCTGCTGCGCCCCGGCCAGGTCGCCGCCGTCGTGGACGCCGTGGTGGAGGCCGGCGCGCTGTGGACGGTCACCGAGTGGATCGACGGCACCCCGCTGTGCGAACTCCTCGACCGGGAGGGCTCGTTCAACGCGGTGCGCGCGGCCCGGATCGGCCTGGACCTGCTCGATGTGCTCCAGGCCGCGCACGACGAGGGCATCACCCATGGCGAGCTGAGCCCCGGCCAGGTCTTCGTCCCCGACGGCGGCCCGGTCGTCGTCACCGGGTTCGGGCTGGCCGGGGCGACGCTGGTGCCGCGGCTCACGGCACCCTCGTACGCGTCGCCGGAGCAGGCCCGCGACGAGCGCATCGGGCCGGCCGCCGATCTGTGGGCGCTGGGCGCGCTGCTGTACACGATGGTGGAGGGCCGGCCCCCGTTCCGGGACCGCGGCCGGCCCGAGGCCACCTTGAAGGCCGTGGACCGGCTGCCGCTGCGCACGCCGCTGCGCGCGGGCCCGCTCACCCAGGCCGTGCAGGGGCTGCTACGCAAGAACTCGCGGGAACGGCTGACCCGGCCCGTGGTCCGCGCGGCCCTGACCCGGGCCCTGGACGAGGACGCCGACGCCGACCGGCAGCCGGCCCCCGTGCCCCGGCTGCGCCGCGCGTACCCGAGCCTGCGGCCCGCCGGGCAGGAGCACGGCAGGCGGGCGGCGATCGCCGGCACCGCACTGGCCGTGGTCGTCATCGCCGCCGCGGTCCTGGCCGCGACCCACCAGCTGCCGGGCACCGGCACCGCACACGCACCGACCCGGCCCGCCTCCTCGGCCGCCCCGGCCGGCCCGCCCGCCGCGACCCGCACTCCCACGCCGACCGCCTCGGCGACGGCCCCGGCCGCGCTGCCCGCCGGGTATCGCCGCTACAACGCCCCGGAGGGCTTCTCCGTGGCCCTGCCGGACGGCTGGAAGCGGCTCACCACGTCACGGGTCACGGACGCCTACCGCATCACCTTCGGCGCGGGCGGCGCCTCGCCCACGCTCGCCGTCACCTACAGCGAGCGCGTGGGCCCGGACCCGGTCGCCGTCTGGCACGAGGACGTCGAACCGGTCCTGGAACGGCTCCCGGGCTACCAGCGCGTCGGCTCCGTACGGGCCACCACGTACCAGGGCCACCGGGCCGCCGACCTGGAGTGGCTGGCGGGCACCGGCACCGCCCGGGTGCACACGTTCGGGCGCGGCTTCCTGCTGGGCGGTCACCGGGGGTTCTCGCTGCGCTTCACCACCCCGGCCGCGGCCTGGAACGAGGCGGCCGACCGGCTGGCGCTGAAGACCTTCCTGGCCACGTTCCGTACGCCGGAGAACCGGCCGGGCAGCTGAGCCGCGGGCCCTCGCCCGTCACGGTGTCGCCGGACCGGGGGCGGGCGCACCCCGGCTCGTTCACGGCGGCCGCGCGGGATCCGTCCGCCCCGCGCCGTCCCTCGGTCCCGATAGGCTTTCCGGTCTGTGCCCGGCCCCGGACACAGTCGCTCGATCCCCTTGATCATCCCGCAGGAGAGTCATCCGTGACCCTGGTCATCGACCCGTCCGAGACGGCCGGGACGGCCGCCCCGGCCACGCCGCCGCTGTCCGACCTGGTGGCGCGCGACGCCCGTGAGTTCGGCGTCTACGCGCGCACCGGAGGCTGGGCCTTCGCGCTGCTGGTGGCGCGCAGCGTGCGGCCGGGCGGGCAGGCCGCCGGTGAGACGCCGAAGGTGTCGGCGAAGGAGTTCGCACAGCTGGCCGAGTGCTCCCCGGAGCGGGTCATGCGCTACTACAAGGCCTGGGACCGGGCCGCCGACGACGGGCTCGTCCCGCACTTCGAGGCCCTCGAACCGGGCCAGGGCGTCGAACTGCCGGACGCGGACGTGTGGTTGGGCTACTACGTCTCCCGCAACAGCGCCACCTCCGAGCGCGGCACCGCGATCGCCGAGGCCGCCGAGGCGGAGGGCATCCGCCCCACCAAGGCACTGGAGGTCGCCGAGAACCCGACCGCCCTGCGTGCCGCGATCCTCGCCGACCCCGCCACCGCCCGCGCGGCCCGCGCCGCCCTGCTGGACCGGGTCCGGGAGGACCCCGAGCTGCAGGCCGAGCTGGCGCGTGACGTCGTACGCACCGACGATCTGAAGAAGGCCGTCGCGACCGAGAGCCGGGCCGCCGACCGGATCGGATACGTCCGCCAGATCGCCGAGTCCGGGCAGATCAAGACGCCCGCCGGACAGACCGTCGAGGCGCCCGCCGAGCTGCGCGAGGAGGCCGAACGGCATCTGTCGCTGATCGACGAGCTGGAGGACGGCGAGGACAGCGGCGAGTGGGCCACCGAGGCCTACGACGCCATGAAGTCGCTCGTGGTCGAGGCGGTGGAGGCCGACCCCGAACTGCGCGTGCAGGAGCGGCGGACCAAGTTCTACAGCAGTCTGCACAAGGCCACCAAGGCGTTCGAGGAGCTGACCTTCGACGACGCTCAGGACTTCTACGAGGACGACATGGTCCAGCGTCTGGAGGAACTCCAGCAGGCCATCGGCAGCTGCCTGACCGCACTGCGCGGGGCGCGCGGGGAGCAGCCGCGGGGCTGAGCGTGCGCCGTGTCTGGACGCGCTCGGCGTCACCTGCTTCGCCTAGCCCTGCCCCCGGTCGTCGCCGCCGGTGTCCCTGCGCGGCGGCGCGGCCGGGGCGGCCGGGGGGATCGTATGGCGGCGCCGGATCCACAGCGGCAGGAGGTACCAGCACAGCAGGTACCAGGCGACGACGGCCGCGACGAGCCAGGACACCGCGGTGCTGTGCGTGGCGACCCGGAGGATCAGCAGCAGCGCCGAGGCCATCGTGGCGAGCAGGAGGAGCAGGCCGGTGAAGGTCATCCAGGAGGCGATCCGCACCGCCTGGGGCTTGACCATGCGGCCGGAGACCAGACGGTGCAGTGACACCGGTCCGATGAGGGCACCGGTCGCGGAGGCGCCCAGGACGACGGTGACGACGTAGATGACCCGATCGCTGCCGGGGAGGGTGGCGTACTTCTGCTGGAAGACGACGGTCAGCAGGAAGCCGAACAGGATCTGCACGCCCGTCTGGGCGACCCGGACCTCCTGGATGAGTTCACCCCACATCCGGTCGGCCCGCTCCTCCTCGCTCTCGTCGCGCCCCCTGCGCCGTCCTTCCTCCGTCATGCGGTGCCTGTAACCGCCCGGCGCTTGGTTCAAACGGTGGCCGCCCGGACGGCTACCAGCGCTGCTCGACCTGGTCCTTGATCCGGCGCTCGTACAGCCTACGGACGGCGGTGACGGTCTCCTCGGTCAGCGGCGGCAGCTTGGCCGCGGCCGCGTTGGCCCGGGCCTGCTCCGGGGTGCGGGCCCCGGGAATGACCGTCGTGACGCCGTCCTGCTCGATGATCCAGCGCAGCGCCAGCTGAGCCGGCGTGTACCCCTCGGGGGCGAGCGCGGCGAACTCGGCGGCGGCCTCGACCCCGGTCCCGTAGTCGACGCCGGAGAAGGTCTCGCCCTGGTCGAAGGCCTCGCCGTGCCGGTTGAAGGTGCGGTGGTCGTCGGCCGCGAACACGGTGTCCTTGGTGTACTTCCCGGACAGCAGGCCGGAGGCGAGCGGCACGCGCGCGATGATGCCGACTCCGGCCGCGCGGGCGGCGGGCAGCACCTCGTACAGGGGCTTCATCCGGAACGGGTTGAGGATGATCTGCACGCTCGCCACGTTCGGCCGCTCGATCGCGGTCAGCGCCTCGGCGCAGGTCTCCACACTCACCCCGTACGCGGCGATCCGCTCCTCCTCGACGAGCGTGTCCAGCGCGTCGTAGACCGCGCCGGAGGAATAGACGGGGGTCGGCGGGCAGTGCAACTGGACCAGGTCGATGCGGTCGACGCCGAGGTTGCGGCGCGAGCGGTCGTTCCAGGCGCGGAAGTTGTCCAGGACGTAGTTCCCGGGGATCTGCTCGGCCCGGCGGCCCATCTTGGTGGCCACCAGCACATGCAGATCGGGCCGTCCGCGCAGGAAGGTGGCGATGGTCTCCTCGCTGCGTCCGTCGCCGTACACGTCGGCCGTGTCGAAGAAGGTGACCCCCGCCTCGGCCGCCGTCTCGAGGACGGACAGGGCCTCCTTGTCGTCCACGTCGCCCCAGTCGGCGCCCAGCTGCCAGGTGCCGAGACCGACCACCGAGGCCCACTGGCCCGACCTGCCGAATTCGCGTTCGTCCATGGCGCCAGTGTGTCACCCGGCACGGTTCACGCGGAACGGGCCGCTCCGGCGGGCCGGCTGTGCACCAGATGCACGTCATTCACCCACACGGGTGATATGGCCGGACGAAAGCGCGGGGCGCAAGGGGCGCGCGCCTACCGTGAACGTGCGATCGATCGTTCCATGGACACCCCAGACAACTCCTGTTCCATGTATGACAGTTATGACAGTTCGGACAACGTCAGCCGTCGCGGCGTGCTGCGCACCGCCGCCGCGCTGGCCGCCGTACCCGTCCTGCCGGCAGCCGGCCCGGCGGTGGCCGCGGCCGGACTCCCCGGGTTTCCAGCCGAGGTGACGCCCTACCGCTCGGTGTACCGCAACTGGGCGGGCGAGATCACCGCCGAGGGCATGTGGGCCTGTGCGCCGAGCGGTCCGGAGCAGGTGCTCGCCGTGGTGAACTGGGCCCGGCGCAGCGGATGGCGGGTCCGCCCGCGGGGCCGCTCCCACGGCTGGTCACCGCTGACGATCACCGAGGGGACGACGGCGGACACCCGGACCCTGCTGGTCGACACCGCGGGCGGTCTGACCGGTCTGGCCCTGGAGTCCGGCTCGGCGGTGCGCGCCGGCACCGGGGTGACCCTGGAGGCCCTGCTCACCTTCCTGGAGGGACACGGGCTGGGCCTGACCGCCACGCCCGCGCCCGGGGACCTGACGCTGGGCGGCGCCCTGGCGATCGACGCGCACGGCACCGCCGTACCGGCCGAGGGGGAACGCCCGCCGCCCGGAACGGCGTTCGGCTCGCTCAGCAATCGCGTGCTGGAGCTGACGGCGGTGGTGTGGGACGCGGACAGCGGGGCGTACGTCCTGCGCACGTTCCGCCGTGCGGAGGCGGACTGTGCCGCGCTGCTGACCCACCTCGGGCGGGCCTTCGTCACCGAGGTGGTGCTGCGGGTCGGCCCGGATTGCAACCTGCGCTGTGTCAGCCGCACCGACGTTCCGGCCCGGGAGCTGTTCGCGGCGCCCGGCTCGGGCGGGCGCACCCTGGAGAGCTTTCTGCGCCGCTCGGGCCGCCTCGAGGCGATCTGGTTCGCCTTCACCGAGTTCCCGTGGCTGAAGGAGTGGAGTGTCGCGCCGCAGCGGCCGCCCGGTTCACGGCACGTCACCTCGCCGTACAACTACCCCTTCTCCGACAGCGTGCCGACGCTCGTGGCCGACCTGGTGGGCAGGCTGGTGGCGGGCGCGGGCTGGTATCTGGCGCCGGAGGTGGGCAACGCGCAGCTCACGGTGGCCAGGCTGGGACTGGCGGCAACGGACTCGGCCGACCTGTGGGGACCGTCGAAGAACACGCTGCTGTATCTGCGGCCGACCACGCTGCGGGTGACGGCGAACGGGTACGCGGTGCTCACCTCGCGGGCCGCGGTGCAACGGGTGGTGCACGAATTCACCAGCTTTTACCGGGAGTTGCTCGACGCGTACGCCGCGCGGGGCCGCTTCCCGGTCAACGGGTCGGTGGAGATCCGGATGACCGGCCTGGACGATCCGGCCGACGCCGGCGTGCCCGGTGCCGAGGCCCCGCTGCTGTCGGCGGTGCGGCCGAGCGCTGAGCATCCCGACTGGGACACCGCGGTGTGGCTGGACGTCCTCACCCTGCCCGGCACACCGTACGCCGAGGAGTTCCTGCGCGAGCTGGAGCGGTTCCTGCTCGGCCGCTACGACGGCCGGTACGCCCTCGCCCGCGCGGAGTGGTCCAAGGGCTGGGCGTACACGGACGATTCGGCCTGGGCCGACCCCGAGGTGCTCGGCACGGCCGTGCCCGGCACCTTCGGCCGTCAGGTGTGGACGCGGGCGGTCACCACCCTCGACCGCCTCGACCCGCACCGGGTCTTCGGGAACGGCTTCCTGGACCGCCTCCTGCGCTGACATCGACGCGCTTGCCGACCACCGCGAGGACGCGTTCGTGGCCCGGCTGCCCTGCCCGGCCCAGGGCACGCGGGTGACGGTCCTGTACGACGAGCCGCGCGTCCTGGTCGTCGCGCCGCCCGGTGTCGAGCCGGCCCGGGCCGGACGAGGAGCCCTGATCAGCCGGCCGGGGTCAACTGGGCCTGTACGAGCGGCCCGTAGCGGTCGGCGACGGCGTCGACGTCGGACCGGCGCAGGTGCGGTCCGCGGGCGATGCCGTACATCACGCCGAGGCCGACGAGAGCGGCGACGGCGAGTTCGGCGCGCAGGCCCGGGTCGGGGCCGGTGAGCCGGGCGGCGAGGCGTTCGGTCACCTGGGCGCGGAAGTTGGCGCGCAGGATCTCGCCGTGGTCCGCGTGCAGCGGGGCGAAGGCGATGCGCAGCAGCGGGTCGGCGCCGCGGTCGCGCTGGCTGGCCAGGACGTGCCGGGCCATGTGCCGGCCGAGGCCGGGCAGCGGCGCGTCCAGCAGGGCGTCGGCGTCCGTGTCGAAGGACATGACGCGGGCGAACAGGGCGTCCTTGTTGCCGAAGTACTTCAGGATCAACGGCGGGCTGACACCGGCCCGTTCGGCGACCGCCTTCAGGGTGATGTCGGCGTGGGCCTGCCGGGCCAGGAGATGGCGGGCGGCCTTGAGGATGGCGGCCTTGGTGACCTCGGCGTCACGGCGGCCCGGGGCGTGACTGTCCGGCCTGGTCGGGGTGTTCACGGTGCTCATGCTCCCTCCAGCGCCTCGTCGCGCGCACCGCGGGCGGCGCCCGGGGCCCGGCGGGTGCCCTGCGTGGGGCCGTCGCCGGGGATCGTCAGGGCGGCCGCGCAGGCGGCGAGGGCGACGGCGCCCGCCATCGCGAACGCGAGCAGATAGCCGTGCAGGGTCGGGACGGGGACGCCGCCGACCGGGCTGCTGTGGCGCACCAGGACGGCGGCGACGGCGGCGCTGGAGACGGCCTGGCCGATGGTGCGCATGAGGACGTTGACACCGTTGGCAGAGGCGGTCTGGCCCGCCGGGACCGCGCGCAGGATCAGCGTCGGCAGCGCGGAGTAGGCAAGGGTCGTGCCGGTCGACACCACCGTGGCGCCGACGATGATCATCCACAGGTCGCGGCTGTCGGCGATGCGCACGGTGTAGCCGCAGGCGATGACGGCGGCGCCCAGGGCGAGCGTGATCCGCGGGCCGCGCGCGGCGGAGATCCGGGCCGACAGCGGTGAGAGCAGCAGCATGGTCACGCCGCCGGGCAGCAGGCACAGGCCGGTGGCGACGATCGACAGGCCGAGGCCGTAGTCGGTGGCCTTGGGCGCCTGTACCAGCTGTGCGGTGACCAGGGAGTTGGCGTAGAAGGCGAACCCGGTCAGCAGGGCGGCCACATGCGACAGGCCCACCCGTGGCCGGCTCACCAGCTTCAGGTCCACCAGCGGCCGTTCGGTGCGCAGTTGCTGCCACCACCACAGGGCGAGTACGACGGCCGCCGCGAGGAACAGCCCGGTGATCCGTGCGCTGCCCCAGCCCCAGGTGCCGCCCTGGGAGACGCCCAGCAGCAGGCACACCAGCCCGGCGGCGAGCCCCAGCGCGCCGACCACGTCGAACCGGCCGGGTTCGCGCAGCGGCGACTCCTTCACCGCCCACCAGGTGGCCACGACGCCCACCGCGCCGAGGGCGCTGGTGAGCCAGAACATCGTGTGCCAGTCGGCGTACTGGACGACGAGCGCGGCGAGCGGCAGCCCGAGCGCGGCGCCGGTGCCGACCGTGGAACTCATCAGCGCCACCGCCGAACCCCGGCGCTCCGGCGGGAGTTCGTCGCGCAGGATGCTGATCGACAGCGGGACGACGCAGGCGGCGGCGCCCTGGAGTGCGCGGGCGGCGATGAGCACGCCGATGTCCGAGGTCAGGGCGCACATCACCGAGCCGACGGTCATCAGCGCGAGCGCGGCCGTGAGGACCCGCTTCTTGCCGTACATGTCGCCGGCCCGGCCGAGCACCGGGGTGAGCACGGCGCCGGAGAGCAGGGTCGCGGTGACCGTCCAGGAGACGGCCGCGGCGGAGGCGCCGGTGAGCCGGGGCAGGTCCGGCAGCAGGGGAACGACGACGGTCTGCATGACCGCCATGAGGATGCCGCCCGACGCCAGCACCGGGATGGTGAGCCGGTCCCGCAGTGCGGGTGCCGGGGCCGGGCTGCCGGGCGGCTGGGATATCGGGGCGGGCTGGTCCATCTGCACTCCCGGGGACAGGGTGAGGACACGGTGAATAACAATTCACCCTATCGAGTGAAGGCCGTTTCTCCGTAGGCTTTTACCCGCATTCCGGCCCCGCTCCGGTCAGCCCAGATTCCTCTCCAAGGCTGTCAGGTAGTTGTGCATGAAGTGGTCGCGGATTCCGTCGGAGGCGGGCGCGAAGACGTCGGCGGTCAGCCCCATGGCCCGGTCGGTGAGCGCGGAGAACATCGGCATGCTGTCGTGCAGCTTGCCCTTGGAGTCGATGTAGCGCAGCGCCCGGACATGGGTGAAGACGGGCTCGGGCGGCAACTGGGGCACGATGTCGTTGTTGTTGACGAAGCGGTACGTACGGCCGCCGAGCCCCTGGTGGAACGCCTCGGCGAGGGCCGCGTCGCAGGTGCGCGGCTGGCCGAAGGTGTAGATTCCGTCCGCCGCGAGGTGCGGGTGCTCCAGGTACATCCGGGCACCGGCGAGCATGGCGAGGGCGCCGCCCAGGCTGTGCCCGGTGAAGTACAGCGTCTGTCCGTTCGTGCGCAGGCCCTCGAGTGCGGCGGCGACGTCCTCGTACACCGAGCGCAGGGCTTCGGCGAAGCCGTGGTGGACGTGTCCGCTGCCGCCGGGGCCGGCGACGGGTGGGGTCGTGGCGTCGGTGAGCCAGTCCTTGATCCTGGTGGGTTCGGTGCCGCGGAACGCCGTCACGATCATCCGGTCACCGGCCATGGTGTAGGCCTGGGTGTCCTGCAGCGGGAACGGCGGGGTGAACCGTGTCTCGTGGTGCCGCACCTGGCCGAAGCCCCACCCGGCGGCCTGGTCCTCGATGACGGAACGGTCCTTGTAGGCCAGGTCGGCCGCGCAGGCCAGCCAGTAGGCGCGTTGCACGCTGTAGCCGGAGGAGGTCTGGTCGAACGTGACGGGCACGGCCATGGACGGGACTCCTTGTGCGGGGGGATGGGTGGGGGCAGCGCTTCGAGGGGGCGCGTGGCAGGTCCGGCGGAGCGCTCAGCGGCGGGCCGTGGACCGGGCATGCAGGGCGCGCGCCGCCCGCGGGCCGAGCCACCGCTTGAGGCGGCGCAGCACCTCCAGCTGCCCGGCCGCCTTGTCGAGGCCGTAGTACAGCTGCGGCGGGACGTACGGCAGCAGCGGGGAGTGGCGCTGGCCGAGCAGGGCGAACATCCGGTGCGGGGGCAGGTCGATGTAGCGGGGCAGGTTCTCGTACCAGCGGGCGCTGTAGCGGGCGGCGCTCTGCGCGGACAGCAGCTCGGACGTGCGGCGGCGCTCGTAGGCGGCGAGCGCCTCGGGCAGGTCGGCGTGGGTGCGCAGGGCACCGGCGAGGCACATGGCGTCCTCCAGGGCGAGGGAGGTGCCGGCGCCGATGGAGTAGTGGGTGGTGTGGGCCGCGTCGCCGAGCAGCACCACGTTGCCGTGCCGCCAGCTGCGGTTGGTGAGGGTGCGGAAGTTCAGCCAGCCGGCGCCGGGCCGGGCGATGAGCCGGTGGCCGTCGAGGACGTCCGCGAAGAGCTTTTCGAGCAGCACGAGTCCCTCCGCCTCGTCCGCCCGGTCCAGGCCGAGGCCGGTGAAGGTCCCCGGGGAACACTCCACGACGCAGGTGCTGTGCTCGCCGCTGTAGCCGTAGCCGTAGGCCCAGATCCAGCCGTGCGGGGTCTCGGTGAAGGCGAAGGTGAAGGCGTCGAAGACCCGGGTGGTGCCGAGCCAGATGTAGTGGTTGCGGCCCGCGGCGATCTCGGTGCCGAAGGCCTCGGCATGCCGGGTGCGCAGGGTGCTGTGCACTCCGTCGGCCGCGACGACGAGATCGGCGCCCGCGGGCGGCTCGGTCAGCTCGCTCTCGAACTCCAGCCGCACACCGAGCGCGCGGGCCCGCTCGGCGAGCAGCTCGAGCAGCCGGTGCCGGCCGATGCCGAAGCCCTCGTCACCGCGGTGACGGGTCGTCAGATCGCGGACGTGGGCGACACCGTCGCTCCAGCGGACGGACGCGTCCTCGATCGCCCACGCCGAGTCGGGGTCGTGTTCCTGGAGCCGGTCGAGCAGGCCGCGCCAGTACGTCACACCCCAGCCGTATGTCGAGCCCTCCGGGTTGCGCTCATGGACGGTGATGTCGTGGGACGGGTCCTGCCGCTTGAGCAGGATGGCGAGATACAGGCCCGCGGGCCCGCCGCCGGCGCAGACGACCTTCACGCACACACCCCTGTCAGTCACTGAACGTGTTCGGACGGGACCGCAGGGTAGCAGGGTGGCCGGGCCTCGCTATCGCGTCAGTCTGGCGTGGTGAGCAGCACCACTCGGACAGACGGAACCCGAGAAGGATCACCGGAAAGGCGGCCGGCGGGGCAAGGAATTCCTCGTTCCGGAGTGGATCGACCGTTCGCCACAGCAAGATCAACTTCGTTCAATCCTGTACGACATGTGGTTAATTGTCCGGATCACGGCCAACCGGCTCCGGGGGATTTCTCCCGCTCCCGGGGCCCTCGATAGGCATGCGTCGACACCACCGTAGGCACCCCTCCAGGAGGACCCGCATGCCCGACATCAGCCGTCGCCGCGCGCTCACCGCGGCGGCAGCCCTGGCCGCGACGGCCACCGCCGCCACCGTCGTCGCGCCCGCCGCCACGGCCGCGGACCACGAGCACCCCATGCCGATGCCGCAGCCCCCGGGGCACTTCGACGAGGTCTACAAGGGCCGCCGGATACAGGGCCGTCCGATGAGCGGCGGGGGCCACCACCACGAACACGGCGGCGGATTCGAGGTGTTGGTCGACGGTGTCCAGCTGCACGTGATGCGGAACGCCGACGGCACCTGGATCAGCGTCGTCAGCCACTACGCCCCGGTGGCCACCCCGCGCGCCGCGGCCCGGGCCGCGGTGGACGAGCTGCAGGGCGCCCCGCTGCTGCCCTTCCCCGCCAACTGACCGCCCCCGCAAGGACTTTCGGAGCAACGCGCATCATGACCGTACGCAAGAACCAGGCCACCTTGACCGTCGACGAGAAGAAGCGGTTCGTCGACGCCGTCCTCGAACTCAAGCGCAGCGGACGCTACGACGACTTCGTCCGCACGCACAACGAGTTCATCATGTCGGACACCGACACCGGCGAGCGGACCGGACACCGCTCCCCGTCGTTCCTGCCCTGGCACCGCAGATTCCTGCTCGACTTCGAACAGGCGCTGCAGTCGGTGGACTCCTCGGTCGCCCTGCCGTACTGGGACTGGAGCACCGACCGCACCCTGCGCGCCTCCCTGTGGGCACCGGACTTCCTCGGCGGCACCGGGCGCAGCTCCGACGGCCGGGTGATGGACGGTCCCTTCGCCGCGTCGGCCGGCAACTGGCCGATGAACGTGCGGGTGGACGGGCGTACGTTCCTGCGCCGTTCGCTCGGCACGGGCGTGCGCGAGCTGCCCACGCGCGCGGAGGTGGAGTCGGTGCTGTCCATATCGACGTACGACATGGAGCCGTACAACAGCGCCGCGGACGGTTTCCGCAACAACCTGGAGGGCTGGCGCGGAGTCAATCTGCACAACCGGGTCCATGTCTGGGTCGGCGGGCAGATGGGGACCGGCGTCTCCCCCAACGACCCGGTGTTCTGGCTGCACCACGCCTACGTCGACAAGCTGTGGGCCGAGTGGCAGAGCCGGCACCCGGACGCGGGGTATGTGCCGACGGGCGGCACCGCGGACGTCGTGGACCTGAACGAGACCATGAAGCCGTGGAACGACGTGCGCCCGGCGGACCTGCTGGACCACACGAAGTTCTACACCTTCGACAGCTGAGGGCAGCCGGGGCCGCCCGGGGACGGCCGGCGGCAGCCGGGGACGTCGGGGACGTCCGGTGACGGCTGATCAGGCCTCGGCCGTACGGCAGTCCGGGTGGCCCCAGCCCTGCGCGTTCTTGGCGATGGACTCGCCCGCCGCGTAGGAGCGGCCGCACAGGCAGCGGCCGGGGAACTTGGCCTTGATGGTGCGAGACGACGAGGACACGGCGGACACCGCGGAGGCCGCCCCGCCGCCGGTGCGGCGGGGCGCCTTCTTGCGCGGGGCCGCCGCCTTCGGGGTGTCGGGCGAGGGCGGCGGCTCCGGGGAGCCGAGCGCGCTGCCGGCCGTCTCCTGCACCGAGGCCGCCTGGCTGGCCGCGCGGTCGGCGAAGTCGTTCAGCGGGTCGCCGTCGACCTGGTGGGCCGGGACGTAGCGGAACTGAACCGACCGGCCGTCGAGCAGTTCGTCGATGCGCACGACCAGGTCCTGGTTGGCGACCGGCTTGCCGGCGGCGGTCTTCCAGCCGTTGCGCTTCCAGCCGGGCAGCCAGGTGGTGACCGCCTTCATCGCGTACTGGGAGTCCATGCGGATCTCCAGCGGCACATCCGGCTCGATCGCGGTGAGCAGGCGTTCCAGGGCGGTGAGTTCGGCGACGTTGTTCGTGGCCCGGCCGAGCGGGCCCGCCTCCCAGCGGGCGGGCGTCCGCTCGTCGTCGGAGACCACCCACGCCCATCCGGCCGGTCCGGGGTTTCCCTTCGAAGCCCCGTCGCACGCGGCCACCACACGTTCACGCATGCGCACGATCATGCCATGGCCGCAGGGCCGGCCGTGTCCGGCGTCCGGCCGCGGGCGGCCGGTGACCCGCCCCTGACCTCACACGTCCCTGACCGACGGCATCTCCCCCTCGGTGGTCGTGATGTCGATCACCGAGAAGTTCGCGCCCTGCGGGTCGCTGAGGGCCGCGAACCGGCCGAAGGGGCTGCTCATCGGCCCGAAGCGCAGGACACCGCCGAGCTTGACGGCACGCTCCACCGCCTGGTCGCAGTCGTCGACGGTGAAGTAGACGTTGATGTACGACGGCACCTCGGGCGGGAAGTCGTCCGTCATCTTCATCCGGCCGAGGACGGTGTTCTCGGCCACGTCGAAGAGCCGGAAGTCGACGGCGTGGTCCTCCATCTGCTTCATGCGGTAGGGGAAGACGGCACAGAGGAAGGTGTCGGCCTTCTCCGGTTCACGCGTGAAGACCTCGGCCCAGCAGTAGGCGCCCGGGGTCCCGGTCGCCTCGAATCCCTCGTGGGTACCGGCCTGCCAGACGCCGAACACGGCTCCGCTGGGCTCCCGGGCCAGGCACATGGTGCCGAAGTCGCCGACCTTCATCGGTTCCATCAGGATCTCGCCGCCGTTGTCGCGGACCTTCCGCGCGGTGGCGGCGGCGTCCGGCGAGGCGAAGTACAGGCACCACTGCGACTGCCCCTCCTGGCCGGGCATGGGCGGGACGACCGCTGCCACCGCCTTGCCGCCCACATGGGCCTGGGTGTAGTTGCCGTACTCCGGCGACGACTCGCCGAAGGTCCAGCCGAGGACGTCGCCGTAGAACCGTTTGGCTCCCTCGACGTCACTGAACATCGCATCAGCCCAACAGGGCGTTCCCTCGGGTTGCACGGCCATGCTCACGGCCCTCCTGATGTCCTTATGTCAAGACGTGTCCAGACAGCTCGCGCTTGCCTCCCCGCTGCTCACGCTAGCCATCCCGCCGTCGGCACGCGCGCCGAGCGGCCGGGGCCGGAGCCAGGGACACCTTCGATTACAAGATGTGACTCCTCGGCCACTCCAAGTCATTCCGGAGAGTGAAGGGCGGGCATGAAACCACCGCAACGAGGTGTGGTGCAGCGTACGGAAAGCCGCGCTCGGCTTGTTTGACACAAACCATGGGTTTGCACAACCGACGCATGAATCCGCCCCCTTTCACGCCTTTCCCCGTGATCATCCGGCCTGTTTGGCTGGTCCGGCGCAGCACCACCACGCACATCACCGACCGATCCAGTCACCCCCGTTCCGCCCTGCTGGAGGGAAAGTGTCCACACCGGACAGCGCCACCGGTTCCGCCGTCGAAGAGCCCGCCCACGCGCCCGAAGCCGAAAGGCCGCTCACCAGCCTCGGCACCCAGGCGGCACGCCAGCTGACCACGACCACCAAATCCGAACCGCAGATGCAGGCCATCACCTCCAGGTGGCTGCTGAAGACCCTGCCGTGGGTGGACGTCAGGGGCGGCACCTACCGGGTCAACCGCCGCCTGCAGCTGCGTACCGGACGCGGCCGGGTGCACTTCGAGCACAACGGCGCCGACGACATCCGGGTCATTCCGCACACGCTGACCGAGCTGCCGATCCTGCGCGGCTACTCCGATCTCGACGTCCTGCAGGAGATCGCCGGGCGCTTCCAGCCCCGCGAGGTGCGCGCCGGCCAGGTGCTGTTCGAGGCCGGCCAGCCCGTGACGGAGGCGTACCTGGTCGTCCACGGCCGGTTCACCCGCTACGCCAACGGCAAGTACGGCGACCAGGAGGTGATCGGGGTCGTCGCGGCCGGCGATCAGATGGGCGACGAGGCGGTCGGCCAGTCCGACCCGCTGTGGCTGTCCTCGGTGCGGGCCGACACCGCCGGCGTGGTCCTCGCCCTGCCCTGGGCGGTCGTCCAGGAGGTCACCGCTCGGGTTCCGTCCCTCGCCGCGCATCTGCAGACGTATGTCGAGCAGCAGCGCAAGCCCATGAACCGCAAGGGCGAGGCCGAGGTCCCGTTGCAGGCCGGCCATGTCGGCGAGCCGACGCTGCCGGGCGGCTTCGTGGACTACGAACTCGCCCCGCGCGAGTACGAGTTGTCCCTCACCCAGACCGTGCTGCGGGTGCACACCCGGGTCGCCGATCTCTACAACGACCCCATGGACCAGACCCAGCAGCAGCTGCGGCTGACCGTCGAGGAGATCCGCGAGCGCCAGGAGTGGGAGCTGGTCAACAACCGCGAGTTCGGGCTCCTGCACAACGTCGACTACAGCCAGCGGATCAGCACCTTCACCGGCCCGCCGACCCCGGACGACATGGACGAGCTGCTGTCCATGCGGCGCAAGACCAAGGTCTTCCTCGCCCATCCGAAGGCGATCGCGGCGTTCTTCCGGCAGTGCAACCGGCGCGGTCTGGTGCCCGGAACCGCGAGCGTCGACGGGCACGAGGTACCGGCGTGGCGCGGAGTGCCGATCTATCCGTGCAGCAAGATCCCGATCACCGACGACCACACCACCAGCATCCTCGCGCTGCGCACCGGCGAGGCCGACCAGGGGGTCATCGGCCTCTACCAGACCGGCATCCCGGAGGAGTTCCAGCCGGGCCTGAACGTCCGCTTCATGGGCATCAACGAGCAGGCCGTCATCAACTACCTGGTCACCGCCTACTACTCCATGGCCATCCTCGTCCCGGACGCGGCGGGGATCCTGGAGAACGTGCAGCTCGGCCGGACCGCCGACTGACGGCCTGGAGCACGCCATGAGCACACCCACGACCGCCTACACGCTGCCCGGACCACCGAACCTCGCCCAGGCCCTGCGCCCGGCCCGGCGCACCGGAGTGATCCCCGCTCTGCACCACCGGCCCGCCGTGCCCGCCGACCCGGACAAGGCCGCCGAGATCGACCGCCGGCTGGAGACCTGGGCCCGGGAACTGGATCTGTTCCCCGAGGCCTGGACGGGGGACTTCTCGGACTTCCAGTTCGGCCGTGCCGTCGTCCTGCAGCATCCGGGCGGGCTCGACCTGGACCGGCTGACCGCCGCCGGCAAGCTGCTGCTCGCCGAGAACATCGTGGACTCCTGCTACTGCGAGGAGGACGAGGGGCGGGGCGGATCGCGGCGCGGCCTCGGTGGCCCGCTGATCATCGCCCAGTCGGCGCTCGACCCCTTCCACGGCGTCCCGGAGCTGGAGGCGGAGTGGCAGGAGGGCCTCCAGGCCGACGGCCCGCTGCGCTCGTACCGCTCCGCCCTCGAGGACTTCGCCACCTTCGCCACGCCCAGCCAGACCGACCGGTTCGTGCACGACATGGCCCGGCTGCACATGGGCTATCTCGGCGAGGCCGCCTGGATGGAGACCCGGTACACGCCCCGGGTCTGGGAGTACCTGGTGATGCGGCAGTTCAACAACTTCCGGCCCTGTCTGTCGCTGGTCGACGCCGTGGACGGCTACGAACTGCCCGAGCAGGTCTACGCCCGCCCGGAGATCCAGCGGATCACCGCCCTGGCCTGCAACGCCACCACGATCGTGAACGACCTGTACTCCTTCACCAAGGAGCTGGCGAGCGACCCGGACCACCTCAATCTGCCGCAGGTGGTCGCGGCCAACGACCGGCGAGGGCTCAAGGCGGCCTATCTGAAGTCCGTCGGGATCCACAACCGGATCATGGAGGCCTTCGAGGAGGAGTCGGCCGCCCTGTCCGCCACCTCACCCCTGATCGCGCGCTACGCCGAGGGCCTGGCCGCCTGGGTCGCGGGCAACCACGAGTGGCACGCCACCAACACCAACCGCTACCACCTGCCCGACTACTGGTAATTCCCGAGCCCGACCGAAACACCGTCAGACGCACTTCGAGGAGTCACTGTTGACCACCGCCCCTGTCGCCCGGAAGACCACCACGTCAGCCCCGGTGCCGACCCAGTCCAGGTACCAGAACCGCGTCGCGGACTACTGGAACGCCGAGGAAAACCCGGTCAACCTCGAACTCGGAAAGATCGACGATCTGTACCACCATCACTACGGGATCGGGGAGGCCGACCGGTCGGTGCTCGACGAGCCCGACCCGGAGCTGCGCAAGAAGCGGATCACCGGCGAGCTGCACCGGCTGGAGCACGCCCAGGCCGAACTGCTGGCGAGCCACCTCGGCCCGCTCACGCCCGCCGACCGGGTCTTCGACGCCGGCTGCGGCCGGGGCGGCGGCAGCATCGTGGCGAACCTGCGCTACGGCTGCCACGCCGACGGCGTCACCATCTCCGCCAAGCAGGCCGACTTCGCCAATGAGATGGCCCGCAAGCGGGACGTCGGCGACAAGGTGCGCTACCACCACCGGAACATGCTGGACACCGGTTTCGAGTCGGGTGCGTACGCGGCCTCGTGGAACAACGAGTCCACGATGTACGTCGAGCTGGAGCTGCTGTTCGCCGAGCACGCCCGGCTGCTGCGCCGCGGCGGACGCTACGTGACGGTCACCGGCTGCTACAACGACACCTACGGCCGGGCCTCGCGCGAGGTGTCGCTGATCAACGCGCACTACATCTGCGACATCCACCCGAGGTCGGAGTACTTCCGCGCGATGGCCAGGAACCGGCTCGTGCCGGTCCATGTGGAGGACCTGACCGAGGCGACGATTCCGTACTGGGAACTACGCAAGGAGGCCGACCACTTGGTGACGGGGATCGAGGACGCCTTCCTCACCGCGTACAAGAACGGCAGCTTCCAGTACCTGCTGATCGTGGCCGACCGGATCTGAGCCGGGCCGCGATCCGCTGAAATCCGGTCGACAGCGTGGGCGCCGGGGCGGTGGGATGGCCTTCGATGAATGCCGTCACCCCACCGCCGCGTATGCACGCGGACGAGATGCACCTCGACGCCCCGCTGGTCGGCCGGCTGGTCGCCCGCCGCTTTCCGCGCTGGGCCGGCCTGCCGGTAAGCCCGCTCGCGTCGTCCGGCACCGAGAACGCCATGTTCCGGCTGGGCTCCGACCTGGTGGTACGGCTGCCTCGGCGGCCCGGTGCCGTACCGGACGTGATACACGAGCAGCGCTGGCTGCCCCGGCTCGGGCCGCTGCTGCCGGTGGCCGTGCCCGAGCCGCTCGGGACCGGCGAGCCCGACGACGCATTCCCCTGGCCGTGGTCCGTGTACGGCTGGCTGGAGGGGACCAATCCGGTGGCGGGGTCCGTCCGGGGTCCGCGGCGGCTCGCCGCGGACCTCGGCGCGTTCGTCCGCGCCCTGCGCCGGATCGACCCGCAGGGCGGCCCGCCGGGCCACCGCGCCGGTCCGCTCCAGGACCGGGACGAGCCGACCCGCGCCGCCATCGCCGAACTGGGCGGTCGGATCGACACCGACGCGGTCACCGCCCGCTGGGAGCGGGCCCTGGACGCCCCGGCCCCCACGGGTCCCGCCGTATGGGCCCATGGGGACCTCTCCCCCGGCAATGTGCTGGTCGACGACGGCCGGCTGAGCGCCGTGATCGACTTCGGCTGTGCCGGCGTCGGCGATCCGGCCGTGGATCTGATCATCGCCTGGAACCTGCTGCCGGCGACCGCCCGGGGCGCCTTCCGCGAGGCGGTCGGCGCCGACGACGCCGAGTGGGCGCGCGGGCGGGGCTGGGCCCTGTCGATCTCGCTGATCCAGCTGCCGTACTACTGGGACACCAACCCGGCGCTGGCGGAGAACTCCCGGCATGTCATCGCCGAGATCCTCACCGAGGACGGGTGAGGGGCCCCGGCGAGGGCGTCCGGGCCGCTACTCGCCCGCGTACGCCTTCTCCAGCTCGGCCACGTCCAGCTTGCCCATGCCCATCATGGCCTTGAAGGCGCGGGCGGTCCCGTCCTGGTCGGGACCGTGCAGCATCTCGGGCAGCCGGCCGTAGACGATCTGCCAGGAGACGCCGTAGCGGTCCTTGAGCCAGCCGCAGGGGCCGGCCTCGCCGCCGTGCTCGGTGAGCCTGGTCCAGTAGTGGTCGATCTCCTCCTGGTCGGAACAGACGACCTGGAAGGAGATCGCCTCGTTGAAGGTGAACTGGGGGCCGCCGTTGAGCGCGACGAACTTCTGGCCGTTGGCCGTGAACTCGACGGTCAGCACGGAGCCGGCCTCACCGGGCCCGGATTCGGGGTAGCGGCTCACGCGGCCGACGCTGGAGTCCTTGAAGACCGACACGTAGAAGTCGGCGGCCTCCTCGGCCTGGCCGTCGAACCAGAGACAGGTGATGAAGCCGTTGGTGGTCATGGGTACCTCCTGGGCGGGGAACGCGGTCATCTGTACCGACCGCTCCGCGCCGCGAAACTCATCGGCCGGACGCAGAACCGGGCGGAAAAATCCGCGACGGGCGTGTGCAGTCTCCGCCCGGCAACCCGATCTAGCATCCCGATCATGACCTCCACACCCGGCGAGAGCATCGAACCCTTCCGCCTGTCGGTCCCGCAGAGCGACCTCGACGACCTGTACGACCGTCTCGACCGCACCCGGTGGCCCGCCGAACTGCCCGGCGCAGGCTGGGAGTACGGCGTCCCGGCCGGCTATCTGCGGGAGCTGGTCCACCACTGGCGGCACACCTACGACTGGCGCGCGGCCGAGGCCGAGCTGAACCGGTGGCCGCAGTTCACCACCACGATCGACGGCGCGCACGTCCACTTTGCCCACATCCGCTCACCCGAACCGGACGCCACCGCGCTGGTGCTGACCCACGGCTGGCCGGGCTCGATCGTGGAATTCCTGGACGTCGTCGGGCCGCTCACCGACCCGGTGGCGCACGGCGGCGACGCGGCCGACGCCTTCCACGTCGTCGTGCCGAGCATCCCCGGTTTCGGGCTGTCCGGGCCCACGGCCGACCGGGGCTGGGAGGCGGGCCGGGTGGCCGATGCCTGGGCGGAGCTGATGCGGCGGCTCGGCTACGAGCGGTTCGGGCTGCAGGGCGGCGACTGGGGCGCCGCGATCTCGCGCGAGCTGGGCCGCGCCCATCCGGACCGGGTGATCGGCGTCCACCTCAATCTGCTGCCGGGCGCGCAGGCGCTCACCAAGCCGGCCGAGGAGGAGCTGGCCGCGCTCGAGCCCGAGGAGCGGGAGCGGACGCTGCGGTCCTGGCGCCGGTGGGACGCGTGGCTGCGAGAGGACGCGGGGTACGCCGGACTGCAGGCCACCCGTCCGCACACCCTCGGTTACGGGCTGACGGACTCGCCGGTCGGTCAACTCGCCTGGATCGTCGAGAAGTTCCGGGCCTGGACGGACTCCGAGGAACTGCCGGAGGAGGCGGTGGACCGGGACCGGATGCTGACCGGCGTGATGCTGTACTGGCTGACCGGCACAGCCGGTTCGTCGGCGCGCATCTACTACGAGCGGGCGCACGCCACCGGCCGGCAGGCCCGGCCCGCCGAGCCGTCCACGGCACCGACCGCGCTCGCGGTGTTCCCGGCCGAACTCCAGCTTCCGCTGCGGCACAAGGCGGAACGGACCGAGAACATCGTGCGCTGGACGGAGTTCGACCGGGGCGGGCACTTCGCGGCCATAGAGGAACCGGACCTGCTGGTCGGCGATGTCCGGGCGTTCTTCCGGCAGTTGCGGGAGAAGTGATCCGGCCGCCTGGTCAGGCGGCCAGGCACAGGCCGTTGTAGGGCCGCTGCGGTACGGCGGCCGGGCGGCGGTGCGTGCTCGTGCGCCGGGTCAGCTCGCCGTGGACCAGGGACAGCAGGTCGCCGAGGCCCAGGCCGAGGGCGTGCGCGGCGGCCGCGAGGACCTCCGAGGAGGCCTCCTTGCGGCCGCGCTCGACCTCGGAGAGGTAGGGCAGCGAGATACGGGCCGCGTCGGCCACGTCCTTCAGCGTGCGGTCCTGTGCCCGCCGCTCGCGGCGCAGCACCTCACCGACCAGGTCGCGCCACAGGGGCTCCCTGACCTCCCGGGGCTCGGACTCGGGCTCCCGCGGGCGGGCGGGCGCAGGCCGCAGCGGGATCACTCGGGCTTCGTTGCTCACCTGGTTGCTCACCCACGTCAGCCTAGGAGGCGGGGGCCGCGGGACAAGGCCCCTGCATTGCGCCCTGAGGGAAATCGGCTCAGCGCTCGAGGTCGAAGCGGGCGCGTATCCGCTTGCCCACGGGTACGCGCTCCACGACGACCTCCGTGGCCAGGGCGTCCACGATCTCCAGTCCGTGCCGCCCGACGCGCGCGGGATCCCTGGGGCAGCGGCGGGGCAGGGCGGAGCTGCTGTCGTACACGCAGACCGTGACGGCGCTGTCCGTTCCCTCCAGCTCCAGGATGTAGGGGCCGCCGCTGTGCTGCTCGGCGTTGGTGACCAGCTCGCTCACGAGCAGGAGCAGTTCCCCCTCGGCACCGCGGTCGACGGTCGCGCACCACTCGGTCCTCAGCTGCTGGAGGAACCGGGCGGCGAAGGCCCGCGCCTCCGCGATGGAGCCGGGTTCGCCGCTGTAGTGCGCCGCACGGCGCAGCGGTTCCACGGTTACGTCGAAACCAGTCGGGATCACTGGCCCGCCCACGTGCTCGGTCATGCTGTCTCTCTCGAATGCCGGGTCCGGCCGGTCGCCTGTTGCACCGGTCTGATACCCCGAGCCGGGCCCGGCAGTCCCCCTGAGCGTTCGCCGAGCGCGCACAGTGGCGATCGTCACCCCGTGGACGGTCCCGGCTGCTGCGGCTCGGTGGCGGTCACCGGCGGCCCGCCGGTCGCTCCGGGCGTCCTCTGCCGAGTGGATTCCACGGCCGACGGAGGCCCCGGGGAGGGTGACGACGGCCCGGTGGAGGAGGCCACGGCCGAGGACGACTGGGACGCGGACGCCCCCGTCGAGGCCGGTCCCGTCGAGGACGACACCGAGGACTTCGGTCCCGACGACGAGGAGGACGGCGAGGAGTTCGAAGAGGACGGCGAGCCGGAAGACGAGGAGGACGTCGGCGGGGACGTGCTCGACGAAGGCGAGGACGAAGGTGAAGGCGAGGATGCCGAGGGCGAGGGGGACGGGCTCGACGAGGCCGGGGGCGAGGACGACGTCGACGGGCTCGGCTTGCCCGGTGTGGACGGGCAGTGCTTCGAACCGGGCGGGCACGACGGGGACGGGGACGGAGACGGAGACGGAGACCGGGGCGGATTCCAGGGGTGGGGGAACCTCGGCGGCTTGGCGTGCTCGTCGTGCCGCCAGCCCTGGTCGCCGTGCGGGCGGTGGATCCAGTAGTCGTGGTGCGGGTCGTAGAGCACGAAGACGTCGATGACCGTCGGCGCGGGCGTCACCACGACGACGTTCGAGGGCCGGTACGCCGGCCAGCTCGGGCCCACCAGCCTGGGCGTGTTCTTCTCGGCGACCGGCGAGGTCAGCGGGTTGCCGCAGGCACAGCGGACCCGGGGCACGCCATGGCTGTCGACCAGTACGGCGGTGCCCGCCTGGAGCACGGACTGGTAGCTGGTCGCGGCACCGCCCCGGTAGCCGTGGTTGGTGACGCGCGTGTCGACGCGCAGCTGGACCGGGGTGAGCGAACGCAGGTAGGCGGGCACGCCGGACGACGGGACACCGGCCACGGAGGCGAACGCCCTGGTCTTGGCCGGATCCGCCTGGAGGGCCTTGACCTGCTGCTCCACATCGCAGGCCGCGGTCTTCTGGGTGCCGCCGTAGAGGCCGGGCGCCCCGCCCTCCACTCCCTGCACCGCGCCCGCCGGGCCGGAGGGCGCGGCCGGGGCGGAGGAGGGCGGCGGGGCGGAACTCTGCCTCGCCGTCGACTCCGTGAAGGGATCCTGGCCGGCACTGGCGGCGGACTGCAGGAAGACCTCGCCGCCCTTGGCCGAGGAGCCGCCACCCGAACGGGTGAAGACGACGGCGAGCACCACGGCGGCGACCACGGCGGCGCTGAGGGCTGCGACGCGCGGTGCGGACTTCCACCACGGCCCGCGCGGCCCCTTGGGCCCGGTGCCGCCGCTCGGCGGTCCGGCGGGCGGTCCCGAGGGCGGCTGGGAGGAGCCCGACAGGGGGCCCGAGGGCGGCCCTGTGGGGCGGCCGGAGGACGGAGGTTCGACGCTCACGAGCACTTCTTCCCGTCGCGCACTTCTTCCCGTCGCGATGCGCGGCTTTTCTCAATCAAGTGCCTTTTAGTGCAATTGGATGCACATTGAGCCCATTGTGTGTCGCAGGGTCACGACGCTCGCAAGCCGACGGGCGGGGCGCCCGGCTGCTGCTTAGCGTGGCAGCGTGAGCCCTCCGACCGTCTCCGCGCGGCCCGTCGCCCGCCACGGCTGGCCCCAGGCCGTGGGCGTGGTGCTGACCGGCCTGGCCGTGATGATCCTGGTGGCCGCGCTGGGGCTGTGGGCGGCCGGTGCGGCGGATCTGCCGGACGGCGCGTTCCCGAGGGTGGTGGCCGCGACCCTGGCCACGGCCGTCGGCGGCAGCGTGGAACTGTCCGGCAACGCGGGGGCGCTGGCGCAGAGCCGGGCCGGCGTCACCATGATCCCGCTGTCGGTGACGCTCGCCGGTGCCCTGGTGATCGGGGCGGGCTTCCTGCGTCCGCTGCGGCACCGGGCGGTGGCCTCGGCCTCGGAGCTGGCCGGCTGGGCCGCCCGGCTCGCGGCGCTGTGGCTGCTCGTGCTGATCGGCCTGGCGCTCGGTGGCCGGCAGACCTTCGCCGTCGACGTGGGCAGCGGCACGCTCAGTGATCTGGCCGGGCTGTTCAACGCCGCGCCGGAGGTCGGGTTCACCACGGACGTGCCGCTCACCGTGCTGTTCGGGCTGCTGTGGCTGGCCGGAGTGCTGCTGCTGGCGGTGCTGGTCGCGCGCGGGGCTCCGCTGCCGGGGCGGCTGCTGCGCTTCCAGGAGTCGGTGCGCCCTGCGGCACACGCGGTGGTCGTCCTGCTCCTCGCCTACGTCGTCGTCGGCCTCGTCGTCGCGCTGATCACGGCGGCCACCCGCGGGCACGCCCCCGCGACGTTCGCGCTGATCCTGCTCGGCCTGCCCAACCTGGCCTGGCTGGCCCTCACCCTCGGCCTGGGCGCGACCTGGAACGGCCGGGTGGGCGGCCCGTTCGGCCTGCCCGTGCCCCATGTCCTGGACGTGCTGCTGCGCACCCCGGACGTCTCCGCCCTGAACCTGCGCACGCTCACCGACCACGACGGCCGCTGGTGGTGGCTGGTGGTCGTGGCCGCGATTTTGCTGCTCGTCGTGGCGTTCCGGATGGCGGTCCGCTCACCGGCCCGGATCCGGCTGTGGCAGCACGCCCTGCACCTGGGCGTCGCGCTGGCGCTGACCGTGCTGATGATCTGCCTGACGGGCCGTGTCTCGGCGCACTACGGCCTGTCCCTGCTCGGCATCGGCAATCTGGGCGGCGGGCTGTCCGGCGAGCTGTTCCTCAAGCCGCGGCTGTGGCAGGCGGTGGGCCTGGGCGCGCTGTGGGGTGGGGTCGCCGGGTTGCTGGGCGGGCTGCTGGCGCTGCCGGTGCGGCGCCGGGGCGAGGTGAGCGAGCCGCCCCCGCCCTGACCGACGCGGTGGCTCAGCCGTGGAACACGGGTCCGGCCCAGTGCGGGGGAGGCGGCGTTCCGGTCACCACGCGATCCGTATCCGTCCCCGTCTCCGTCTCCGCCACTGTCTCTGTTTCCGTCAATGTCTGTGACCCGGTCTCCGTCTCGGTCGCCGGGGACCCGACGTGCGGGCCTGCCGCCGGTGCGGCCGTGGCGGACGTGGCGGCGCGCAGCGCGGCGACGAAGGCGAGGCAGGTGTCGTAGCGGTCGTCCGGGCTCTTGGCGAGGGCCCTGGCGAAGACGGCGTCGACGGCCGGGGGGAGCCCGGGGCGGACCGTGCTCGGCGGAGGCGGCTCGTCGTACTGGTGGGCCCACAGCAGCGCCATGTCGTCGTCGCGCTGGAAGGGCGGACGGCCGGTGACGGTCTCGTGGACGACGCAGGCCAGCCCGTAGACGTCGCAGCGGCCGTCGACCGGGCGGCCGGAGATCTGCTCGGGGGCCACGTAGTCGAGGGTGCCGACGAACTGGCCGACGCTGGTGAAGCCGGTCAGCGACAGCGACTTCTTGGTGAGCCCGAAGTCGGTGAGGTACACGTGCTCGGGGTGGTCGCTGTCGGTGCCCTCGGCGATCAGGATGTTGCCGGGCTTGACGTCCCGGTGCACCAGGCCGTGTGCGTGGGCGGCGTCGAGGGCGGAGGCCACCTGCGCGGCGATCCGTACGGCGTCCGGCAGCGGCAGCGCTCCTCGGTCGTCCAGCAGACGGCGCAGGTCGCTGCCGGAGACGTAGCGCATGGCGATGTAGAGCACCCCGTCCGTCTCACCGGCGTCGAAGACCGGCACGATGTGCGGATGGTCGATCGAGGCGGCCACCTGGGACTCGTGGGTGAAGCGCCGGCGGAAGGTGTCGTTGCGGGCGAGTTCGGGCGCGAGCAGTTTGAGGGCGACGGTGCGGTCCAGGCGCAGGTCGCGGGCCCGGAAGACGACGGCCATGCCGCCGCGCCCGACCTCGCTCTCGATCAGGTAGTTCGCCACCTTCCGGCCGATCAGTTCGGCGGGCCGGCCGGAGAACAGGCTGGTCTGGCGCGCCATCATTGCTCACCGTCGGGCGCGACCAGCCGGGTCGGGGCGTGTCCGGTGTCGTCCCCGCTGGGGGCCTCGCGGTCGGTGGCGTAGGTGGTCAGCCGCCGCCCCTCGCCGTACACCCAGCGGCTTTCCTCGGGGTCGTACAGCCACATGGACTCGCCGTCGACCACGATCCCGAGCCTGAGGCCCCGGGTGCGGCCGGCGAAGTCCTCGCCGTCGAGCGTGCCGGCCGCCAGCTCCTCCACCGCGGACCGGTAGTCGGCCAGGGCCTCGGTGGCCCGGGCCAGCAGGGGCCGGGGGTCGGCGTCGCCGGGCGGGCCGCCGGCCGCGGGCGGGTCCTCCGGTACGGCGATGAGGTGACGGCCGTCGACCCAGGCGGCCCAGCCGTTGGCGCAGCGGATGTGCCCCCAGTCGCCGCGCCGCTCCAGGAGCTGGACCGGCAGCAGCGGGTCGAGGGGCACGGTGGGCCGGGCGGGGTCGGGGGCCTGCCAGGCGGGCATGCCGTGCGGCGGGACGACGTGCGTGGGCTGGAATCCGGGGCCGGTCGCTCTGCTCATCGGGGCGCCTGCTTCCGTGTCGCTGTCGTCGCTGTCACGGTGCCGCCTACTTCCGCATCACGGCCGGCTCCTGCCGGCGCAGCAGCCGGGCGACCGCGAGGCCGCTGAGGAGGGACAGCACCACCAGCATGCCCAGGTCGAGCAGCCAGACGCCCGTCGAGTGCCGGAAGAGGGGATCGGCGGTCAGTGGGCCGGGCACGATCCGGGACAGTCCGACCGTGCCGGCCATCGCGCCGAGCGCCCAGCGGGAGGGCACCAGCCAGGACAGCTGCTCGAGGCCGGGCACACCGTTCAGCTTGAGCAGGGCCCCGCAGAAGACGACCTGGACGATGGCGAGCAGCACCAGCAGCGGCATCGTCACCTCTTCCTTGCGCACCAGCGCGGAGACGAGCAGGCCGAGCATCATCGCGGTGAACGCCAGCAGGGCGACGGCCAGGGTGATCTCGGCGAGCGGTGGCAGCAGGACGCCCTTGCCGCCGGGGGCGTTCAGGTCGACGCCGAGCAGGGCGACCAGGGTGAGGACGACGGCCTGGGCGACGGTGATCGTGCCGAGCACCACGACCTTGGACATCAGGTATGCCGATCTGGGCAGGCCGACGGCGCGTTCGCGCCGGTAGACGGCGCGCTCCTTGACGAGTTCGCGCACCGCGCCCGCTGCCCCGGCCAGGACGGCGCCGACGCACAGGATGAGCAGCGTGTTCATCGCGGTGTCCGGGGTGAGCCGGCCGCCGGCGAGGGCACGGGCCATGGCGCCCATGACGAACGGCAGGGCGATCATGACGAGCAGGAAGGTGCGGTCGGCGCTCAGCACGGCCGTGTAGCGGCGGACCAGGGTGCCGAGCTGGGCGGTCCAGCCGCGCGGGCGCAGCGGTGGTGCCGGAGTGAGGGGAGCCGGGCCGGGGTGGCGGGGCTGGGTGGTGGCCTCGCTGACGTAGTGCCGGTGGAACGGCGAGTCGCGGTAGTCCCCGGCCCAGTCGCGGTCCGGGTCGCGGTCGAAGGCCTCGAAGGCCTCCGGCCACTGCTCGAAGCCGAAGAAGGCGAGGGCGTCGCCGGGCAGCCCGTAGTAAGCCACCTTGCCGCCGGGGGCGAGGACCAGGAGGCGGTCGCAGACGCCGAGGCTGAGCACGCTGTGGGTGACGACGATGACGGTGCGGCCGTCGTCGGCGAGGCCGCGCAGCATGGTCATCACCGAGCGGTCCATGCCGGGGTCGAGCCCGGAGGTCGGCTCGTCGAGGAAGAGCAGGGAGGGTTTGGTGAGCAGTTCCAGGGCCACGCTGACCCTCTTGCGCTGCCCGCCGGAGAGGCTGTGCACGGGCTGGCCGGCGCGCTCCTCGAGGCCCAGTTCGCGGATCACCTCCGTCACCCGGGCCTGGCGCTCGGCCGGGTCGGTGTCCTCGGGGAAGCGCAGTTCGGCCGCGTAGGTGAGGGCGGCGCGCACGGTGAGCTGGGGGTGCAGGATGTCGTCCTGCGGGACCAGGCCGATGCGCTGGCGCAGTTCGGCGTAGTCGCGGTAGAGGTCGCGGCCGTCGTACAGGACGGCGCCGCGGTCGGCGGGCCGCTGCCCGGTCAGGGCGTTCAGCAGGGTGGACTTGCCGGCGCCGCTCGGTCCGACCACCGCGAGCAGGCACTTCTCGCCCACCGGGAAGGACACGTGGTCGAGCAGCACCTTGGTCCCGCCGTCACCGCCGACGGCGACGGTGAGGTCCTGGACGTCGAGGCAGACCTCGCCGGTGTCGACGTACTCCTGGAGTTCGTCGCCGACCAGGCAGAACGCGGAGTGGCCGATGCCGATGACGTCGCCCGGACAGACGGGGGCGCGGGTGACGGGCCGGCCGTTGAGGAAGGTGCCGTTGTGGCTGCCGAGGTCGGCGATCTCGTACGTGCCGTCCGTGTGCGTGCGCAGTTCGGCGTGGCGGCGCGAGACGATCAGGTCGTCCACGACGAGGTCGTTGTCGGATGCCCGGCCGATCCGGACGGTGCGTACGGGCAGCGGGCGGATGCTGGTGGGGCGGCGGAAGGTGCCGGTCCACTCGGGCCGGGACACCGCGCAGGGGCGGTCGGGGGCGGGTTCCGGGGCACCGGCCGGGACTGCGCGGGGGCCGTCGGTGGGGTTGCCGAAGCGGATCACGCTGCCGGGGCGCACTCCCCACTCCTCGATCCTGCGGCCGTCGGCGTAGGTGCCGTTGGTGCTGTGCTGGTCCGCCAGGGTCCAGTGGTCGCGGTCGCAGCGCAGCACGGCGTGGTGCCACGAGACCCGGGCATCGTCGAAGACGATGTCGCTCAACGGGTCGCGCCCGACGTGGTAGTCGCGGCCCGGGCTCATCACCGTGGAGCCCGTGTCGGTCTCCAGAACGAGTTCGGGCGCCGTCGGGGCGATCGGCCGCTCCGCCATGGCCAGAATTGTACCGATTGACCCACATGTGGGCTCGTCTGTCAGGAGGGGCCGACACGTGTCAGCCGACGGGTACGACCAGCGCCGGCACAGTGCGCTGCATACGGAGCGCGTCGACGGACTCGGCGAGCAGTTCGTACTCGGTGGTGTCGTCGCTGGCGGCGATCCGCACCAGCCGGCCGCCCGCCAGCTCGTCGGCCACGCGCTCCTGCCCGGCGTCGTCCGCGCACCAGGCACGCAGCAGGCAGGGCACGTCGGCGACCGTCTCGGCGACCGGCACCAGCGCGCCGGCCGGGAAGGCGGAGTCCTCCGGGCTGGGGTCGAGCCGCTCGGCGATCCAGGACGCCCGGTCCCGCAGCCACCACAGGGCCAGGGCCAGCGTCGGCGCGCGATAGGTGCCGAGCGGTACGCCGATGCGCCGGCCGTCGCACATGCCGTACGCCGTGACATGGCACAGGAACTCGTCGTGCACGTCTCACTCCCCCGTCGCCTCGCTGGTGTGCCGGCCGAAGCGCTCGCTTCCCGTGCGGCTCCTGTGCGGTGAAGTGCCCCTGACGTTCGAGTATCGCCTCTCCCGAAACACTGTCACCATGACTTTCCGGCCAGCCTGTTGGGCATATTCACGGCCTGTTCTGACCTGGAATGCACCGGGCTGTGCACGCCCCCCGGCATTACCGGGGAGGTAATCGACCCGCCCCACCGGCCTCCGGCATGGTGGTCACACCGGATCGGCGAAGTCCCCGGATCCGGCCCTGACCAGCAGATACGACCTCGATGGAGGCTGATTCACCGTGTCCGTGAACACCAACCGTTACGAGAGCGCCGCCGCCCGTTACTTCGAGGCCTGGAACGCCACCGAGCCGGAGGCGCTGAAGAAGGCGGTCGCCGCCGCGTGGGCCGTGGACGGCCGTTACACCGACCCGCTCGCCGACGTCCGCGGCCACGAGGGCATAGCGGCCGTGATCGCCCTGGCCCACGAGCAGTTCCCCGGGTTCGTCTTCCGCCCGCTCGGTGCGGTGGACGGCCACCACGACACCGCGCGCTTCGGCTGGGAGCTGGTGAACGAGGCCGACGGCGCGGCGCCGGTCGCCGGGTTCGACGTGGTGACCCTGGACTCGGAGGGCCGGATCCGGCAGGTGCTGGGCTTCCTGGACCGGGTGCCGGCGAGTGCCTGACTCCGGTCGGCCGACGGCGGGTTCCGCCGCCACCCTGCCCGGCAGCAGAAGACCGTCGCGCAGGGTGCGGCGACCGGCGTGTGGTGTGCCACCAGCCCGCGACTCGCCGGGCTGGAGGTCAGTGAGCGGCTGACGGCCTGACGATCGCGCGCCGCGCGCCGGGGTCCGGGAACGGGGCGTTGTCCTGCGCCGCCTCGCACACTGGTGGCATGCTCCTGCGCATCGAAGGCCACGCCCTGCCCGGCCGGGACTGCCCTCCCGGGCCCGGCTTCCACGGGGTCAGCGGGATCGAGGTCGCGGTCCAGCGCAAGGACCGGCCCGCCGAGCTGCTCGATCCGCAGCCCGGCGACGCCCCGACGGCGGCCTGGACGCTCCCCTGCACGTTCACCGCCGGCGGCGAGCTGAGCGGCCCGTACGTGCAGAACCGGCTCGGCGGACGCTTCGTCTGCCTCTCCTGGCTCGGCAGGCAGCCGCAGGAGGAGTCGTCCCGGATGTTCCGGCGCGCCAAGCTGATGCTCGCCGGCGTTCCGCCTCAGGTGCTCGCCGAGGCACGGCGGCGCGGTGCGCTGGTGGGCCGGCTCGCCCTCACCGACGCCAAGGGCACTCCGCTGTGCGGGCGGGTGGTGCCCCCGGCGATCGTCTGGAGCGCGGGCGAGCCGCCGAAGCCGTGAGCCTCCGCCGTCGCGCCCACGCACTGCCCCGTCGTGGGGCTAAGGCCTGACGATCGCGTCGATCCGTGCCAGTTCCCCGGCGTCGAAGTCGAGGTTGCGGATGGCGCCGACGCTGTCCTCGATCTGCCGCGGGCTGCTCGCGCCGACCAGTGCCGAGGTGACCCGGCCGCCGCGCAGCACCCAGGCCAGCGCCAGCTGCGCCAGGGTCTGGCCACGGGACTTGGCCATCTCGTCGAGGGCGCGCAGCCGGGCGACCAGGTCCTCGGTGACCGCGTCCGAGTTGAGGAAGGGGCTGTCGCCGGCGGCCCGGGAGTCCTCGGGGATGCCGTCGAGGTAACGGCCGGTCAGCAGGCCCTGCTCCAGCGGCGAGTAGGCGATGGAGCCGACCTGCAGTTCGTCCAGGGCGTCGAGCAGGCCCTCGTCCTCGGGGCGCCGGTCGAGCATCGAGTAGCGCGGCTGGTGGATGAGGAGCGGGGTGCCGAGCCCCGCGAGGATGCGGGCGGCCTCGCGGGTCTGCTCCGCCGAGTAGTTGGAGACGCCGACGTAGAGCGCCTTGCCCTGCTGCACGGCCGAGTGCAGGGCGCCCATCGTCTCCTCCAGCGGAGTGTCCGGGTCGGGGCGGTGCGAGTAGAAGACGTCGACGTAGTCCAGGCCCATCCGCGCAAGGCTCTGGTCGAGCGAGGAGAGCAGGTACTTGCGCGAGCCCCATTCGCCGTACGGGCCGGGCCACATGAGGTAACCGGCCTTGGTGGAGATCACCAGCTCGTCGCGGTACGGCGCGAAGTCGGCCTTCAGGGCCTCGCCGAGCGCCGACTCGGCGGCGCCGGGCGGCGGGCCGTAGTTGTTGGCGAGGTCGAAGTGGGTGACGCCCAGGTCGAAGGCGCGGCGCAGGATGGCCCGCTGGGTCTCGACGGGCGGTCCGGACCGAAGTTGTGCCACAGGCCGAGGGACAGCAGGGGAAGCTGCAGTCCGCTGCGCCCGGTGCGCCGGTAGGGCATGCCGTCGTAGCGGTCGGGGTGTGCGGTGTACAACGCGACTCCAGAGGGGTTGGCACCTGGTCTGCCCGCGTCAGTCTTCCGCGCCCCCCACGCAGCGGTCCAACAGGAGAATCCGATGGAATTGTGCGGCTAGGCTTCTCAATCATGGAACTGCGCCATCTCCAGCACTTCGTCGCCGTCGCCGAGGACCAGCACTTCACCCGGGCCGCCGAGCGCCTGATGGTGTCCCAGTCGGGTCTGTCGGCGTCGATCAGGGCGTTGGAGCGGGAGCTGCGGGCGCCGCTGTTCGTGCGCACCACCCGGCGGGTGACGCTCACCGAGGCGGGGCGGGCGCTGCTGGCGGAGGCCGAGCGGATCCTGGCGCAGGTGCGTTCGGCGCACGAGGCCGTGGCCGCGGTGCAGGGCGTGCTGCGCGGCACGCTGGCCCTCGGCACCGAGCAGTGCATCGCCGGGGTGCAGGTGGCACGGCTGCTGGCGGGCTTCCGGGGGCGGCACCCGGACGTGGAGATCCGGCTGCGGCAGGCCGGTTCGGGCGCGCTGGCCGAGGAGGTCGCGGCCGGCCGGCTCGACCTGGCCTTCGCCTACCGCACCCGGGCGGACTCCGACCAGCTGCGCTCGGTGGCGCTGACCAGCGAGCCGATGACTGTGCTGTGCCACCCGGGGCACCGGCTGGCCTCGGCGGGCGCGGTGCTCACCCCGGACGACCTGGCCGGGGAGGTCTTCGTCGACTTCCATCCGGACTGGGGCCCGAGGCGCACCACCGACGCCGCGTTCGCCGCGGCCGGGATCCGGCGCACGGTCGCGCTGGAGGTCAACGACGTGCACAGTCTGCTGGACCTGGTGGACGAGAACCTCGGGATCGCGGTCGTGCCCCGGCACTTCCGGCACAAGCGGCCCGCGCTCACGGCGCTGCCGCTGAAGGGCACGGGCGAGGCGGAGTACGAGACGGTCGCCCTGCTGCCGCCGGACCGGGCCACCAGCCCCGCCGCCCGCGCGCTCCTCACGCTCCTGGAAACAGGCGGCGCGACAGGGGTCCTGACACCACCCCAGGAGGGGCCCCAGACCTCCTGATCGTTGACCGGGGTGAGGCACCGAGCCGAGGAGGGACCCGTCGGCATGAGCTGGTACCCGGTTCCGGGGGTGGGGCCGCGGCCCTGTGGATGCGCCTGGCCCGGCGCATGTCCCGCCCGGCCCTGCTGACGATCTCCTTGTCGTTGCAGGCCGTCGGCAACGCGCTGCCCGCCCTGTCCGCCGGAAGTGTCCCCGCGCTCGCCGCCGCTGTCCTGTTCGGAGCCACCTTCATGGGCGTGAGCACCATGTCCCTCGCGATCCAAGTCCGCTCCGGCGGCGGGGTGTTCGGCCCGCGGACGGGGAACCGGACAGCAGGGGTTCACCGGCCGGTGGCCGAGGTTCGGTGGGTGAGGAAGGAGTCGAGATGGGTGAAGACCGTCTCGGGCTTTTCGCGGATGGGCAGGTGTCCTGCGCCGGGGACGAGTTCGAATCGCGCGTGGGGGAACCCCGCGGCGTAGGCGCGGCCGAAGTCGGGGGTGACGACTGTGTCGTCGGCGCCCCAGATCACCAGTACCGGGCACGTGACGGTGGAAAGGCGGGACAGCATGCCGGCGTCTGCCATGGCAGGCCCTGCGTAGGCGCGCATGGCGGCCATCGCCTGTGCGGACGGTCCGCGCTGCGACGCCGGAGCCGGCGGACCGGCGGGCACGGTGATCTGCTGGCCGGGTATGACGGGGCCGATGGCATCCATGAGGACGAGCCGGGAGATCCGGCCCTCGCAGTCGTCCAGGACGGTCTGGGTGGCGACCCAGCCGCCGAAGGACGTGCCGATCACCGTCACGTCGTTCAGCCCGAGGTGGCCGAGAAGTTCCAGGTAGGCAGCGGCGAGTGCGGGCACGCAGTCCAGGTCGCCCGGCCGTACGGTGGCGTCCCAGCCCGGATGGGTGGGCGCGACCACCCTGCGATCCGGTGCCAGGTGGTCGATCAGGGGCGAGATGCTGGAGGGGCCGGGGCCGCCGTGCAGGACGAGCACCGGGCTGCCGCTGGTGCCGGCCTCGCGCACTTCGAGGTCGAGGCCCGGCCGCACCGCAATGATGCGCTGATGGGGTGCGGTCATGAGGTGCTCCTGGATGCGGGGGGTTCGGTGGCTGAGGGCGCGGTGGCCGTGAGAGCGGGCCTCACTGGGCTGCCGGGTCGGAGGTGAAGAAGGCGACCATCTGCTCCAGGCCGCGCTCGCCGAACATGGTGTCCAGGTTGGCGGCGGACTCGGCGGCGGACGCCTCGCTGCGCGGGAAGAGTGCCTCCTCGTACGCTGCCAGGGCGGCTTCGGTGTCGCCGGGGTGGGCGGCGATGGTCAGGGCGAGTTCGGCGCCGTCGAGCATGGCGAGGTTGGCGCCCTCCCCGGCGAAGGGGGACATCAGGTGGGCGGCGTCACCAAGCAGCGTCACGCCCGGGACGCGGTCCCAGCGGCGTCCGAGGGGCAGGGCGTGGATACGGCGAGGTGTGATCGTGTCCGCGTCGGCGACCAGGGCGCGCAGGCCCTCGTCCCAGCCCTCGAAGTGGGCGAGAACCGCGGCCTTGGCGGCAGCGTGGTCGGTGAAGTCGACCGTGTCCAGCCAGCCTTCGTCGGCCTTGAGCGCCGTGTAGACGTGGAGACTGCCGTCGCTCTCCCGGTGCGCGAGGACACCGCGTTCGCCCCCCAGGGCGATGAAGAACCCGCCGCCGATGACCGCGGCGCTGCGCGGGTGGCGGGTGTCGGCGTCGAACAGGTCGGTCTCGACGAAGGAGATGCCGGTGTAGGCGGGCCAGGCGTCGCAGACCAGCGGCCGGATCCGGGACCAGGCGCCGTCCGCGCCGATCAGGAGATCGGTGGTGATGGCCGAGCCGTCGGCGAACGTCACCTCGTGGCGCCCGTCGTCCAGCGCCCGGGCGCCGGTGACCTTCCGGCCCCAGTGGATCGTGCCGTCGGGCAGGGAGCCGAGCAGCAGGTCACGCAGGTCGCCGCGGTCCACCTCGGGCCGGCCGCCGGTGCCGTCGTCCTCCTCGGCCACGTGCACCGTGCCGTCGGGGCCGAGGAGACGCATGGCCTGACCTCCCTGGTGGACGATCTTGAGGAAGTCGTCGTGGAGGCCGGCGGCGTGCAGGGCCTTCTGCCCGTTCTCCTCATGGATGTCGAGCATCCCGCCCTGCGTACGGGCCGCTGCCGACGCCTCCAGTTCGAAGATCGCCGACTCGATGCCGTTGACGTGCAGGACACGGGCGGCGGTCAGGCCGCCGAGACCTGCACCGATGATCGCGATCGGGAAATGGCTGGTGCTCACGGGCCCTCCGAAAGCAGTAGGGGAACACCTCAGTCCGTCCAACCGTAGCGAACATGTTCGTTGCGAACAAGTTCTGTACAGTTTGTGTGTCAGCGGCAGGCGGCGAGAGAACTGCGTTCAACCGAGCCGCAGCCGCCGGCCGGGCGGGCGAGCCCGCCCGGAACTCAGCCTCCTGCGCCCGGAACGGGCGTGTGCGTGATGCCGTTGACGAGGACGTCGAAGCTCCAGCGGATCCTGTCCGCCACCGAGCCGCCGATCAGGGCGGGCATGTGCGCGGTGATCGCCGGATGCGTGGCGGCGTCCACGGCGTGAAGTGCACGCACCGTGGCGTTCCAGTCGTCCTCGGAAGCGGGATCGTGCTCACGCGTCGAGTGCTCGGCAGCGGTGGCCGTCGCATCCTGGAGCAGCTTGTCCACCCCCCAGGCGACTTGCTCGCGACCGGCGCCGCTTTCCGAGAGGAGATCGAGGATGCGCTCCACCAGGCGCAGGTAGTTCTCCCCGCTCGGGCGGGCGACGAGCGCGGCCCGCGCCAGCTGCGGGTGCTCGAACAGCACCTGGGTGTACGACGTCATGACGGCACGAAGCTGCTCGCGCCAGTCCTCACCGACGTCCCGCCCGGTCAGGTCGACCTCGCCGAGCAGGGAATCCAGAACGGCTGCGTGCAGCTCGGCGGTGTTGGCGACATAGACGTACAGCGACGCCGGGCCGGTATCCAGCTCCTGCGCCAGGCGGCGCATCGTGACCTTCCTCAGCCCCTCCGCCCGCATGATCCGCACGGCGGTGTCCACAATCCAGCGCCGGGACAGGGCGGGCTTCGCCGGCCGCTCCCGGCGGCTGATCGGCTCTCTTCTGGCAGTCATAACTCGATCGTAACGAACATGTTCCCCGCTCGACCGTTCGGACGCCGACGCCGTCGAACAGCACGCCTGTCCGAAGTATGACGCTCAGCCCGCCTCGTCGTGCCGCTCGCGCGGCGGAGCGGTCGCCTCCGCCTACCACCGCACGCCTCGCACTGCCGGGTCATCTTCACGGTGTACGAGATGAAGCGCCTCGGCCGCGGCGCCGCCGAACTCACCGCGCTCGCCGACCACCTCACCGCCCACGGCTGATCGCCTACCGTCCGGACCGGGACCACGTCCGGCACCTGGTCGTGGACACCCCGGGGCGGTCGCCCGCACGACCCGGATCCGGTGGCCGGCGCGCCGGTGGCACGGGTGCACCTGCCCGGGCGGTACCCCCGGGCTTCCGCGGGAGCTGGATTCCGGACGCGTGAGGGCGCCGGATGCGCGATGGTGGACCTTATGCATGCCAAGGACATCCTCATCGACGGCTACGGCCGCATCCAGGAAGAAGTCCATGCCGCCCTCGACGGCCTCGGACCGGACGAGCTGAACCACCGGCCGACGCCCGGCGCCAACTCCATCGCCTGGCTCGTCTGGCACCTGACCCGGGTGCAGGACGACCACATCGCCGACGCCTTCGGCCTCGATCAGGTCTGGCTCTCCCAGGAGTGGCAGAAGCGTTTCGGCCTCGACCTGCCCGCGCACGACCACGGGTACGGGCACACCCCCGCACAGGTCGCGAAGGTGAAGGTCGACTCGGCCGAGCTGCTGACCGGGTATCACGACGCGGTCCACGAGCAGACCCTCGGCGTACTGCGCTCACTTGCCGCCAAGGACCTGGAACGGATCGTGGACGAGCGCTGGGATCCCCCGGTCACACTGGGCGTCCGCCTGGTGAGCGTCCTGTCCGACGACCTTCAGCACGTCGGACAGGCCGCCTACCTCAGGGGACTGGGTCAGAGCACGGCCGCGTAACCCGGCAGGACGACGTCCTCGATGAGGGCCTTGCGCGCGTCGAACGGGATGAACGCGCTCTTGAGGGCGTTCACCGTGACCGTGCGCAGGTCCTCCACCGTCCAGCCCGCCTCCTCGACGAGCAGGGACATCTCCCGGGTCATCGTCGTCCCCGACACCAGGCGGTTGTCGGTGTTCACGGTGACCCGGAAGCCGAGGTCCTTCAGGGCCGTGATCGGGTGCTCGGCGATCGAAGTGGCGCAGCCCGTCTGGAGGTTGGACGTCGGGCACATCTCCAGCGCGACACGGCGGTCGCGCACCCAGGACGCGAGCCGGCCGAGCTTGCCGGCCGCGAGGTCGGGGATGTCCTCCGTCAGGCGCACACCGTGGCCGATGCGCTGGGCGCCGCACACCTGCAGGGCCTGGTGGATGCTGGGCAGGCCGTGGGCCTCGCCGGCGTGGATGGTGAACGGCACGTTCTCACGGCGCAGGTGCTCGAAGGCGGCCAGGTGGTCGGCGGGCGGGAAGCCGTCCTCGGCGCCGGCGATGTCGAAGCCGACGACACCGGCGTCGCGGTAGGCGACGGCGAGGTCGGCGGCCTCGCGGACCCGGTCGAACATCCGCATGCCGCACAGCAGGGTGCCGACGCGGACGGGGGTGCCGGCGGCGGCCGCCTTGGCCATGCCGGCGGCGAGGCCCTCCTGCACGGTCTCCACGACCTCGCTGAGCGCGAGCCCGCCCCTGGTGTTCAGCTCGGGGGCGTAGCGCACCTCGGCGTAGACGACACCGTCGGCGGCCAGGTCCAGCACATACTCCTCGGCGGTGCGCAGCAGGCCCTCACGGGTCTGCATGACGGCGAGGGTGTGCTCGAAGGTGGCGATGTAGCGGACCAGGTCGCCGGAGCCGGCGGCCTCGACGTACCAGGCGGCCAGCTCGTCGGGGTCGGTGGTGGGCAGGGTGTGACCGATCTCCGCCGCGAGTTCGACGACGGTGGCGGGGCGCAGGCCGCCGTCGAGGTGGTCGTGCAGCACGGCCTTGGGGAGCCGGCGGAGGGTCTCGGTGTCGATGCGGGGCTCGGTCATGGCAGGGCTTTCCTCGGGTGGTGCGGTGGGATGTCAGTGGTCGGCGGGCTGGAGCAGGTCCCAGCGGTTGCCGTAGAGGTCCTGGAAGACGGCGACGGTGCCGTACGGCTCGTGCCGCGGCTGCTCCAGGAAGGTCACGCCGGCCGCGGCCATGCGGGCGTGGTCGCGGGCGAAGTCGTCGGTGTGCAGGAAGAAGCCGACACGTCCGCCGGTCTGGTCGCCGACGCGGGCCCGCTGCTCCTCGCCCTTGGCCCGGGCGAGCAGCAGCCCGGTGCCGGAGCCGTCACCGCCCGGCTCGACGACGACCCAGCGCGAGCCGTCCGGGCGCGGGGCGTCCTCGGCCAGGCGGAAGCCGAGGGCCTCGGTGTAGAAGCGGATGGCCTCGTCGTAGTCGTCCACGACGAGGGTGACCAGGGCGACGCGTCGCATCGGGACCTTCCGGTGGGGGTGGTTAGCCGGTGAGGTTATACGTAAAACTTCCTGGACGCCAGTCCGGTTCTACGCGCGTTGCCACAGGTGTGCCACGGGTCTCGCCCGGCGGGCCGGGTCAGGGGTTCTCGTCGCCCTGGGCGATCTCCACACGGTGGTGGACGTCGGCCATCCCGGTGCCCGCGGCCACACAGGAGACGGCGGTGCAGACGAGGAGGACAGCGGCGATCGCACGGCCGGCCCGGGGGGTGCGCGGGGCGGCGGTCAGCAGGGCCTGGACCCGCTGCGGGACGGGTCCGGTGGTCGCGGCGGCCGCGAAGTCGGGCCGCTCGGTGGGCGCGGCCTGTCCGGCGAGGGCCGCGCGGGCGATGGCCCGGGCGGTCAGCCGCCGGTCGCCGACCCGGGCCGCGGCGGCCTCGTCGGCGGCGCGCTCGGCGGCGAGGCGGATCGTCTCGCGGACCGGTCGCAGGGCGGGGTGGCAGTGGGCGGCGAGTTCGGCGGCGGCGAGGAAGTAGTGGTGGCCGCCGTCGTTGTGCGCCCGCTCGTGGGCGAACAGCGCCTCGCGTTCGAGGCCGTCCAGGCTCCGCAGCATGGCGGTGGTGACGACGATGCGGTGCGGGCGGCCCGGCAGGGCGTAGGCGTCCGGGCGGGGCGAGTCCACCACGCACAGATCGCCGGCGGCGGGGCCGTGCCCGGCCTGGGTGCGCGCGGCGCGGAAGGCGCGCGCCTGGCGCAGCACCGAGCGGACCAGGGTCCAGCCGCACACGGCGAGGACACCCACGGAGGTCGCGGCGGCCGGCAGGACGACGAGGGCCGAGGCGGTGTGCAGCGGGCGGACCAGTTCGCCGAGCGCGGCGAAGAGCGGGAGTTGGAGCAGCCCGATCAGGACGAACGCGCCGAGCGCGGTCAGTGAGCAGCCCGCGAGGACGATCGCACAGAGGGTGACGGCCCACAGCGCGGCGACGGGGGCCAGCCGGTCCAGGGCCCGGCGGGCCAGGGCCGGCAGGGCGAACGGCAGCAGCAGGGGCAGCAGAAGCAGCGCGGTCATCGTTCGTCGGGTTCGAGCAGATCCCGCAGGACGCGTTCGTCGTCGGGGCTGAGCTGGGCGACGAAGCGGGCCAGCACGGTCTCGCGGTCCTTGTCGCGGTCCAGCTCGCTGTGCATGCGGCGCGCGGTCAGGCCTTGGGCGTCCTGGACGTCACGCACCGGCAGGTAGGCGTACCCGCGCCCCTGGCGGTGCCGCTCGACCACTCCCTTGTCGTGCAGCCGCGTGAGGATCGTCGTCACCGTCGTACGGGCCAGGTCCGTGCCGAGGCTCGACTGGACCTGGCCGGGGGTCTGGGGCGTGCCGGCGGCCCAGAGTGCGGCCATGACGCTCGCCTCGAGTTCACCGGCCGGCCGGCGCTCGTCCTTCGCCTCGGTCATGGAACGTTCCTCACCCCGTCTTCGTCTGCGGCCCGGGATTGCCTCTGCACGATGGTAGTCAACCGGTCCTTCGTACGGCTGTGCGCCCGTCTGCCCATTATGCGAGAGCCGGGAGCGGGAGCGGGAGCGGCGCAGCGCGGGGACTGCGGCGGTCGGCCAGGCGGGCGGAGCGCACGGGCCCGGGCTCGGCACGGGGCAGCCGGTTCCCGGCGCGCCCGGGACCGGGCGCGTCCGGGACCCGGCGCGTCACGCCCGAGCCGGATGTCTGCGCTGGACCGTCCCGACCCCGTCGACGACGAGACGCTGCGTCTGTGCGGCGAGCACGCGTCGCCTGCAGGCCGGCCTCGCGCAGTTCGGCCGGGCGGCGTCCGCGGTGTTCGTCTCGGCGGTCGTTCGGCGCAGAGTCGCGCATCCGGCCGGCCACCCGGGTGCGTTCAGCCGAGCGGCTTGTCCAGCACAGCCTTGCGGTGGCTGAAGGTCTCGATGGAGTAGGGGCCGTGGTAGTTGCCCATACCGCTCTCCCCCACGCCGCCGAACGGCAGGTCGGAGACGGTGAGATGGGCGAGCGGCAGGCCGTACCCGAGGCCGCCGGAGGAGGTCTCGGCGGCGATGCGCCCGCGCGTGCGCCCGGACTCGCTGAAGACGTACAGGGCGAGCGGCTTGTCGCGGTCGTTGATGAAGGCGATCGCCTCGTCCAGGCCGGGCACGGTGACGATCGGCAGGATCGGGCCGAAGATCTCCTCCCGCATGACGGGCGACGCCGGGTCGACGTCCGCCAGGACGGTCGGGGCGATGTACTTGGCCGTACGGTCACTCGCGCCGCCTGTCGCCACGCGGCCCGAGTCGAGCAGGGCGCAGAGGCGGTCGAAGTGGCGCTCGTTGATGATCCGGCCGTACTCGGGCGAGGCCGCCGGGTCGGTGCCGAACAGCGCCTCGACCGCGCGCACCAGCGCGGGCTCCAGGGCGGCGGCGGTCTCCGGGTCGGTCAGGACGTAGTCGGGGGCCACACAGGTCTGCCCGGCGTTCAGGAACTTGCCGCGGGCGAGCCGGTCCGCGACCACGTCGAGGTCGGCGCCCCGGTCCACGAACACCGGGGACTTGCCGCCGAGTTCGAGGGTGACCGGGGTGAGGTGCTCGGCGGCGGCACGCATCACGATGCGGCCGACGGTGCCGTTGCCGGTGTAGAAGATGTGGTCGAAGCGCTCGGCCAGCAGGGCCGTGGTCTCCGGGATGCCGCCCTCGACCACGGCGACCGCATCGGTGTCGAGGTAGGCCGGGATCAGCTCGGCCAGGGCGGCCGAGGTGGCCGGGGCCAGCTCGCTCGGCTTGGCGACGACCGCGTTGCCCGAGGCCAGCGCGCCGACCACCGGGGCGAGCAGCAGCTGCGCCGGGTAGTTCCAGGGCGCGATGACGAGGACGACACCGAGGGGGTCGTACTGCGTCCAGGCCGTGGCGTCGGCGCCGAGGTGGGCCGGGACCGGCGCGGGTTCCGGGCGCAGCCACTCCTGAAGGTGGTCGAGGGTGTGGTCGATCTCCCGGATCGTGAAGTCGATCTCGGTGCGGTAGGCCTCGGTGCGGCTCTTGCCCAGGTCGGCGTGGAGGGCGGCGGCGAGGTCGGCGCCGCGGTCCGTGAGCAGCGCGCGCAGGCGGCGCAGCTGGCCGGTGCGCCACTCGACGGGCTTGGTGCGGCCGGTGGCGAAGGTGGCGCGCAGCCGGGACACGATGTCGGCGGGCTGCTCGATGGCGGGGTGGTTCACGGATGCCTCGCTGGTGGTGCACGGGCGGGTTCGGCCCGAGCCTAGGTCTCGGTTGATGTATTTGCCAACCTTTCATGTCCTCAAGTTCATTCCGGCGATCCAGGGTGACGGCGCTCACACGCGGAGGTCACGCCCGCGCCCTTCCGGGCCGGTGCGGACGGCGTGCGGCACGTCGCCTCTCGGCCTCCTGTCACCTCGTGCACGCACTGCGGGCCCCGGATCGACGACACCCCGGCCCGCGTGCCAGCCGGGGCTGCGCGCCTCGGAGCCATGCGGCTCGCCGCCCTCACGGCCGCGCGCACGGTGTCGCTGGAGCTGGCGGGCCTGTGGCTGCCCGAGGAAGCTACTCAGGAACCGGCAGTCCGCCGGGGAGGGTCGGTCAGTTGGCGAACGGCACCTGCGGCGAGGCGCCGGACGTCGTGCCGTCGGGATGCCTCCACAGTCCCTGCGCGGCGAGCCGGGGCAGCACGCCCTCGCCGAACCAGTACGCCTCCTCCAGGTGCGGATAGCCGGAGAGGACGAACTCGTCGATGCCGAGGGCGTGGTACTCCTTGATCCGCTCGACCACCTCGTCATGACTGCCGACCAGGGCCGTGCCCGCGCCGCCGCGCACCAGGCCGATGCCGGCCCACAGGTTGGGATGGATCTCCAGGCCCTCCCGGCTGCCGCCGTGCAGGGCGAGCATGCGCTGCTGGCCCTCGGACTCGCTGCGCGCGAGCCCCGCCTGCACGGCCTCCACCGTCTCCCGGTCGAAGCCGTCGAGCAGCCGGTCCACCTCCGCCCAGGCCTCGGCGGAGGTGTCCCGGGTGATGACGTGCAGCCGGATGCCGAAGCGCAGGGTACGGCCGTGCTCCGCGGCCAGTTTGCGGATCCCGGCGATCTTCTCGGCGACCTGGGCGGGCGGCTCGCCCCAGGTGAGGTACACATCGGCGTACCGGGCCGCGACCTCGCCGGCGGCGGGCGAGGAACCGCCGAAGTACACCTCGGGCACCGGGTCGGGCACCCGGCTGAGCTTCGCGTCCTCCACCTGGAGGTGCTCCCCGTGCAGATCGACGCTCTTGCCCTCCCACAACTGCCGCACGATGTGCAGGAATTCACCGGTACGGCGGTAGCGGGCGTCCTTGTCGAGGAAGTCGCCGTAGGCCCGCTGCTCATGGCTCTCGCCGCCGGTGACGACGTTGAGCAGCAGCCGTCCGCCGCTCTGCCGCTGGAAGGTGGACGCCATCTGCGCGGCGAGCGTCGGGGAGACCGAGCCGGGCCGGAACGCGACCAGGAACTTCAGCCGCTCGGAGTTCTGGCTGACCATGGCGGTGGTCAGCCATGCGTCCTCGCACCAGGCCCCGGTCGGCGTGAGCGCGGCGGCGAAGCCGAGCTGCTCGGCGGCCCGGGCGATCTGGCTCAGGTAGGCGACCGTGGGCGGCCGGTCCCGGCCGGAGGCGGTGGCCGGGGTGCCGTGGCCACCGCCGACGACATGACGGCTGTCGCCGTTGGCGGGCAGGAACCAGTGGAAGGTGAGGGACACGTGGGTCTCCGTTCTCGAGTGTCCGTCAGTGCAGGCCCGACCGGAGCGGCCTGGGCCCGGTCGGCGGGTACCGGCCGAGGTGCCGGTTCGACCGGCGACGGGCCGGCAGCGAGGTGAAGGAGAACGTCGGCCGCCCTCCTGGTCGTCGACGGCCGGTCACCTGCGCACGGCGTCGGGGCCGCTCAGCTCGCGGCCGCCAGGACCGGGGTCCGGCCGAGGGCGGCCGAGAACTGGTCCACCACCTGACCGAGCGCCTCGGCGGTGGCGCGGGCGAGGGTCACCGAGCCGTCCTCGCCCACGGTGATGTCCTTGTCGAGGGTGAACCAGCCCTGAACTATGTGTGCGGCGCCCATGGAGTTGAGCACCGGGCGCAGCGCGTAGTCGATGGCGAGGACATGGGCGGTGGAGCCGCCGGTGGCGAGCGGCAGCACGGTCTTGCCGGTCAGGGCGTACTGCGGAAGCAGGTCGAGCAGCGCCTTGAGCACCCCGGAGTACGACGCCTTGTAGATCGGGGTGCCGATCAGGACGCCGTCGGCGCGGGCGAGCAGTGCGGCGACCCGGACGATGGCGGGGTGCCGTACGTCGGCACCGAGCAGGGCCTCGGCCGGCAGGGTACGGACGTCGAGCGGGATCACCTCGTGGCCCTGGGCGATGAGCCGCTGGTCCAGGTGGCGCAGCAGGCGGCCGGTGCGCGAGGTGGCGGAGGGGCTGCCGGAGACGGACAGGACGGTGGCCATGGGTGCCTCGTTTCTGGGGGTGCGCGATCGTGCCGACAGCCGGACGCGAGCCACGTGGGACTCCGACTCCGTTGCCCCATAGGAGAGTTGAGCGTCCCGGTGGGCGAACTGCGCGGGTGTTGCGGACATGCGGTGCCGCTGGCGCGGAATGCTTTCAGGCACGCCGAATTCAACAGCCGTGCAGGCACGGTGAATTCAGACGGAAAGGCGAGACGGCGAGAAGAAGCAGAAATCGCGGCGGACTCGCCAAAGGGCGGTCAGGCCGCGGCGCGACAGGAGGCGCTGGAAACGCGTGCGAGGTCGACATGGCGTCGCCGCGTGAGGTCCAGTCGCATCGTCATGCCGTTGATCGTGGCAGCCACCGGCGAGGGCCGTTCAAGGAAGCGCCGACCGGTCTCGTATCGCGGACCATTGAATTGCGTTTCGCGGTGCCCGGCCGGCCGGCGTTCCCCGTCGGTTCTCTGCGGGACCTCGATGCCGGGCCGCGCGAGCGCAGCGGACGGCCCCGGAGTGACCCAGGCCACATGCGGGCATCTACACATAAAGACGAAATAAGAGCAAACTGGACCCAAGCGGTGTACATATCACATCGCACCAGACACGGTCTGGCCTGCAAAGTCAAAGGAGACGAGTCATGGCCAACGTCTCGCACAGGGGTGACATGGCGACCCACCCCGATGTCTCCGAAATGCGGGCCCGCTACGCCCGCATGCTCGGCGGTCGTGATGTGGCGCTCGTGGACGGGCCGGTGTTCCTGCTCGGCCTGTACTGCGCGGCATCTCCGTGGATCGTGCATTACACGGCGAGCCAGCCCTCACTCATGACCCACAACCTGATCATGGGGATAGCGATAGGCCTGCTCGCCCTCGGCTTCACCAGGGCCCCCGAGCGGATGTACGGCCTCAGCTGGGCCATGTGCGCCCTGGGCATCTGGATGATCATCGCTCCCTGGATCGTGGGCAGCGGCCCCGACAAGGGCGTGATCATCAACAACGTCGTCATCGGCGCACTGGCGCTCGTCCTGGGACTGGTCTGCGCCGGCACGGCGGCGAAGAGCGCACCCACGCCGTAACGGGAGACGCGAGAAGGGGAGCAGACGAAAGCAGAGGGGAGCATGCGAGGCCGGTCCGCGTGGCGGACCGGCCTCTCCCGTGCCCGCTTCAGCCGCTCGGCACCAGCCACGGCTCCTGCGGCAGGACCCGGCCGGTCTCCAGCAGCGACTTGAGGTTGGACAGCACGGCCGGCCAGCCGGCGCCGACCTGCGAGCGCTCGCCCTCGTCATTGAGGTCCTCGTGGACGACGGTCAGCCGGACGATGTCCTCGTACGGCTGGATCTCGAAGGCGACCCGGGAGTGCCGGTCCTCCCGGTCCTCCTCGGCGGGCGCGGCCCAGGTGGTGACCAGCCGGGTCGGCGGCTCGCTCTCGACGACCCGGCCGACGACGTCCTCGACGCCGGAGCCGTCGGTGCGCACATGCGCCCAGCGCGAGCCGGGCCGCCAGTCGGACTCGTTGCGGTGGCCCCAGTAGGCGGCGGTCAGGTCGGCGTCGGTGAGCGCCTCCCAGACCTTCTCGGGCGTGCTCGCGATGTAGGTGACGTACACAAAGCTGGGCTTGCCGGTCATGGCTTCCTCGGCTCGTCGCTTCAGGGCGCCGAGCGCGCTCAGGCGCGGGCGCTCGAACTTGTCGATCCACCGCTCCTGGATCTCATGGAGCGGCACGGGGTTGAGGTAGTGCAGCTTTTCCCGCCCCCGCCGCACCGTGCTGATCAGGTTGGCGGCCTCCAGGACGGCCAGATGCTGGGTGACCGCCTGGCGCGTCATGGCGATGCGCTCGCACAGCTCACCCAGGGTCTGGCCGTTGTTCTCGTGGAGCCGGTCCAGCAGGCGCCTTCGCGTGTCGTCGGCCAGCGCCCTGAAGACCTTGTCCATCCCGGTGTCGTCCCCTGATCGCACACTCAACGTTATGCAGGCAATTTCTTGCATGTCAACCTCGCGCCCTGCGCACCAGCGCCGTCTCCATGGCGGCACAGGCCGACGATGTCCCCGCTCAGCCGGTCACGGCGAACGAGATCCACACGTCCGGGGGCAGCTCCGGCCGGTCCGGTACCGGCCGGAGCCGGCGTGTCCAGGCGTCCCCGGCCAGCTCCCGGGCGACGTGCGGCCAGAACCGTACGGCGGCCGGATTGGCGTCCTGGAAGGCGATCTCCCAGTTCCCGGGGTGCCGGCGCACCACTTCCCGTACGGCCCGCGTCCCGATCCCGAGGCGGCGCGCCCCGCGCACGACGAAGAAACTGTTGAGCACCCGCACCGGCGCGTACAGCGCGCGCACGAACGCGAAGCCGGCCGGCCGCCCGTCGCTGACGAACAGGTACGGCACCCAGTCCGGCCGGGTGAAGGCGGACTCGACCCGCTCATTGCGAAAGGTGCCGTCCGGGCCGGGCAGGGCGCCCTGGAACTCGGACAGGTCGTGGTGGAACATCAGCCACAGCCGCTCGACGGTGGGCCGGTCCTCAGGGATCGCGGGGCGGACGGTCAGGTCCGGTGGGAATGTGTCGGTCATAAACGAAAGCCTCCCCGGCGGACTTGGGGTCCGGCCCGGGGAGGCTCGCGAAGACTGCCGTAACTCTAGCTCACCTCAAGGGACTTGTCCTCCGACTTGCCCTCCTCGGCGATCTCCTTCGCGCCGAACGGCCACACCTTCTCCAGCCGGGCCCAGACCAGGAAGGCCACGCAGCCAAGGGCCAGCCAGGCCAGGGACCACTCGATGGGGTGGCGGCCCGGGGAGTTCTTGTCGGCGTATCCGTAGATCACGCACCAGCCGGCGAACGCGAGGATGCTCGGCAGCGGGTAGAGCCACATCCGGTACGGGCGGGGCAGGTCCGGCTGCCGTCTGCGCAGCACGGTCAACGCGACGATCTGGGCGAGCGCCTGGACGATCACCATGACCGTGGTGAGCAACTGAATCAGAGTCGCAAGGTCGGTGTGCCGGCCGATCAGGAAGCCGACCGCGGTGATCACGCCCATCGTCGCGAGACCCAGCATCGGGAAGCGGTGCCTCGGGTGCAGCTTCGCGTATGGGCGGAAGAAGACGCGGTCGCGGGCGGCGTCGTAGGGGACGCGGGAGCCGCCGAGCAGGCCGGTGAAGACGGAGGCGAACGCGGTGACGAGGATCAGCACGGTCACCGTGTCGGCGGCACCCTTGCCCCAGGTCTTCTCCAGCACCGCGGAGGCCACCGAGGTGGCGGCGATGTCGTGCGGATCGGTCATCCGGTGCCAGTCGATCACACCGAGGGTGCCGATCTGGAGCAGCAGGTAGATCGCCATGATGCCGAGGATGGAGAAGAGGATCGAGCGCGGGAGGTTACGGCCGGGGTCCTTGACCTCGGCGCCCATGTAGGCCGTGGTGTTGTAGCCGAGGTAGTCGTAGATCCCGATGGTCAGGCCCGCGGCGAAGCCGAGCCAGAAATGGTTGCTCGTCAGGTCGAAGGCGCCCGCCGGGTAGGTGAAGGCCAGGTGCGGGCTGAAGTCGGTGGCTGCGGCGGTGATCACCAGAAGCACCGAGGCGATCATCACGGTCCACATGACGGCGGTGATGCGGGCGATGTGCTCGATGCCGCGCCAGAGCAGGATGACGACCAGGGCGATGATGCCGAGCCCGATCGCATCGCCCGCCGTCTGCCCGAGACCGGGGGCGAGATAGCCCAGGTACTGCACGAAGCCGACCACACCCGTGGACATGATCAGCGGGATGAAGAGCATCGCGGTCCAGACGAACAGGAACGGCATCAGCCGGCCGGTGCGGTACGTGAAGGCCTGGCGCAGATAGAGGTAACTGCCGCCGGAACCGGGCATCGAGGCGCCCAGCTCCGCCCAGACCAGTCCGTCGCACAGCGCGAGGACCGCGCCCGCGACGAAGCCGATGACCGCCTGCGGGCCGCCGAACGCGGCGACCATCAGCGGGATCGTCACGAACGGGCCGATGCCGCACATCTGACTCATGTTGATCGCCGTGGCCTGGAACAGGCCGACACGGCGCAGGAAGCCGCCCGTGGGCGGCGGGCTACCGGACATGGGGACTCCTGACGCGACGGGCGCGCGGCCCGTCCGCCTGCGCACTCGCCCGGGCCGGGCTGACTGGGCGATAAAGTTAAGGAGCCTTACTAGCTGCGTCAAGTAGGCGTCAGAAATGCATGAGAATGGTGCGATGGCCGCGAGCGACGTCGTAGAGCAGCACGAACAGCCCTGGAGCCGCCGGCGCCTGCGCAGCACCAACGAGCGGTTGCTGCTGGACCGGCTGCGCGCCCAGGGCGCCGCCTCGCGCGCGCAACTGGCCCGCGAGACCGGGCTGTCGAAGCCGACGGTCTCCAGCGCGCTGGCCTCGCTGGCGGCGGCCGGACTGGTGCACGAGGTCGGCACCCACGCCCCGGAGCGCGGACGCACCGCCGTGCTCTACGCCCCCGACCCGGCGGCGGGGCACGCCCTGGGCGTGGACATCGGCCGCGGCTGGCTGCGTGTGGCGGTGGCCGACCTGGACGGCACGATGGTCGCCCGGGCCGACGTACGCAACCGGGCCCGCACCTCCGCCGCGCTGGCCGACCTGGTCGTGGGCACCGCCCGCCAGGTGATCGCCAATTCGGGCGTGGACCCGGCCGACGTGGTGCACGGGGTGGTCGGCACGCCCGGCGTCTACGACGAGAAGCAGCGGCGGGTGCGGTACGCGATGCATCTGCCGGGCTGGGGACGCGCGGGGCTCGTCGACCGGATGCGCGAGGAGCTGGCCGTGCCGCTGGAGGTGCACAACGACGCCAATCTCGCCGCGCTCGGCGAGTACGCGTACGGCGTGGGCACCGGCAGCCGGCTCTTCGCGTACATCCTGATCGGCACCGGCCTCGGCATGGGCGTGGTCAGCGAGGGACGGCTGTTCACCGGGGCGCACGGACTGGCCGGCGAGATCGGCTTCCTGCCCTGGCCGGGGCGGCAGAAGCCGGAGCGACTGGAGGACGCGGTGTCCGGAGTGGCCGTGGTGGAGGCCGCCCGGCAGTTCGGGATGAGCGGGCAGCTCACGGCGAAGGCCGTCTTCGACGCGGCCCGGCAGGGCAATCCGGCGGCCGTGCGGGCGGTGGAGCTGGAGGGCGAGCGGATCGCGCACACCGTGGCGGCGGCCGCCGCCGTGCTCGATCCGGATCTCGTGGTGCTCGGCGGCGGTGTCGGCCACAGCGTCGACCTGCTGCTCGGCCCGGTCCAGGAGCGGCTGCGCACCCTCACCCCGCTGCGCCCGCGCATAGCCCCGAGCCGGCTCGGCGAGGACGCGGTGCTGCTGGGCGCGGTGGCGACGGCGCTGGACACCGCCCGGGACCTGGTCTTCGCGCGCCGGGCGGGCGGCGCCTGACCCGCCGAAGTCCGCCCTCGGCCACGCTCATTGACATGGCCGGTGCGGCGCCCTAGCGTGAGCCAGGTTAGTAAAGTTTCCTAACTTTACGAGCCTGGAGACCGCCGTGTTCCCTCGCCCCGCCCCCGCGGCACGCCGGTACGCCGTCACCGCCCTGGTCCTCGCTCTGCTCGGCTCGCTCACCAGCGGTGCCTGGGCCGGCGCCCCGCACCGGGCGTCGTCGGGCCCCGTCACGCGCGTGCCCTCCGCCGCGGGCGCCGGCACCCCGCTCGCCGGATACGCCATCCAGTCCTCGGCGAAGGTGACCGACTCCGCCGCCGCCCTGTCCTCGCCCGGCTATCCGGCGACGGGCTGGTACCCGGCGGGCCCCCGCTCCACGGTGCTGGCCGCGTTGCTCGCCGACGGCGTCTACGCCGATCCGTTCTTCTCGGTCGACCAGCAGAAGATCCCGAAGGCCGACTTCCAGGTCCCCTGGTGGTACCGCTCCGACTTCGGCGTCCAGGACACCGCCCGGCGCACTTACCTCGACTTCAGCGGAGTCGTCTCGGCGGCCGACGTATATGTCAACGGCCACCAGGTCGCGAGTGCCAAGGATGTGGCCGGCACCTACACCCACCACGAGCTGGACGTCACCTCACTGGTGAGGCCCGGCACCAACACGGTGGCCTTCCGGATCCAGCCCAACGACCCGGACAGGGACCTGACCACGGGCTGGATCGACTGGCTCCAGCCGCCGCCCGACCGGAACATGGGGATCGTCCGCGACGTCCTGGTCCGCAGGGGCGGCCCGGTGGCACTGCGCGACGCACACGTGGTGACCGAACTGGCCGTGCCGTCCCTCGCCACCGCCGGCCTCACGGTCAGGGCGCAGGCGCGCAACGACACCGGCGCTCCGGTCACGGCCGAGATCACCGGCACCATCGGCACGACGACCTTCACCCGGCAGGTCCCGCTCGCCGCGCACGAGACGAAGACCGTCTCCTTCTCCCCCGCCGACACCCCCGGCCTGCACCTGACCGCCCCGAAGGTGTGGTGGCCGGCCGGAATGGGCGGACAGCCGCTGTACGGTCTCGACCTGAGGGCGTCCGTCGCCGGTACGACGTCGGACACCGCGCACGAGAGCTTCGGCATCCGCGACGTCCAGGCCCCCTTGAACGCCGCCGGCGCCCGGCAGTACCGGATCAACGGCCGCCCGCTGCTGGTCAGGGGCGGCGGCTGGTCGCCCGACGAGTTCCTGCGCTGGGACAGCCGCTATGTCGAGGACCGGCTGAAGTACGCCGTCGACCTCGGCCTGAACACGATCCGCCTGGAAGGGCATCTGGAGCCGGACGAGTTCTTCGGCCTGGCCGACCGCTACGGCGTGCTCACCCTCCCGGGCTGGGAGTGCTGCGACAAGTGGGAGGGCAACGTCAACGGCGACGGCGAGCCCGGGGAGCCGTGGACCGACGCCGACTATCCGGTGGCGAAGGCGTCCATGGCCGCCGAGGCCACCCGGCTGCGCGACCACCCCAGCGTGCTCTCCTTCCTGATCGGCAGCGACTTCGCGCCCGACGCGAAGATCGAGAAGACCTATCTGGACGCCCTGCGGGCCGCCGACTGGCCGGACCCGGTGGTCTCCGCCGCCTCGGACAACTCCTCGCCGCAGCTTGGAAGTTCGGGCATGAAGATGACCGGGCCGTACGACTGGGTGCCGCCCGGCTACTGGTACGCCAAGCGCGAGGGCGGGGCCACCGGCTTCAACTCCGAGACCAGCGCGGGCCCGAGCATCCCCACCCTGGACACCCTGCGCCGCATGCTGACCCCGGCCGAACTCGACACCCTCTGGAAGGACCCGGGCGTCAAGCAGTACCACCGCTCCCCCTCCCCCGTCTTCGGCACACTGACGATCTACGACAACGCCCTGTCCGGCCGCTACGGCGCCCCCACCAGCCTCGCCGACTACGTCCGCAAGGCCCAGCTGGCCCAGTACGAGAACGTCCGCGCCCAGTTCGAGGCGTACGCGCGCAACGCCACGGACGCAGCCGGGCCGTCGACCGGGGTGATCCACTGGATGTTCAACAGCGGCTGGACGTCCCTGCACTGGCAGTTGACGGACCGCTACCTGGACCAGGGCGGTGCCTACTTCGGTGCGAAGAAGGCGAACGAGCCGCTGCACATCCAGTACGGCTACGACGACCGCTCGGTCTCCGTCGTGAACCGCCGGCACGACGCGGCACACGGACTCACCGCCCGGGCCACGCTGTTCGACCCCGACGGCACACAGAGGTACGACAAGAAGGTGAGCGCGGTGTCGGTGAACGGGGACGGCGCCCACACCACCGCGCTCACGCTGCCGGCCTCGGTGAGCGGACCGTCGGCGACCCATCTGCTCCGCCTGGACCTGACGGACGCGGCCGGCAAGGAGGTGAGCCGCAACGTGTACTGGCTCTCCACCCGCCCCGACACCCTCGACTGGTCCGGCACCACCTGGTACTACACGCCGACGACGAGCTACGCCGACCTCAGCGGGCTCGCCTCGATGGCCTCGGTGCCGGTGTCGGCGACGGCGGCCACGGAGTCGTCGGACGGTACGTCGACGACCACCGTCACCCTGCGCAACACCGGGACCGGGACGACCCCGGCCCTCCTGACCGACGTCCATCTCGTGGACGCCCACGGCACACCGGTGCTGCCGGTGCGCTGGTCGGACGACGAGGTGAGCCTTTGGCCCGGCGAGTCGGTGACGCTGACGGCCACGTACCGCACGGCCGGCCTGCACGGTTCGGCACCGGGCGTGCGGGTCACGGGCTGGAACACGCCGGAGTGGACGGTTCCGGCGGCCTGACGCAGGTGGGGGTGGGCCCGGCCGGCCCACCCCGTTCAGCTGTGCAGCCTGCTCAGGCGACGTTGAGCGCGGTGTCGTCCACGACGAACGACGTCTGGTACTTGGAGCCCTCGGTGCCGGTGAACTTCAGGGTGACGGTCTGCCCGGCGTAGCTGCTGAGGTCGAAGCTGCGCTGGGTGTACCCGGATGCCGCGTTGAGGTTCGAGTACGTGGCCAGGGTGCCGAGGACCGTGCCGGAGCTGTTCAGGACCTGGACCTTCAGGGTGTCGTAGGCCGTGCTGGTCGTGGTCTCGGCCGTGTCGATGTGCAGGTAGAAGCTGAGCGTGGCCGTCGAGCAGCCGGACGGGACGGTCACCGACTGCGAGAGGGTGTCGGTCGTGGCGGTGCCGTTGCCATCGAGCCAGGCGTAGTAAGAGCCCGAACGAGCCGACTCACCACTGGAGTTGGTGATGACATTGCTGGTGGCGCTCCACGTGGAGTTGCCGGACTCGAAGCCCGGGTTGCCGAGCAGCTGGGCGGCCGTGCAGGTGCCGGTGCCGGTGCCGCCGCCCCCTCCGCCTCCGCCCCCGCCGCTGCTGGTGCCCGAACCGGCGAGCCACGCAGTGGCGTTGAGCGCGAGGGCCGCGTTGGTGGCGCTGGAGTCGTTCCAGCCGTCGTACAGGGTGTTGCCGGACTGGCCGGTGCCGTCGTCGATCGGGGAGCTGTCGCCCCAGAAGGCGACCCGGCCGCTGCCGTAGGTGCTGGTCAGGAAGAAGGCTCCGGTGTTGCCGGAGTATCCGGTGCGGTAGAGCAGGCCCTTGACCGACGAGTTGTCGGCGGGCTTGAGCGTGGCGGTGGTGCCGTTGGCGATGAGGCTCTTGGTGACGGTGCCGAAGGAGCCGTGCAGCACCGGGTCGGTGCTGTCGCTGATCGCCGCCGGGTGGTCGGAGGCGATGTTCAGCGAGTCGATCGAGAAGCCGAACGGGTCGGTGGAGTCGACGCTGTTGTTCGTCATGAGGTCGTTGAGGATCTGGACCGCGTCGTAGCCGTCGTTGTTGCGGTCGGCTCCGGTGTGGTCGGAGATCATGAACAGCCCGCCGCCGTTCTTCACGAAGTTCATGATCGCCGTCTTCTCGGCGCTCGTGAACAGCGTGTTGGGCTCCGGCAGGACCAGCGTGTCGAAGTTCGACAGGTCGAGCGCGGACGAGCCGCCGTAGCTCAGGCTGGATCCGGAGGGCAGCGTCTTCAGGCTGTAGCCGCCGGTCTTCTGGAGCGCCACGCCCCAGGAGGACAGGGCGCCGGTCCAGTCGGTCTCGGCGGACGGGGAGGAGTTCTCACCGAGCGGGTCGGGCTGGCTGGTGGAGATGATCCAGTCGGCGTTGCCGGCCGTCTCGGCGTGGGCGTTGTCGAACAGCACGCGATGCGCGGTCGCCGCGTGGGCGGGGGTGCTGGCGCCGACCTGGACGGCGGCTCCGGTGAGGAGCAGCCCGAATCCGGCCAGGGCGGTGGTGAGTCTGCGGCGGGATCTCCTGGATCCAAGCATCCGGCGAACCTCCATGAAGGGTGGGGAGCGGCGGTGTGTGGGGCCGCCAAGTCTGCGCGCGTAGAGCCGGGTTGAGGGTTCTACACGCGTGGACTGATTGAAAGGTACATGGCATGAAGGACCGGTGAACAGAAAGTCCCGGCAATGAACCGGCGCTCCCCGCGGGGAAAGAGGGCGCCTCTCTCGGCGGGGCCGCGGTCGGGGCGCCTGCGCGGTCACCCCCCGTACAGATACGGCGTGGTGGTACTCAGTGCGTGGAAGCCGAGGCGCTCGAGGATCGGGCGGCTCATCGGCGAGGCGTCGACCTGGAGGTAGCGGTAGCCGAGGGCGGCGGCGAGCCGGGCGCGGTGGGCCACCAGGACGCGGTAGATGCCCCGGCCGCGCCAGGCCTCGACGGTGCCGCCGCCCCACAGCCCGGCGAACGGGGTGCCGGGCACCAGCTCCATGCGCGCGGCGCTGACCGGTTCGCTGCCGGCGAGCGCGACCACGGCGACGACCGCGCCGGGGTCGGCGGCCAGCCGGGCGAGCAGCTGGTGCCGCAGCCGGGTGCCGTCGGTGCCGAAGGCCTTCTCGTGCACGTCCACGACGAGGTCGACGCCGGCCTCGTCGGCGGCCTGCACGAGGCGGATGCCCATGGGCGGTTCGGCGTCCAGGGCGAGCCGGCCGACCTCGCCGACGAGCAGCGTCTCCTCGGGCTCGGCCCGGAATCCGGCGGCGGCGAGCCGGGCGCCCAGGTCCAGCGGGCGGTCGTGGCCGTAGAGCTTCCACTCGAAGTCCCGGCCGAGGGCGCTGAACCGGTCGATCTGATCCTGGATCGCCCGGTCGGCACCGGCCGCGTCCAGATCGCTCCAGAGCACGCCGTTCCAGCCCTGGGCGTCCGCCACCTGGCGCACCACCCCGCCGACGCGTTCGATCCGGGCACCGGGGCCGTCCGGCCGGGCGCGTTCGCGCATGTCCCGGTCGTAGCGGGCAAGCACTGCTGTGTGGTCCATGCGTCCAGCTGAGCAGGTCCGCTCCGGCCGATCAACGGGATTACGGCTGGTCGCGCTTCGGCCGGCCAGGTCCGGGAGCTGCACCGGCGTCGCTCACGGCCGTGGCTCCTTCACGGATCAGCCGAGTTCGAGGGTGGTGACACCGAACACACGGTGCTGGGCGTGCGGGCGGACCGGCCCGGTGTACATCCGGGCGGTCTCGAACACGGCCTGGAATCCCGCCGCTTCGGCGAGGGCGATGCCGGCCGCGTTGGGCTCGGGCACGTCGATGGCGACCTCACGTCCGGCGGCCTCGGCCGTGAGGGCGGCGAACAGCGCCCGGGCGTCCTCGGCGGTGTCGGCGAACAGGGGACCGATGCGCAGGCTGTCGCGGCCGGGACGGAGCACGCCGTAGCCGGTGAGGCGTGTGCCGTCGTGGCGGACGAAGGCCCGGTGGCCGGGGCCGGTGAGCCACTGGGCGAGGAAGCGCGGACGGTCGGCCGGGTAGCAGGCGCTGTCATGGGCGGTGATCGCGGCGAGGTCGGCGGGGCCGGCCGGGCGGACCCCGGCGGACGGCTCGCCCACCAGGGCGGTACCGGTGAACCGGATCGTGCGGTAAGCGAGTTCGAACCCGGACTGGCGGTAGTTGTCCTGCTGGGCGACGACTCCGTCCAGGCCGACGGTGCGCTCCCCGGCGTGGGCCAGGGCGGTCTTCCAGGTGGTGAGGCCGTGGCCGTGGCCGCGCAGGTCGGGGCGGACGAGGTAGCAGCCCAGGAAGGCGTAGTCCGGGCCGTAGTTCACGACCGAGATGGCCGACACCGGCTCCCCGTCGATCCGGCCGAGGAAGAATCCGGCGGGATCCTGCGCGAAGAACGCGGGCCCGTCGGACACACCGGGATTCCAGCCCTCCGCCGCCGCCCACCCGGCGATCACCGGCCAGTCGTCGAGGGTGGCCTGGGTGACGACGAGGTCGTGGGGGGCCGCAGGGGTCATCGATGCGCTCCATTTCCGTCGGGACCGGACTGCCGTGCCGCATCCTTCCGGATCGACTCGGGCCGCGCCACGGGAAGATCAGCCGTTGCTGCACCGCGCACCGCACGCAGCAGCGCGGGCGCCGTCGCGACGACGAACAGACCGAAGAGACTGATCGGCAGCAGCCCCACCGGCCGCAGCAGCCGGCTGGGATCGGCCGCCACCCAGGACCGGTTGACGTACCAGTTGGCGAGAACGTCCAGCGTCATCACCGCGCACGCCAGCCGGATGCCCGAGGGCCGTGCCCGCAGGGTCAGCACGGCGGCCAGCGGATCGAGGACGACCAGGGCGACGAAGAACACCTGCAACGGCGGCGGGCCGAAGGCGGCGTAGACGTGCGGTCCGCCGCGGGCCAGGTCCAGCGCGTGGGCGCAGGCCCCCTCCAGGAATCCGGCGGCGTACAGCACCAGGGCACAGCGCATCCGGCGCGGCAGTACCCGCCATCGCCCGCGTAGGCCGTCCGTCACCGGGACAACGTACTTCACGCGCGTGCGGCCCCACCGGGCGGGCGACCGGTGGGGCTTGCGCGGTGGGGGTGGGGGTGGGGGTCAGCGGGAGCGGGCCGGGCGGAAGCGGCGGTAGAGGACCGCGCCGCCGAGGAGCAGCGCGGCACTCGCGGCGGCCGCGGGGATGGTCGCGTCCATTCCGGTGTGGGCCAGGGTGGACGCCGCCGGCTGCGGGGCGAGGGGGATCGGGCTGTGCCTCACGGGCGCCGGGTGGCGGGGGGCCGGGGTGCGCGGAGGCTCGGGGCTGCGGGGGCCGCCGTTGACCGAGGTGTTGCCGTGGGCCGGGTTGCCGATCCCGACCAGGTCGACGCTGTTGCCGCTGATGTTCACCGGCAGGTCGACCGGGAGCTGGACGCCGTTGCCGGAGAGCACCCCGGGCGAGTCCTGCGCGCCGCCGTGAGCGGTGGCGCCGCCGGAGGTGGCCGAGTGGCGCTTAGCGCCACCGTCCGTGTTCGCGCAGCGGTTGCCCGCCGCGGGGTTGAGCAGCCCCACCACGTTCACGGTGTTGCCGCACACGTTCACCGGCAGCTGCACCGGGAGCTGGATGCCGTTGCCGGAGATCAGCCCGGGCGAGCCGGCCTCGGAGCCGTCGGCGGTGGCTCCGTCGGCCGCGAAGGCGGCGGACACCGGCAGCGCCATGGCCATCGCTCCGGAGGCTGCGGCGACGGCGATCACACCGTTTCGGGTAGCCCGTCTCATAGGTTCCCTGCCTTCCAGACATCATCGCGGGCACTCACCCGCACCACGTAAAACGCGGGTGAACCATCCGAGTTATGGCTTATCGGCCTTTCACCCCGTCGAGCGACAGTGTTATCGAACCGCGCGTAAAGCCACTCAATGATCAACAACAGGGAACAAAAGCCGCGGATCATAAGGCACCCGACGCGGTCCCGCTCGTCCGGAGGCGGGCGCTCCGGGGCCCGCTTATGGTGATCCGAGGGTGCCGTCCCCGGTCCGCGAGAGGCGCCCGGGAGGCGATCGATGCTGGCCAAGCTGTCCACACGGCCCGCCGTGCGGCGCTGCGCGGGTACCGGAGTCCTCGCCCTGGCGCTGCTCGGCGCCGGGCTGCCCGCCGCCCCCGGTGACCGGCCGCAGCCGGATCTGTCCCGGTTCTACCGGCAAAAGCCGGCCTGGACGGCCTGCAAGGGCCCGGAGATGCCGAAGGACCTGCAGTGCGCCAAGGTCACCGTGCCGCTCGACTACGCCCGGCCCCGCGCCGGCACCCTCGACATAGCTCTGGCCCGCTACCGGGCGACGGGCAAGTCGCAGGGCTCGGTGGTGCTGAACTTCGGCGGTCCTGGCGGTCAGGGCGTCGATGAACTCGCCACCGGCGGGCGGCAGTTCATGGACCTCACCAACGGCTACGACGTGGTCACCTTCGACCCGCGCGGCGTCGGCCGCTCCTCCCCCGTCAGCTGCGGTGACGGCGCCGACGAGGCATCGGACACGACGGACGACGCCGCCGTCCTCGACCATCCGCAGGCGCTGCTCGGGCAGTTGAAGAAGGCCGTCGGCCAGTGCGTGCGCTACTCCGGCCCGGTGCTGTCCCACATCGGCACCGTGAACGCCTCCCGCGACCTGGACGTCATCCGCCAGGCCCTCGGCGACGGGAAGCTCAACTACCTCGGCTTCTCCTACGGAACCCGGCTCGGCGCGGTGTACGCGGCGCAGTTCCCGCACAAGGTCGGCCGGTTCGCCCTCGACGGCGTGGACACCCTGACCGAGCCGCTGTCCGAGCAGGGGGTGGCAGGGGCCGAGGGGCAGCAGACCGCGCTGGACGATTTCCTGGACTGGTGTACGGCGGACATCGCGTGTCCGTTCGGCCAGGACCGGCGTGCCGCCGGGGACCAGGTCGTCCGGCTGGTGCACTCGCTCGACGCGAACCCGGTCCCCACCGACCTCGGCGGCAAGTTCTCCGGGCAGGACCTGGTGGGCGCCCTCGTACAGGCCCTCTACAGCAAGGAGTTGTGGCCCTCGCTGGAGCGGGCGCTGGCCTCGCTGGTCCAGGACGGCGACACCCGCGGCGTGCTGAACTTCGCCTCGGGCGGCTCCGCCCTGCCCGTCCGCTCGGGCGACGGCACGGTCGATCCGCAGAACATCCCGACGGACAATCTCCAGGCCGCGCTGATGGCGGTCAACTGCGCGGACGACCCCGACCGGCCCGACGCCGCCCGGCTCGCCAGGGACGTCAAGGACCTGCTGGCCACGTACGAGCAGGCTTCCCCGGTCTTCGGCCGCTACCGGCTCACCGAGCTGCTGATGTGCTACGGCCGCCCCAAGGGCACCGACTTCATCCGTGACCGGGTCAAGAACGTCGACACCGCGAAGATGCTGCTGGTGGGCACACGTGGCGACCCGGCGACGCCGTACCGGTGGACGGTGGAGACGGCCGCGCGGCTGGGGCCGTCGGCCGTGGTGCTCGACAACAAGGGGGACGGGCACACCGGGTACACCTCCTCCGCCTGTGTGCACCGGACGGTCGACGACTTCCTGCTGTACGGCTCCCTGCCGCCGAGCGGCAGCTCCTGCCCGGCGGACGGGCGGGACTGGAGCGCCACATCCGGCTCCGACGACTGATGACCACCGGGGACAGGAGCGGCGCGACCGGGTATCAGGATCGGATCGACAGGGAGACCCCTTGAGCTTCCGTGCCCGGCGAGCCGGCCGTGGTGCGGGTGAGCGTCAGCGACCGCGGCGCCCGCGCGTGCGGCGTGGACCGGGTGACCGCCGTGACCTTCGGCGGCCCGGACGGGTCCGCGCTGCCGGTGCCGGCGGACGGCACCGGCGGCTACCGGCTCGCGGCGGACCGGACCGCGCAAGTCGACGTGCGGGCCATCGGCCTCAGCTGAGCACGACCTCCGGCGCGTAGATGTCCAGCCACTTGGCGAGGTCCAGGGTGCGCTCCAGACCGCGCCGCTCCACCTGGGTGCTGACCGGAGTCTCGCGCTGCGCGGCCTGCCGGACCAGGTCCCGGTCGACCAGGTCGAAGACGCGGTGGGAGGGCTGCGAGAGCAGCTCCTTGACCTGCTCCTGGAGGGCTACGGCGTACAGCGGGTCCTGGGTGGACGGGTAGGGGCTCTTCACCCGCTCGTACACCGAGCGCGGCAGGACGTCCGCGGCCGCCTCCCGCAGCAGGCTCTTCTCCCGGCTGTCGAAGGACTTCAGGGCCCAGGGCGCGTTGTAGACGTACTCGACCAGCCGGTGGTCGCAGAACGGCACCCGGACCTCCAGGCCCACGGCCATGCTCGCCCGGTCCTTGCGGTCGAGCAGGACCCGGACGAAACGGGTGAGGTGCAGATGGCTGATCTGCCGCATCCGGTACTCGAAGTCGCTCTCGCCGTCCAGCCGGTCGATCTCGGCGATCGCGCCGCGGTAGCCGTCGGCGACATAGCTGTCCAGGTCGAGGGACTTGGCCAGGTCCGGGCGCAGTACGTCGGCGTCGTCGCCGAAGTGCCGGCCGAAGCGCACCAGCCAGGGGAAGGTGTCGGCGCGGCGCGCCTCCTCGTCGAAGAACTGCAGGTAGCCGCCGAAGACCTCGTCGGCGGACTCGCCGGACAGGGCCACGGTGGACTTCTCGCGGATGGCACGGAAGAGCAGCAGCAGCGAGGAGTCCATGTCGCCGAACCCGGCCGGCAGGTCGCGGGCGCGGATGACCTGCTCGCGCACGGCGGGGTCGGCGAGGGACTGCACGTCGAGCACGATGTCCTGGTGGTCGGTCTGCGCCAGCTTGGCCACGTCGTGCACGAAGGGGGCGTCGGGGGTGCCGCGCAGTTCGTCGGCGACGAAGTTGTCGGTCTGGCCGACGAAGTCGACGGCGAAACTGCGTACCTGCTCGCCCTGTGAAGCGAGTTGCCGGGCGGCGATCGCGGTCATCGCGGAGGAGTCGAGGCCGCCGGAGAGCAGGGTGCAGCGCGGCACGTCGGCGACCAGCTGACGGCGCACGATGTCGTCGAGGAGGGAGCGCACGGTGGCGATGGTGGTGTCACGGTCGTCGGTGTGCGCGAGGGTCCGCAGCCGCCAGTAGACACGCGTGCGGAGTCCGGAGCGGTCGACGGTGACGACGGTGCCGGGTTCCACCTCGCGCATGCCGTCCCAGACCGCGTGCCCGGGCGTCTTGATCATGACGAACAGCTCGCGCAGGCCGTCCAGCGTGACCCGGCCGCGGGCCAGCGGATTGGCGAGGATGGCCTTGGGCTCGGAGCCGAACAGGACGCCGTCGGGGGTGGGGTAGTAGTAGAACGGCTTGATGCCCATGCGGTCGCGGATCATCACGAGCTTGTCGTGGCGGCCGTCCCAGACGGCGAACGCGTACATGCCGTTGAGGCGTTCGGCGACCGCGTCGCCCCATTCGAGGTAGCCGTGCAGCACGACCTCGGTGTCGGAGTCGGTGGTGAACCGGTGGCCGCGGCCTTCGAGTTCGCGGCGCAGTTCGGTGAAGTTGTACGCCTCCCCGGAGTAGACCATGGCGATGGTTCCCCCGGGAGTCGACAGGGACATCGGCTGACGGCCGCCGGGAAGGTCGATGATCGCGAGACGGCGGTGCCCGAGGGCGGCCGGGCCCTCGGTCCAGGTGCCGCGGTCGTCCGGGCCCCGGCAGGCCATCGTCTCGGTCATCGCATGCAATGTGGTGGCCTCCGCGGCCAGGTCACGGTCGAAGGAGACCCATCCGGTGATGCCGCACATGCACTACCTCCTGCCTCCGGTTCGCGGCCTGTTCCCGGGCTCACGTGTGACTTCCACGGTGCGCCGGGCTCCAGTCGGCAAACCAGTTGTATCGAGCATCTATATCTCGAGCCTCCGTCAGTTGCCCGAGGCAGTCAACGCGGCCGTAACGCGTACGACACGCACGCCCCCATGATCCGGCCATGTTTTGCTCGCGCGAAATCCAGCGAAGCCCTTGCTGCCGGGCCGGCGCCGCAACGGACCGGCCACAAGCAAAAACTTCGCCAAGCGCCCTATCGGTCAGAGTTTTTCAGCCAGGAACCGGTCCAGCACGTCGGTCAGCTCGGCCGGCTTCTCCAGGGGCAGCTCATGACCTGCGTCGAGGATGCGGACGACCGCGTCCGGACAGGCCTTGGCCAGCCGCAGCACCTGCCGCACCGGCAGCTGGACGTCGTGGTAGCCGTGCACGATCAGGGTGGGCATGCGGATCTCACCGGCCCGGTCGAGGACGTCGAAGGCCCGCATGGCGCCGTACAGCGTCATGACGACCTCGCGCGGGACGGCGGCCGAGGCCCGGATGTGTGCCCGGATCTGCTCGCGCGGGTAGCCGGGCGCGAAGGCGCGCTGGATGTTCGCCGCGACGAACAGCCTGAACGGCACCCGGGTGGATGCGGCCATGAGCAGCGCCCGCCCCCGGCTGTACGCCATCCGGGCGACGGTGCCGACCAGCACCAGCCGCTCCACGCGCTCGGGGCGGGACAGGGCGATGGTCTGCGCGATCATCCCGCCCATGGAGTGGCCGGCCAGCACGCACCGCTCGACCTCGAGGTGATCGAGCAGGGCGAGGACGTCGTCCGCCAGTTCCGCCACGGTGCGCACCCCGGCCCCCGTGCTCTGCCCGTGGCCGCGCAGGTCCAGCCGGATCACCCGGCGCCCGGCGCGGAAGTGCGCCGCCTGGTGGTCCCAGCGGTGCCGGTCCGCGGTCCAGCCGTGCACGAACACCAGCGGTGCCCCGGGGGCGTCACGGGGACCCTCGTCGTCGTACGTCAGAGCCGCTCCGGCGACGTCGAGCTGCGGCATGGGGGCCTCCTGGAGTTTGCGGCACAGTCTGGTTACTGGCGGGTACGGTAACCGGCCGCGGGGCGCCTCGTCACCGGCTCCCACCGGGAGCTGCCGCGCGCGCCGGGCCCGGCCCACCCCGAATGCCATACGGGTGAATCGGCCCTATCGTGCTGTCATGGAGCACGCACTGAGTCCCGCGACCCTGGCCGAACTGCGGCGCCCGCGTCCCTACCCGGCGGTGTCCGTGCTGACCCCGACACACCGCCGCGAACCCGACAACGGGCAGGACCCCGTCCGGCTGCGCAATGTCGTCACCGAGGCACGCAAGCGCCTGGAGGCCGACCCGTCCGTCACGCGTGAGCGGCGCAACGACGTCGTGGCCCAGCTCGACCGGGCGCTCGCGGAGGTGGACCTGGCACACGCCGAGGACGGTCTGGTGATCTTCGCCGCCCCGGGCGAGCACCAGGTCTGGTCCCTGGCCCGCACCGTCCCCGAGCGTGTGGTCCTCTCGGACACCTTCCTCACCCGCAACCTGGTCGCCGCACAGGCGGCCGAACGGCCCTTCTGGGTGCTGTCGGTCTCCGCGGACCGCGTCACCCTGTGGAGCGGCGGCGAGGGGCACGTCGTGGCCGACGAGTCCGGCGGCTTCCCGCTGGAGCGCCCGCAGCCGAACTTCGACCCCGAGCGTCAGGAGCAGATCGGCGACACGCCGAGCGCCTACCGCGACGAGGGCACACGGCGGTTCCTGCGCGAGGCGGACACCGCCATGGCCGCGCTCCTGCGCGAGCAGCCACGGCCGCTGTACGTCACCGGTGAACAGGCGGCGCTGTCCCTGCTGGACGAGGTCGGCAGCGTGGCCGGAGCCGCCGTCCAGGTCCCGCACGGCGGCCTCGCACACGCCGGCCCGGAGGCCGTGTGGCAGGCGCTGCGGCCGGTGCTGGAGGCCGAGGCCCGCAGGGACACCACGTCCGTGCTCCGGGAGCTGACCTCGGCACGCGGCCACCGGACCTACGCGGCCGGCCTGGACGAGCTGTGGCAGAGCGCCCGCGACGGCCGGGTGCGGCTGCTGGCCGTCGAGGAGAACTTCCGGGCGACCGCCAACGACCTCGGCGACCATCTGCTGCCGGCCGAACCCGGCGACCTGGAGTCCCGCGAGGACATCGTGGACGAGATCGTGGAGCAGTGCCTGGAGACCGGCGCCGACGTCCGCTTCGTGCCCGACGGCGCCCTGGGCGACGCCGACGGCATCGCCGGGGTCCTGCGGTACTGAACCCTCCTTCCCGGCCGATGCCCGGGCCGCCGCCCCGGACTGCTCCCCCGGCAGCGCTCCCTGCCCGGCGTACGCTACGGCGTGATCGTCGGCGTAAGGGAGCGCGCGCATGGGTGACCTGCTGGGTGTGGCCGTACTGGGTGCGGGACACATGGGAGCCGATCACATACGACGCCTCGAACTCGTGGTGAGCGGAGCCAGGGTGGCCGCCGTGGCCGATCCCGACATCGAGCGGGCGAAGGAGTCGGTGGCCGCACTCACCGGGGTGAGCGTGCACACGGACCCGGAGGCCGCGCTCGACGCACCCGGCGTCGAAGCCGTGCTGATCGCCTCCCCCGGCCCGGCCCACGAGGAGGTGCTGCTCGCCGCCTTCACCCGGGGACTGCCGGTGCTGTGCGAGAAGCCCATGGTGCCGGACGCCGGCGGCGCGCTGCGGGTCGTGGAGGCCGAGGCGCGGCTGGGCCGCCGGCTGGCGCAGATCGGCTTCATGCGCCGCTACGACGCCGAGTACCGGCGGCTGAAGACCCTGCTGGACGCGGGAGGCCTTGGCCGGCCGCTGATGCTGCACTGCACGCACCGCAACGTCTCCTCCCCCGACCACTTCACCAGCGCCATGCTGGTCAACAGCTCGGTCTCGCACGAGATCGACGCGGCCCGCTGGCTGCTCGGGCAGGAGCTGACGGCGGTGACCGTGCTGCGGCCCACGCCCTCCTCGGGCGCCCCGGCCGGCCTGCTCGACCCGCAGTTCGTGCTGTTCGAGACCGAGCGGGGCGCACTGGTCGACGTGGAGGTCTTCGTGAACTGCGGTTTCGGCTACCAGGTGCGCTGCGAGGCGGTGTGCGAGAGGGGCAGCGCCCGGATCGGCGACGAGCACACCATGGTGGTCACCAGCGGCGGCGGCGCCCGCGAGGAGGTGGCGCAGGACTACCTCGTGCGTTTCGCCGCCGCCTACGACCGCGAGGTGCAGAGCTGGGTCGACGCCACCCGGCGCGGCGAGGTCACCGGCCCGAGCGTCTGGGACGGCTACGCGGCCTCCGTCGTCGCCGAGGCGGGGGTCCGGGCGCTGGAGACCGGCGGCCGGGTGGCCGTCGAACTCGCCGCGCGCCCGGACCTGTACGACCCCCGCGCCGGGGTCAGCCGCTGACGCTGGCCGCGCCCGTCTCCAGGTGCCCGGTGAACCGGCGCGACCAGGTCGCGTCCGAGTCGACGGTCACCGTGAAGTCGTACCAGCCGTTCTGGTACGCGACGGCGTTGAAGTAGTCCTCGGCCGAGGCGCCCGCGGCGACGGTGTAGGTCCACGGACCGTCGCCCCGGTAGTGGTTCGAGGTGATCGTGAACGTCACCGGCGAGGAGCCCGAGTTGGTCATCCTGAAGTAGATCGCCAGCTTGCCCGTGCCCGGCTCGACCGCGTAACGGGTGCTCACCTCCGCCGACTTGCCCGCCTTGGTCGCGTCGCCCTGGAAGCGGCGCAGGAAGCGGTTGGGGCCGATCATGCTCAGGTCGTACTTGCCGCCGCCGAAGCCCGTGCCGATGTTGAAGAAGTCCGAGGCGGTGCCGCCCGGGGCGACCGTGTACTGGAACGGCGTGGTGTCGCGGTAGGCGTTCGGGTGGATGGAGAAGTGGGCCGCGCGCAAGGCCTGGGCGCCCTGGTTGGTCATGGTGAACCAGGCGAGGATCTTGCCGGCCGCGTCGAACTCCAGGTGGTCCAGGGCGCCGCCCGGCTGGTACGGCAGCGCGCGGGCGGGCCGGGTGCCGGACTCCTGGGCGGGCAGGGCGTTGTCCGTCGGCACCGGATTGGGCAGTGGGCCGCAGGTGTTGATGCCGATGACGCCGGTCGCGGGCAGGGAGACCGCGCCGTACACCGGGTTGGCGAAGTCGAAGACCCCGGTCAGGTCGCCGCTCACCGCGCGCCGCCAGTCGCTGATGTTGGCGCACTTGACGGGTGTGCCGAGGGCGGCCGTCCAGGTCTCCAGGAAGCGCAGCACCGAGGTGTGCTCGAAGACCTCGGACGACACCCAACCGCCGCGCGTCCAGGGCGAGATGACGAGCATCGGGACGCGGAAGCCAAAGCCGAACGGCACCCCGTTGAGGAACTCCCCGGCCGTGCCGGCGGGCGGCGACGGGGGCGGGACGTGGTCGAAGTACCCGTCGTTCTCGTCGTAGTTGAGGAACAGGACGGTCGAGTCGAAGACGTCCTGGTCGGCGGCGAGGGCCTGGTAGACGAGGTTGACGAAGTGCGCGCCGTCGCCGGGCGGGGCGTAGGGGTGCTCGGAGAAGGCTTGGTTGGGCACGATCCAGGAGACCTGCGGGAGGGTGCCCGCGAGGACGTCCGCCTTGAGGGCGGCGGCGATGTCGTCCGGGGTCGAGCCGGTCACGCTCGGCACCGAGGACATGCCCCGGTCGTGGAGCGGGTCACCGGCCCTGGCGTTCGCGAAGTTCTTGAAGTAGGCGCAGCCGTTGTCCCCGTAGTTGTCGGCCGCGTTCTGGTAGACCTTCCAGGACATCCCGGCGGCCTGGAGCGCCTCGGCGTAGGTCTGCCAGGTCAGCCCCGACTCGTCGCCCCCGTCGGAGCTGGAGGAGTCGACCTTGCCGCTCCACAGGTAGGTGCGGTTGGGGCCGGTGGCGCTGAGCGTGGAGCAGAAGTAGGCGTCGCAGATGGTGTAGTTGTCCGCGAGCGCGTAGTGGAAGGGGATGTCGGAGCGGTCCAGATAGCCGAGCGAGCGGACGTTGCCGACGCCCGCGACCCAGTTGTCCATCCGGCCCTTGTTCCAGGCGGAGTGCTGCGAGGACCAGGAGTGGGGCAGGTCGCCGTTGCACTGGGCCAGCGTCTCGCCGTCCGTGCCGCCGGCGGAGGGGGTCGCGCTGAGCTTCCACGGGTACTGGCGGCCCAGCCCGTTCGGCTGGTTGAAGACCGGGTAGCCGCCGCCGAGGGTGATACCGCTGCGGTCGTCGAAGCCGCGCACACCCTTCAGACGGCCGAAGTAGTGGTCGAAGCTGCGGTTCTCCTGCATGAGGATCACCACGTGCTTCACGTCCTTGATCGTGCCGGTCGCCGTGGCGGCCGCGGCCGCCGTACGGGTGGTGCCGGCGCCCAGAGCCACACCGGCCGCGACCGATGCGCCCAGTCCCACGAAGCCTCTTCGGCTGATCGGTGTCATTCGCCCCGTCCTCGTCACTGGAGTGCCCTTGCGGCACGCCGCGCGACAGGGTGCACGGGGTGATCGTCAAGGTCCATACCCGTGCGATGAGGCGAAGATGAACAAGAGTCAAAGTCACCCGGTACCGCTCACACCCCGCCGAACAGAGCGCTGAGCCCGCGTTCCACCACCCTTGCCACATCCTCCTGTCCGGGAGCCACGACGTCGTAGGTGCGCAACAGGAACCGGCGCAGCGCAAGGGCGTGGAACTGCAGCAGGGCCAGGCCGTGGGGCGAGTGGAACTCCACCACCGTCCGGGTGCGGCCGTACGGCCAGATCTGCACGTCCCCGTGACCGGCCGGGGCGCGCAGTCCCTGGTCGAGCAGGGAACGCGCGAAGGTCCAGGTGACCTCCTCGCCCTCCAGGGCGGACTCGGCGGGGAAGTCCACGAAGACGGCGAGCGGGTCGTCCGCGGTGTAGCGCAGCGTGGCCGACACGGGGATCTCCTGGTCCTCCGCGGTGACGAGCCGGGCGAGCACGGGCTGTTCGACAGTGATGTCCATGCTTATATGGAGTCCGTGGAGGCGTTTCACATGCTGCCAAATCCGGTCAGAGTTCGACGGGTACAGGCCGGAGGTGACGCAGGGGAACACAGGAGCCTCGAACGCATGAATGAGCGCTACGCGAAGATCGCCCGCACGGGACAACTCTCGTAGGATTCCTACGACTTGAGCCACCCGGCGCGTACGTGGTCCATACGCCCGGATCACTCCGGGAAGACTCTGGCATATGCCGGAAGCACCACCGTATCGTGTGTTGCCAAATCCCTTACAGGGCGTCGCGGGCTGTGCCACAGTCGTAACGGTCCCCCGTCCTGCTGGCCGTATCGTCCCCCATCGGAGTGCGTCATGCCGTCCCCAGTCTCCGCGGGCCGCCCAGCCGCCCAGCCGCCCGGACGCGGCTCGGTCGAGGCGCTGATCACGCAGACGCGGCGGCTCAAGGGCGACGTGGACGCCGTACGGCGGGACACCCGCAGCGACGGCACGGACCCGGAGGAACGCTGGCAGCGCGCCCTCTGCGACCTCGCGCTGCACCAACTCGACGACCTGGACGCCCACCTGGCGCAGCTCCGGGACGGCCCGGCCCCGGCGCCGCCGTCCGACCCGGACGGACCCGCCACCGCGCTCCCCGTCCGCACCGCGCCGGCCGCCGTTCCGCGCGGCTCGCTGCTCAGCCGGGTCGGCAGCGCCGAGTGGAACCTGCTGACGGACGAGGCGACCTGGTCCGGCGAGCTGTACCAGATCCTCGGCCGCGACCCGGCCGGCCCCGCCCTCACCCTGGACGAACTGCCGTCGCTGGTCCTGGAGGAGGACCGGACGGCACTGACCGCGATGGTGACGGGCTGCCTGGTCGACGGCAAGCCGATCGACGGCGAGTTCCGCATCCTGCGGTCCGAGGGCTCCGTGCGGACCGTGCACATGATGGGCGAGCCCGTCCTCGGCGCGGACGGCGGCACGGCTTCGATGTGGGCGGTGCTGCGCGACGTCAGCGAACTGCGCCGCAGCCAGCGGACGGTGCGCGAGACCCATGACTCGTTGCAGCGCCGGCGCCGGCAGGAGCAGACCGAGCACCGGATCGCGGCCGAGGTGCAGCAGGCCGTGCTGCCGCCCTGGCTCGGGTCCCTGCGCATGCCGCACCAGGGATCGCGGCCCCTCGACCTCGCCGCCCACCACCTCCCCGCGGCGGCGAGCACCCTCATCGGCGGCGACTGGTACGACGCGCTCGACCTGCCCGACGGCGAGACGCTGCTGAGCGTCGGCGACCTCACCGGGCACGGGGTGGCCGTCGCCTCGGGCATGGCGATGCTGCTCGGTGCCGTACGCGGCATGGCCATGGCCGGCAGCCGGCCCGGTGAACTCCTCGGCATGCTCAACCAGTTACTGGACGCCACCGTGCAGCCCGCCCTGGGCAGCGCCGTCTGCTGCCGCTACCGGCCCGCGACCCGCACCCTGGTCTGGGCACAGGCAGGACACCCCGCCCCGCTGCTGTTCCGCGACGGGACGGGGCGCATGCTGAACGCGCCGGACGGCGTACTGCTCGGCGCGACCTGTGGGGCCGTCTACGGGCAGGCAGAGGAGACCCTTCAGCCGGGCGACCTCCTGCTGCTGCACACCGACGGGCTGGTGCCGGGGCACATCACGACGGCGGCCGTGGACCGGCTGCTCGGCCTCGCCCCACGGTTCGGCGCGGCGCGCACCGCGCAGGACTGTGTACGGACGCTGGTCGAGGAGTTCGGCGGAGCCGGACGCGAGGACGACGCGTGCGTGCTCGTCGCCAGGGTCACCACGTGAACGCCTGGATCACCACGTGAACGCCAAGGTCACCACGTGAACAAGGCCGCCACGTGAACTCGGGGCACCGCCCGGGGAATTGAGTGCTCAGCCCCCTGTGGCTGAGCGCTCACGCCTGTGCGCTGCTGCCCTTGGACCTCGGCTTGGGCAGGGCGTTCCTGATCTCCTCCCGCAGTTCGTGGATCTTCGGGTACTCGGCGTACTGGGCGGTGAGCTGGTACATCTGGCGCAGCCGGTCCCAGGTGCGCCGGGAGGAGTTCGAGCCCATGGACATCAGGGCCAGCCGGGCGAAGCGGTCGGCCTGTTCCGGGTCGTCGGCGATGAAGCAGGCCGATGCCATGGACAGGTGGTCGAAGATCTTCGACCGCTCCCGCCCGTCGACGCGCAGGGCGAGCGCCTTCTCCGCGTAGTACTGGGCGTGCGCGGCCGCGCCCGGGTCGTACTCCGCCAGCGTGCGATAGGCAAGGGCCTGCATGCCGTACAGGTCCTCGTCCTTGAAGGTCTGCATCCAGTCCAGCGGCTCCCCGTCGCCCCGGTCGGCGACGAACATGTCCTCCGCCTGGCCCAGGGTGCGGCGCATCGCCTGGCCCTTGCCCATCGACGCCTGCGCCCAGGCCTCGATGGTGTGGAACATCGCCTTCGTGCGCGGCTGGAGGCTGTCGCCGGAGCCGGACTGGGCGAGCTTCATCAGGTCCAGCGCGTCGTCGGGCCGGCCCAGGTGCACCATCTGCCGGGCCGCCCGGGACAGGGCCTCTCCCGCACGGGGCCGGTCGCCGCCCTCACGGGCCGCGTGGGCGGCGATGACGAAGTACTTCTGCGCCGTGGGCTCCAGGCCGACGTCGTGCGACATCCAGCCCGCGAGGACGGCGAGGTTGGCGGCGACGCCCCACAGGCGCCGCTGGAGATGGGGTGGATGGTGGTAGGCGAGCATGCCGCCCACCTCGTTGAGCTGGCCCACGACCGCCTTGCGCTGAAGCCCGCCTCCGCGGGCCGCGTCCCAGGCGCGGAACACCTCGACCGAGCGCTCCAGTTCCTCGATCTCCTGCGACCCGATGGGGGCGGCCTCGTAACGGTCGAACCCAGCGGGGTCGGCGTGCAGGGGGTCGTCGAGGACGGGGGCGTCGGCCTTCAGGGCCGGGTCGGTGTGCAGCCAGTCGTGCATGGCGCTGCTGAGTGTGGATCCCGCGGCGAGCGCGGCACCCGCGCCCACCAAGCCGCGTCGGTTGAGCATGAGGTCCATTCCCGTGAATTCGGTGAGGACCGCGGCGGTCCGTTCGGGCGCCCACGGCACGCCGTCGGGATGTTCCTCGATCCCGTCGCCCTGCCGTTTCCCGCTACGCCCGTGCCGTACCAGACCGAGGTCCTCGATGGTCACGACACGGCCGAGACGCTCGGTGAACAGGGCCGCCAGCACCCGCGGCACCGGATCGCGCGGGATCTCTCCCGTGTCGATCCACCGCCGCACCCGGGAGGTGTCGGTCGACAGCTGGGGGTGGCCCATGGCCGCCGCCTGCTTGTTGACCAGCCTCGCGAGTTCGCCCTTGGACCAGCCGGCCAGGCCGAACAGGTCCGCCAGGCGGGTGTTGGATTGTCCGCTCACGTCAAGCCCCCAGGTACTCGGCTGAGTTGACAGTAGCCCCGTGGAGGTTGCCGAGCGACTATTCGCCACGGTTCGCCAGGGTGCGCCAGATGGTGTGCCACTGCCCATCGGGTGTCAGGTAGGAACGCGCCACCCCGACCCGGTCTCCCCAAGTCGATGAGAGTCGAGATGCGTGTCGATATGACAGGGGCATTCCCCAGGGTGCCCTCGGGCGGCCGGGCCGGGTTGCGCGCAAGGACTTGCACAGGCAGGCACTGCAGGCACACGAAGGGATCTGTATCTCCCATGTACGCAGCATCGTCCTCCGTGTCCGCCCCGCCCCGGCCGCTGCGCTCCCGCCCGGCGGGCGGCGGGCCGTACCTCGACCCGGTGGCGCGTCCGGGCGGACCCGTGCCGGTCGCGGGCCGGCTCCGGCGGGTACCGGGCCAGCCCGGTACCCCACCGCTCAGCGGGAGACTCGACTTGTCCGGTCCCCAGGGGGCGCAGCTGCGCTCCGCGATCGCTTCGGTGCACCGGATCTGTCCGGAGTTCGCTCCGGTGCAGGTGCTGCGGCGCAGCGGGCGGTCCGTCCTCCTCGTCGGGACGACAGGGCGCAGTACGGCCGTGGCCAAGTGTCTGCTGGACCACTCGCCTGCCTGGGCCGAGCGGATCCGCCATGAAATAGCCGCATACCGCTCGTTCGTCCGGCACCGGCCCCCGGTCCGCGTGCCCCGGCTGATCGCGGCGGATCCGGACAACTGCACCCTGGTGATCGAGCGGATGCCGGGCCGCGTGGCGGCGCTGCTGCGGCATCCGGGGGAGGCGCCGCCCCGCCCGGACATCCGGGCCGCGCTGGGGGCGATCTGCCGGGTGAACGCCTGGCGGCCTCCCGCGGGCACGTTCGACATGCCGCTGGACTACGGCGCCCGGATCGCCCGGTACCACGAGCTGGGTCTGCTCACCGACCGGGACCTCGGCGACCTGCAGAAGCTGCTGCACGGGATCGCCCACGAGGTGGGCCGGCACGGCATGCTCCAGTTCTGCCACGGCGACGCCCTGCTCTCGAACATCCTTCTGTCACCGGCCGGTCCAGTGCTGGTGGACTGGGAGCACGCGGGCTGGTATCTGCCGGGGTACGACCTGGCGACGCTGTGGCTGGTCCTCGGGGACGCGCCGGTGGCCCGGCGTCAGATCAGCCAGATCGCCCAGTCGGCGGGCCCGGCCTCCCGGGACGCCTTCCTGGTGAACCTGATGCTGCTGCTGACCCGGGAGATCCGGACGTACGAGACGGCCGTGCAGCGTTCGATGCAGGACACGGCTCCGACGGCACCGGGTGCGGCCCACCCCGGTGCGGCACCGTCCGGCGAGGAACAGCGGCTGCTGCTCAGGCGGCTGCACGACGACTGTCAGATGGCCCGCAAGGCCGTCCGGGCGGCGGTCGGCACTCGCTGACGGGGCTAGTGCCCGGGCAGGCAACGATCGCTCCGGGCAAACGTTGCCTGCCGGGGCACGAAGGTCCGCGATGCGCCAGAGCGGCGGCGCATCGCGGACCTTCGTGCGTCCGCACCACGTTCAGGCCACGTCGGCCACTGGTGTAGGCCGGTGACGCCCCGCAGGCCCGCGCACCGCCACCGCGAAACTCGCCGAATTCCCTCCGTGACGTGGGAAATCGCTGGCCCGAAGGCATCATTGACGGATCGTCGGCAAGCCGGTACCACTGACCCAGCTCGGCGCCGCATGCCCCGCCACGCCCGCCCGTCACAGGAGGCCGCATTGCGAGGTTCCGCCACTGATTCCACGTCCGTCCCCGGCAACAGACAACTGCGGCGGGCGGCGGTCCCGCTCGCCTCCGCGGCCCTGCTGCTGCCGCTGCTCGGCGCGGCTCCCGCGCAGAGCACCACCGACTCCTCCGCCGGCCGGCTCCAACAGGCGTTCGCCACGGCCTCGGACGAGTACCACGTGCCGCAGAGTGTCCTGCTGGCCGTCTCCTATCTCCAGTCCCGCTGGGACTGGCACGGCGGCGCGCCCAGCGTGACCGGAGGCTACGGCCCCATGCACCTGACCGACGCCCGGACCGCGATCGCCACCACGGAGCACTACGCCGAAGGCACGGAGGACGCCCGCGGCGACGGCGCCCGCTCGGCCGTGCACCCGAGGATCGACGTGCCGGCCGAGTCCGCCGTGCCGGCCCGGCTGAAGACGCTGGCGAGGGCGGCGCGGCTGACGGGCCTGCCGGCCGGGAGGCTGCGCACCGACCCGGCGGCCAATGTGACCGGCGGCGCCGCCCTGCTCGCCGCCGCGCAGAAGGAGCTGGGCGAGCCGCTGAGCACCGACCCGGCCGACTGGTACGGCGCGGTGGCCCGTTTCTCCGGGGCGGACGACACGGCGACCGCTGCGGCGTACGCGAACGACGTGTACGACGTCCTGCACACGGGCGAGGAGCGCACCACGGACGACGGCCAGCTGGTGGCCCTCGCCGCCGAGCCGGGACTGGCCCCGGACACCGCCCAGCTGGAGCGGACCGGCCTGCGCACGCTGTCCGCGGACGGCACCGAGTGCCCGAGGTCGGTGTCCTGCGAGGCGGTCTGGGCGCCGTACGCCCAGTTCGGCAACAACGACTACGGCAACCACGACCTCGGTGACCGCCCGGTGTCGCAGCGCATCAGGTACATCGTCATCCATGACACCGAGGGCACCTGGGACGGGGTGCTGCATCTGATCCAGGACCCGACCTATGTGTCCTGGAACTACACGATCCGCTCAACGGATGGTCTGATCGCCCAGCACGTCAAGGCGAAGGACGTGGCCTGGCATGCCGGCAACTGGTACGTCAACGCCGCGTCGATCGGCATCGAGCACGAGGGCTTCCTGGCGAACCCGGACGCCTGGTACACCGAGGCGATGTACCGGTCCTCGGCGCGGCTGGTGAAGTACCTGAGCCGCACGTACGGCATCCCGCTGGACCGCCAGCACATCCTGGGCCATGACAACGTTCCCGGTCCGACCACGTCCGTCATCCCCGCCATGCACACGGACCCGGGCCCGTACTGGGACTGGCGGCACTACTTCCAGCTGCTGGGCCACCCCTTCAAGCGCACCGCGGGCAAGCGCTCCGGCCTGGTGACGATCCTGCCGGACTACGCGTCGAACCAGCCGGAGTACACGGGCTGCACCACATCGGGCGCGCCCTGCACCGCGCACGGCTCCAGCGAGGTGCGGCTGTACGCGGACCACGACACGAGCGCCCCTCTGATCAAGGACGTCGGTCTGGGCAAGGACCCGACCATCGATGTCAACGATCTGTCCTCGCGGGTCGCCACCGGCCAGCAGTACGCGGTCGCGGACCGCTGGGGCGACTGGACGGCGATCTGGTACCTGGGGCAGAAGGCCTGGTTCCGCAACCCGTCCGACGAGCCGGTGGCGGTGCCCGCCAAGGGGCTGGTGATCACTCCGAGGGACGGCCTCGCGAGCATCCCGGTCTACGGCCGGGCCTATCCGGAGAAGGAGGCCTACCCGGCGGGCGTTCCCGCGCAGTCGGTGGTGCCGCTGCCGTACACGATCCCGGCCGGGCAGAAGTACGTGGTCGGTGACGAGGTGCCGGGCGAGTACTACTACTCGGTCACCTTCACCACCGACTCGCACCGCGTCGTGCTGGGCAAGGACCTGTACTACGAGATCCAGTACGGCCACCGGGTCGGGTTCGTCCGCGCGGCCGACGTCACGCTTCAGGGCTCGGCCGGCTAGTCGGGCCCGGGCCTCAGCCCTGCTGGAAAAGCTCCGCCGGGAGCGGCTTCAGCAGGGCGTAGAGGTCGTCGGTGATGGGGCGGTCCCAGGCGGCGATGGTCACGAGGATGCCGTCGCTGCGGTCGAACTGGACGCAGGAGATCCGGGACTCGGACAGCTTCAGCCGCCGCACGATGAGGAGGTTGTCGCCCTGCAGGACCGGGGTGTCCTCGGTGTCGAGGACGGTGACCTCCTCGTCGTTCTCCAGCGCGAGCAGCAGCTGGCCCACCTCGAAGGGGATCTCGCCCTCCTCGACCTCGCGGGCCGGGGAGCCCTCGGGGAGATTGCCGATGATCATCGCGGGGCCGCGGCCGCCGAAGAGGTCGTAGCGCAGGAAGACGCCCTGGCAGGTGCCGTCGGGGGCAGGCAGCAGGCCCGCGCCGAGGTTGCCCGGCCAGTCGCCCGGGTCCATGGCCAGCACGTCGAAGTCGGGTCCGGCAGGAGTGGCGCTGCGGCGGCGGAGGAACGACATGCGGCCATGGTACGTGCCCGCGCCGCATGGGGTGACTTGTGGGCACCCGGTGACACGGCGCGGGCGCCGGGGCGTGCGGGAATGCCGTCGGCCAAGGGGACGGCGGAACGGCGGACCCCCGCCCGGCGCACGGCGGACACCTCCCCGACGGCAGGGGCCACCGGGCTTGCTCACTCCTGCGGGGACTCCGGTGGTACGACCGCGATCGGGCTGGCCGCGTGCAGCAGGACGGCCTGAGCGACCGAGCCCATCATGCGGGCCGGGGAGAGCAGGCGACGGCGGTGACGGCCGACGACGACCAGTTCGGCGTCCCGGGAGGCGGCGACGAGGTGTCCGGCCGCGTCACCCGGCAGCGCCTCGGTGTCGACGCGGACCTCGGGGTGCCGCCCCCGGTGCGGGGCGAGGAAGCCCTCGGCGAGCGCACGGGTCTCGCTCTCCACGGCGACCTGGTCGATCACGGGCGGCAGAATCTGACCGGGCGCGGTCCAGGTCTGCACCGGCCACGGGTAGGCGGCGATCACCTGCAGCCGGGCCTCGCGCAGGGCGGCCTCGGCGAAGGCGAAGCCGAGGGTGGCGTCGTCGGGGCTGTCGGCGTGCAGGCCGACGACCACCCGGGGCCCGGGTTCGGCCGGTCCGTCGCCGTGCACCTCCCGGCCGGGCCGGGGCACGACGACCACCGGGCACTCGGCGTCCCGGGCGGCGGCGAGGCCGTTGGAGCCGAGCAGCAGGCTGGCGAAGCCGCCGCGGCCGCGCGAGCCGAGGACCAACAGCTGGGCGTCGGTGCCGAGTTCGGGCAGCACGGCGCCCGGTACGCCTTCCAGGGCGACGTACTCCACGGCGGGCTCCTCGACGCGGCCCGCCAGCCGGGTGCGGACCTCGTCCAGGACGGGGTCGCCCTCCGCCTCGGGCGGCGCGGCGACCAGCACGTCGGCCTGGCCCCAGGCGGCGTACTGCCGTACGTGCACCACCCGCAGCACTGCCGCGCGGCGCCGGGCGGCGGCGACGGCCCAGTCCAGCGCCCGCAGGCTGTCGTCCGAGCCGTCGACCGCTGCGATGACCGGTGCAGTGCTCATCGTTCTCACCTCCGGAATGCGACCTTCCCCTTGCTGGAGCCAGCCTGGCCCAGGCATCGGCCCCCGTGGGGCGCTGCAGGTCGCGTGTCCGGAAATCGGCCCGGAACACCCCCGGTTCGGCTCCTGGCCGGCTCTCGCCGAGGACCGGTGCCGTCGGTGGCGCGGCTCAGGTCAGGTCGAACTCCCCCTCCCGCGCGCCGGAGACGAAGGCGCCCCACTCGGCGGGCGTGAAGATCAGGGAGGGGCTCTCCGGGCGGCCGCTGTTGCGCATCGCGATGAAGCCCTCGACAAAGGCGATCTGGACATCGCCCAGACCTCTGCTGCTGGACTGCCATTCGGCGTTGCTGAGGTCGAGGTCCGGCTTGTCCCAGCCCGCGAGCGGCTGCTGCTGGATGGTGCTCTCGGCCACGTCCGTGCTCCTCCCGGTTCGTCGTCCGCGGCTCAGCCTAGCGACCGCTTCCTACGGCCGACAGGCCACGTGGGAAGGACTTTGGCCAGTCGCTCAGGCGCCGGGCGGCGTGGCGCCCACGAGCCACATGGAGAAGAACTGCGAGCCGCCGCCGTAGGCGTGTCCGAGGACCTTCCGGGCGCCGTCCACCTGGTGCTCCCCGGCCTGACCGCGGACCTGGAGCGCGGCCTCGGCGAAGCGGATCATCCCGGAGGCGCCGATGGGGTTGGCGGACAGCACACCGCCCGACATGTTGACGGGCAGGTCCCCGTCGAGTTCGGTCACCCCGGACTCGGTGAGCTTCCAGCCCTCGCCCTCCTCGGCGAAGCCGAGGTTCTCCAGCCACATGGGTTCGTACCAGGAGAACGGCACGTACATCTCGACGGCGTCGATGTCCCGGCGCGGGTCGGCGATGCCGGCCTGCCGGTAGACGTCGGCGGCGCAGTCCTTGCCGGCCTGCGGGGAGACGAAGTCCTTGCCCGCGAACAGGGTCGGTTCGCTGCGCATCGCGCCGCCGAGCATCCAGGCGGGCGGGCGGGGCGCGCGGGCGGCTCCGGCGCGGTCGGTGAGGACCATGGCGCAGGCGCCGTCGGAGGAGGGGCAGGTCTCGGAGTAGCGGATGGGGTCCCACAGCATGGGCGAGGCCTGGACCTTCTCCAGCGTGAGGTCGTGCTCGTGGAGATGGGCGTAGGGGTTCTTCAGGGCGTTGCGCCGGTCCTTGTAGGCGACGAGGGAGCCGATGGCGTCCGGGGCGCCGCTGCGCCGCATGTACGCGCGCACGTGCGGGGCGAAGAAGCCGCCCGCCCCGGCGAGCAGCGGCTGCTGGAAGGGGATGGGCAGGGACAGGCCCCACATGGCGTTCGACTCGGACTGCTTCTCGAAGGCGAGGGTGAGGACGGTGCCGTGGACGCGGGCCGCGACGAGGTTGGCGGCGACCAGGGCGGTGGATCCGCCGACGGATCCGGCGGTGTGCACCCGGAGCATCGGCTTGCCGACGGCACCCAGCGCGTCCGCGAGGTACAGCTCGGGCATCATCACGCCCTCGAAGAAGTCGGGCGCCTTGCCGATGACCACGGCGCCGACGTCGGCCCAGGTCAACTCGGCGTCCTCCAGGGCCCTTCGGGCCGCCTCGCGGACGAGTCCGGCGATCGACACGTCCCGGCGGGCGGCCACGTGCTTGGTCTGGCCGATGCCTACGACGGCCACGGGCTCCTTGCTCATCGTGGATCCCCTTCGAGTACGGCGACCAGGTTCTGCTGGAGGCAGGGGCCGGAGGTGGCGTGGGCGAGGGCCCGGTCGGACGCGCCGCGGTGGATGCGGGCGGCGGCCTCGCCGATGCGGATGAGTCCGGCGGCCATGACGGGGTTGGCGGCGAGCGCTCCGCCGGAGGGGTTGACGCGCACGTCGTCGCCGAGGCGGAGCACCCTGCGCAGGAGCACCTCCTGGGCGCTGAACGGCGCGTGCAACTCGGCCGTATCCACGGGCCGTTCGAAGACGCCCGCGTGCTCGGCGGCGAGCCGCGTGGACGGTGAGTCGGTGAGGTCGCGGACGCCCAGCCCGTGGGCCTCGATGCGGTGGTCGATGCCGCGGATCCAGGCGGGCCGCTCGCACAGCTGACGGGCCCGCTCCCCCGCCGCGAGGATCACGGCGGCGGCGCCGTCGCCGACGGGCGGGCAGTCGCCGGTGCGCAACGGCCGTACGATGTAGTCGCCTTGCGGGGTGCGGCCCTTGAGCTGGGCGTGCGGGTTGGCGGCCGCGGCGGCCCGGCTGCGGGCGCCGACGGCCGCGAGCGCGGGCTCGTCGGTGTGGCCGGCGTCCATCAGGGCCTGTGCCTGGAGGGCGGCCAGGGCGACGGAGTCGGGCCACAGGGGGGCGACGTAGTACGGGTCGAGCTGCCGGGTCAGTACGTCGCGCACGGAGCCGGGTGAGGACTTGCCGTAGGAGTACACGAGCGCGGTGTCGGCGTCGCCGGTGAGCAGTTTGGTCCAGGCCTCGTACAGGGCCCAGGCGCCGTCCATCTCGACATGGGACTCGGAGACCGGCGGCCAGGCGCCGACGCCGTCGAGGGCGAGGGTGAAGGAGAAGGCGCGGCCGGCGAGGTAGTCGCTGGAGCCGGAGCAGGTGAAGCCGATGTCGGCGGTCTTGAGGCCGGTCTGCTGGAGCACGTCGTGCAGCACCGGCATGAGCATCTCCACCTCGGAGGATTCCTCGGTGGAGCGGCGGTGGTCGGTCTGGGCGAAGGCGACGACCGCGATCTCCCGGGTCACAGCAGCTCCTTGTAGGTGTCGTAGTCGGCGTCGGGTTCGCCGGTGGGCCGGTAGTGGTCGGGGTATCGCGCGCCTTCGGTCCACACGGGCTCCACGCGCTGGCCCATGCGCACCTGGTCGTACGGGATGCCGCCGATCCGCGCGTGCAGGGCGAGGTCGGCGCCGTCGAGGGCGATGTGCGCGTAGACGTAGGGCACCTCGATGTCGAGGTTCCTCGCCTTGATGTTGACGATGCAGAAGGTGGTGACTGTGCCCCGGGGACCTACCTCGACCTGTTCCGCTGTGGCCACGCCGCATGTGGGGCACGCACCCCTCGGCGGGACGTACACCTTGCGGCAGGAGGGGCAGCGTTCGCCGACGGTCCGCTGTTCGGACAGGGCGTGGATGTAGGCGGACTGGGCGCGGCCGGGTGAGTAGGTGTAGTCGAGGCGGGCCGGGGCGACGATCCCGGTCAGCGGGTCCTCGAACTCGCCCGCGTGGCCGCCCGGTTGTCCGGGTTCTCCGTCGTACGGCTCGAAGCAGGCGATGTCGGTGATGGCGCCGGTGCGCTCCTCGGCCCAGCGGATCCGCACCCGCATGCCGGTGCGCACGGCGACGGGGCCGGGGGCGTCGAGGGCGTGCAGCAGGGCGGTGTCGGCGCCGTCGAGCCGGACCAGAACCCAGGCGAAGGGGGTGCCGAGCGGCTGGCCGCGGCGGGGTTCGTGGTTCCACGCCCAGGTGGTGACGGTCCCGGTGGGGGCGACCTCCACCAGGTCGCGGATCTCCTCGGCGGTGACGGGGTCGTATTCGACGGGCGGCACGAGGGTGCGTCCGTCGCCGGTCCGCACGCCGAGCACGACGCGTTCGCGCAGGCCGGTGAGGAAGGCGCTCTGGACGGGGCCCAGGGAGCGGGTGAAGGGGAACTCCACGACGAGGGGTGCTTGCAGGACTTCGGGCATCCTTGGGGACTCCTTCGGCGGTCAGGCGCGCTTGTAGACGGGGGGCCGTTTCTCGGCGAAGGCGCGGGCGCCCTCCTTGGCGTCGGCGGTGTCGAAGACCGGCCAGCCGCGCGTGAGTTCGGCCGCGAGGCCGTCGCTCTCCGGCATCTCGGCGGTGTCGTACACCGACGCCTTGACGGCTTCGACGGCGAGCGGACCGCAGGCGTTGATCTGCTCGGCGATCCGAAGGGCCTCGTCCAGCGCGGTGCCGTCGGGGACGACATGGCCGATCAGGCCGATGCGGGCGGCCTCCTCGGCGCTGTACGGCCGTCCGGTGAGCAGCATCTCCAGGGCGTGGGTGCGCGGGATCTGGCGCTGGAGCCGGACCGTGGACCCGCCGATCGGGAACAGACCGCGCCGGACCTCGAACAGACCGAAGGTCGCGGACTGGCCGGCGACCCGGATGTCGGTGCCCTGGAGGATCTCGGTGCCGCCCGCGACGCAGTACCCCTCGACGGCGGCGATCACCGGTTTGCGGGGCCGGTGGTGACGCAGCATGGCCTTCCAGTGCAGGTCCGGATCGGCCTTCAGCCGGTCGCGGTGGTGCTCGCCCTGCATGCCGTTGCCGGCGAGCGCCTTCAGGTCCATTCCGGCGCAGAAGGAGCCGCCCGCGCCGGTGAGCACGATCGAGCGGATCCCGTCGTCCTCGTCGGCCTCGAGCCAGCCGTCGTACAGGCCGACGAGCATCGGAAGCGAGAGCGCGTTCCTGGCGTCGGGCCGGTTGAGTGTGAGCACCAGTGTGGCGCCCTCGCGCCGCACGGTGAGGTGTTCCGTCCCGCCCATGGGCTTGTCTCCCCTCGGTGAGAACGAGAACAGGTTGCAGGAGGCGGGGAGGCACTTCAAGGGTTTTCTGACAGTCAGTCAGATTTATTGGCGCGGACCCTTCACAGTTGCGGCGCCCTTTGCTCTGATGACCGGCGAAGCGACGGTCAGGAGGAGCGGTGGAGTACAACCTTGCTGATCTGTTCGAGTCGGTCGTCGACGTGGCCGCGGACCGCGAGGCGCTCGTGTACGTCGATCATCCCGGCACCGGTGCGGAGCGTCGGCTGACCTACGCGGAGCTGGACGCGGCCGCCAACCGCATCGCCCATCATCTGATCGACAGCGGGATCCGCCCCGGGGAGCATCTGGGCCTGCACCTCTACAACGGCGTCGAGTACCTGCAGACGGTGCTGGCCTGCCTGAAGGCACGCGTCGTCCCGGTCAACGTCAACTACCGCTATGTCGAAGAGGAGTTGGTGTATCTCTACCGGGACGCCGACCTGGTCGCGCTGGTCTTCGACGCGGAGTTCGCGGACCGCGTGGCGGGGGCGCTGCCGCGGGTGCCGGGGCTGCGGCATCTGGTGTGCGTGGGGGCGGACGCGTCCGGGGTGCCGGGCGCGGTGCCGTTCACCCGGGCGGAGGCCGCCGGGTCGCCGCGACGCGGCTTTCCCGCGCGCTCCGGGGACGACCAGTTCATCATCTACACCGGTGGCACGACCGGCATGCCCAAGGGTGTGATGTGGCGCCAGGAGGACCTGTTCTTCGCGGGACTGGGCGGCGGGGCGCCGACCGGGGAGCCAGTGCGGACACCGCAGGAACTGGCCGAGCGGGTCGCGGCCGGCGGCACCGGGATCACCTTCTTCCCCACTCCCCCGCTGATGCACGGCACCTCGACGCTGACCGCGTTCATCGGCTTCAACTTCGGCCAACGCGTGGTCCTGCACCGCAAGTTCGTGCCCGAGGAGGTGCTGCGGACCATCGAGAGGGAGAAGGTCACCAGCATGTCGCTGGTCGGCGACGCGATGCTCCGGCCGCTGATCGACGCGCTGAGCGGACCGCTGAAGGGCACCGACTGCTCGGCCCTGTTCAGCGTCTCCTCGTCCGGCGCGATCATGTCGGAGACGGTGCGCCGGCAGTTCCGTGAACTGGTCCCGAACGCCATGCTGCTGAACAACTTCGGCTCCTCCGAGTCCGGCTTCAACGGCACGGCCACCGAGGACTCCGGCCCCGAGCGCGGCTTCCGGATCCGGGTCAACTCCCGTACCCGGGTGGTGGATCCGGCGACGCACGAGCCGGTCGCGGCGGGCGAGGTCGGCCGGGTCGCCCAGTGCGGCCATGTGCCGCTCGGCTACTACAACGACCCGAGGAAGACGGCCGAGACCTTCTTCGCCAGGGACGGACAGCGCTGGGTGCTGCTCGGCGACATGGCGACCGTCGACGCGGACGGCGTGGTCACGGTGCTCGGCCGGGGCTCGCAGTGCATCAACACCGGGGGCGAGAAGGTCTACCCGGAGGAGGTCGAGCAGGCTCTCAAAGCCCATCCGGACGTGTACGACGCACTGGTCGCCGGGGTGCCGGACGCGACGTGGGGCAACCACGTGGCGGCCGTGGTGCAACTGCGCGAAGGAGCCGCGCACCCCTCTCTCGCCGACATCCAGAGCCACTGCCGCACCCGGCTGGCCGGGTACAAGATCCCCCGTCAGCTGGTGATCGCGGAGTCCATCCGGCGCTCCCCGAGCGGCAAGGCCGACTACCGGTGGGCCCACGAGGTGGCGGCGGCGGCGGACCGGCCGTAGGCAGGAGGCGCAGGCGGTGGACGCGGGGTGTCCCGCCGCGCCCCGACCGCACCGGAGGATTACCCTGTGCGCACGATTGACGTCAATTGATTACCAAAAGTGACGATCGGTCGTGCGAGTGATGCCGGCCCGGGTCCCTCCCGCACCGGCACCCGGCCCCGCACGGAAGGACCTCCCGGTGTCGCATCCCACGCCTCGTCCACGGTTCGCGTGGTGCCGTCGGCACACCCGGATCGGGCGGGGGGTGACCATCGGCACCACTGTCCTCGCCGTCGCCCTCCTGCTGGGCGCGCTGCTGCTGCCGGACCAGCCCGACCACCTCACCCCCACCGCGTTCGTCCGGCTGCCGGCCGAGGGCATCCTGCTCGCGGTCGCACTGCTCGTGCTGCCGCCCCGGGCGCGGCGGGCCGGGGCGGTGGCGGCCGGTGTGCTGGTCGGGCTGCTCACCCTCCTCAAATGTCTCGACATCGGCTTCTACACGGTGCTGTTCCGCCCCTTCGACCTGGTGCTGGACTGGGGGCTGCTCGGCAACGCGGCGGACTACCTGCGCGAGACGTCCGGCCGGGCCGGTGAGCTGGCCGCCATCGCCGGTGCCGTGCTGCTCGGGGTCGCGGTCCTCGTCCTGACCACGGGCGCCACGGTCCGCCTGACCACCCTGCTGGTCCGCCACAGCGCCCGGTCGGTCCGCGGCATCCTCGTGCTGGGCACCGCGTGGATCACCTCCGTCGTGCTCGGCCTGCACCACGGCGGCCAGCCCCTCGCCGCCGCGCTCGACGCCGACCTGCTCGGCGACCGCGCCCACCAGGTCCGCGTCTCCCTCGCCGACGCCCGCCTCTTCCGGCAGCAGGCCGCCGTCGACGCCTTCGCCCACACCCCGCCCGGCCGGCTGCTCACCGGCCTGCGCGGCAAGGACGTGCTGTTCACCTTCGTCGAGAGCTACGGCCGCTCGGCGATCGAGGATCCGGCGATGGCCCCGCGCATCGACGCGGTCCTCAAGGAGAGCACGGCCGGTCTCCGGGCGGCCGGGTTCACGGCGCGCAGCGGCTGGCTGCGCTCGCCGGTGACGGGCGGCGGCAGCTGGCTGGCCCACTCGACGTTCCTGTCCGGCCTGTGGATCAGCAACCAGCAGCGGTTCCGCAGCCTCACCTCCAGCGACCGCGCCACCCTCACCGGTTCCTTCCGCAGGACGGGTGCCTGGCGCACCGCCGGTGTCGTGCCGGGTGTGCTGGTGGCCTGGCCGGAGGGCCGGTTCTTCGGCCTGGACCACGTCTACGACGGCCATCACCTCGGCTACCGCGGCCCGGACTTCGGCTGGTCGCAGGTGCCGGACCAGTTCGCCCTGGACACCTTCCGGCGTGCTGAGTTCGCACGGCGGGGCCGCGGCCCGCTGATGGCGGAGATCATCCTCACCTCCAGCCACTATCCCTGGGCGCCCGTCCCGCGCATGACCGACTGGGCGAAGCTGGGCGACGGCACGGTGTTCCAGCAGATCAGGCGTGAGGGCAAGTCCCAGGAGGAGGTCTGGAGGGATCCGGAGAGCGTGCGCGCCGCGTACCGCGCCTCCATCGAGTACTCGCTGCACAGCCTCCTCGGGTTCCTGCAGCGCTACGGCGGCAAGAACACGGTCCTGGTCTTCCTGGGCGACCACCAGCCGGTGCCGACGGTCACCGGGAACAGTCCCCGCAGGGACGTGCCGGTCAGCATCGTCGCGCACGACCCCGACGTGCTGGACCGGATCTCCGGCTGGGGCTGGACGGAGGGGCTGAAGCCCGCGGCGAACGCCCCGGTCTGGCCGATGGACAGCTTCCGCGACCGCTTCCTGAAGGCCTATGGGTCCGAGCCCGGCCGGTGACGGGGCGGGCCGGGGCCGGGCCGCCTACTCCGCCGAGGGCGGAGCGGCGCCCGCCGATCCGGTGAGGAAGCCGAGGACGCGGCCGGCGAACCACTCCGGATCGTCCAGCCAGGGAAAGTGACCGGCACCGGGCTGGACGCCGAACTCGGCCTCGGGGAAGGCCGCGGCGGCCCGGCGGGCGAGGTCGGGACGCGGGCCGCCGTCGAGTTCGCCCGCGTGGACGAGCACGGGTGCGGTCAGGCCGGCGAGGGCGGCCCGGGTCGCCCCGGGCGTGAAGGCCCCCGCGCCGAAGTAGCGCGCTTCCGCCTCCTCGTTGGTCTGCTCCACCTCGGCGTCCGCGTGCGCCCGGGCGGCGGCGTCCCAGCGGCCGTAGAAGAACGGCACGAAGGCGTCGTCGAAGTCCGCCTCGCCCGCGAGCCAGGCCCGGAAGGCGGGGAAGGCCTCGGCGAACCAGGGTTCGTCCGCGCGCAGCGGGGCCGCGGCCAGCCGGTCCTCGGGCGTCGTCCGCATGCCCAGCGCGGACGGGTTCGGGGTGATCAGCACCAGCCGCCGGATCCGCCGCGGGTACCGGGCCGCGTAGAGCATGGCCAGGGCGGCCCCCGCCGAGTGGGCGAGCAGATCCATGTGTTCCAGACCCATGTGCGCACGCCACACCTCCACGTCCTCGACCATCCGGTCGCAGCGGTACGTCGCCGGGTCCGCCGGCACCGCGGATGCGCCGGTGCCCCGCAGGTCGAGCAGGGCCAGCCGGCGGTGCGCGGTCAGTCCGCCGAGGTCCCGGAGGTAGGCGGAGGCGCGCATGGGGCCGCCGGGCAGCACCACGAGGGGCTCGCCCGCGCCCCGCAGGTGGTAGGCGAGCCGGGTTCCGTCGGTCGCGGTGAAGGTCGGCATGGCCGCGATCATGTCGGCCCGCCCCGGCGGCAGGCAACATTTTTACGCACGGGCGCCGCATCCCGGGCGCGGAGGCGGGACCGCCGCACGGAAAATTCGTGCACCCCTCTTGCCTGATGGCGAACGGCCTGAATTACTGACCCCGAACGAGTCGACCGAATGATCGGTCGTCCGGAATGTACGGCCTGCAAGGGAGACGTCTCGATGGCGGATGCGACGGACCTGCGCGATGCGGGCGAACGGCTCGGGGCCGAGGAACTGCGGGCGCTCCAGCTGGAGCGGCTGCGCGCCTCGCTGCGGCACGCCTACGACCACGTGCCGTTCTACCGGGAATCCTTCGACAAGGCCGGCGTCCACCCCGAGGACTGCCGCTCTCTCGCGGACCTCGCCCGCTTCCCCTTCACGGCCAAGGCCGACCTCAGGGAGAACTACCCGTACGGCATGTTCGCCGTTCCCCGGGAGCGGATCCGCCGGCTGCACGCCTCCAGCGGCACCACGGGACGCCCCACGGTGGTCGGCTATACGGACAACGACCTCTCCATGTGGTCCGACATGGTGGCGCGCTCACTGCGGGCGGCCGGCACACGGCCCGGCGACGTCGTGCACGTGGCCTACGGCTACGGGCTGTTCACCGGTGGTCTGGGCGCCCACTACGGCGCCGAGCGCCTGGGCTGTACGGTCGTCCCCGCGTCCGGCGGCATGACGGCCCGGCAGGTCCAGCTGATCCAGGACCTGGAACCGGCCGTCATCATGGTGACCCCGTCCTACATGCTCACGCTGTTGGACGAGTTCGAGCGGCAGGGCGTGGACCCGCGCACCACTTCGCTGCGGGTCGGTGTCTTCGGGGCGGAGCCCTGGACCGAGCAGATGCGGCGCGAGATCGAGGAGCGGTTCGCGATCGACGCCGTCGACATCTACGGCCTGTCCGAGGTGATCGGTCCCGGTGTGGCGCAGGAGTGCGTGGAGACCAAGGACGGGCTGACCGTGTGGGAGGACCACTTCTATCCGGAGGTGGTCGACCCGGTCACGGGCGAGGTGCTGCCGGACGGCGAGCGGGGCGAGCTGGTGTTCACCTCGCTGACCAAGGAGGCCATGCCGGTCGTCCGGTACCGGACCCGGGACCTGACCCGGCTGATGCCCGGCACGGCCCGGGTGTTCCGGCGGATGGAGAAGGTCACCGGGCGCAGCGACGACATGGTGATCCTGCGCGGAGTGAATCTGTTCCCGACCCAGATCGAGGAGATCGTGCTCCGCACGCCCGGTGTGGCGCCCCACTTCCAGCTCCGGCTGACCCGGGAGGGCCGTCTGGACCGGCTCACCGTCCGCGCCGAGGCCCGTGCGGACGCGCCGACGCAGACGCGGGAGGCGGCGGTCCGGTCCATCGTCGCGGCCGTGAAGGACGGCATCGGGGTCTCGGTGGACGTGGAGATCGTGGACCCCGAGTCGCTGGAGCGGTCGGTGGGCAAGATCCGCCGGATCGTGGACCTGCGGCCGCGGGACGCGGGGCAGGACGCAGGGCACCTCTAGTGCCTGAAGCGGTCGCGGAGTTCGCGTTTGAGGATCTTGCCGCTGGCGTTGCGGGGCAGCTCGTCGACGAACAGGATCCGTTTGGGAGCCTTGAAGGGGGTCAGTTGCCCCTTCACGTGGGCGATCAGCTGATCCTCCGTCACCTCACCGCGGAGGACGACGATTGCCGTGATGGCCTCGATCCAGTGGTCGTCGGGGAGGCCGATCACGGCGGTCTCGGCGACGGCCTCGTGGGTGTAGAGGGCGTCCTCGACCTGGCGTGAGGCGACGAGGACCCCACCGGAGTTGATGACGTCCTTCACACGGTCCACGATCGTGAAGTAGCCGTCGGCGTCGCGCACCGCGAGGTCGCCGGAGCGGAACCAGCCGTCCCGGAAGGCCTCGGCGGTCTCCTCGGGCTTGTCCCAGTAGCCCTCGCACAACTGCGGTGAGCGGTAGACGATTTCACCGGGCGTGCCGTCGGGCACGTCCTCTCCCCGGTCGTCCACGACCCGCGCGTCCACGAAGAGCACGGTCCGGCCGCAGGAGTCCAGGCGGCCCTCGTGTTCGCCGGGGGCGAGCACCATGGCCAGCGGGCCGATCTCGCTCTGTCCGAAGCAGTTGTAGAACGCGAGCTTCGGCAGGCGGCCACGCAGGCGCTCCAGCACCGGGACGGGCATGATCGAGGCGCCGTAGTAGGCCTTGCGCAGGCCGTCGAGGGCGCGGGTGGCGAAGTCGGGCCGGCCCGCGAGGGCGATCCACACGGTGGGCGGCGCGAACAGGCTGTCCACACGGCCCGCTTCGATCAGGTCGAGGAGGCGGTCCCCGTCGGGGGCGTCCAGGACGAGGTTGGTCGCGCCGACCGCCAGGTACGGCAGCAGGAACACGTGCATCTGCGCCGAGTGGTACAGCGGCAGCGCGTGCGCCGGGCGGTCACCGGCGCTCAGGTCGAGCGCGGTGATGGCGCTCAAGTACTCGTGGACGAGCGCCCGGTGCGTCATCATCGCGCCCTTGGGCAGGGCCGTCGTGCCGGAGGTGTACAGCAGTTGCACCAGGTCCTCGGTGCGGGGTTCCGGCCCGTCGTACGGCGGTGCGTCCGGCAGGCGGCAAAGGAGGGAGCCTTCGGCGTCCCTGAGCGGCAACGCCCGTACTCCGTCCGGGAGCCGACCGGTCAGGTCCGGGTCGGCGAGCGCCAGGGTGCTGCCGGACTGGGCGACGAGGTAGGCGAGGTCGTCGCCGGTGAGGTTCTGGTTGACCGGCACATGGATCAGGCCCGCCCGGGCGCAGGCGAGGAAGGCGATCAGGTACGCGTCGGAGTTGTGGCCGTAGGCGGCGACCCGGTCGCCGGGCGCGAGTCCCTCGGCGAGCAGCACCGAAGCCGCGCGGGAGACGGCGTCGTCGAGTTCCTCGTACGTCCACCTGCGCTCGCCGTACTCGACCGCGACCCTCGCCGGGGTGCGCCGGGCGCTGCGCCGCAGCACCCCGTCAACCGTGCTGCCCTGTCCCTGCGTCATGACTCATGATCCTCGGTCCGTCACCGGGGCAGGTCAAGCACCGGGGCGGGAAGCACTAACCGGCGGGCCCAACCGCCGCTTCCCTCAGTGATGTTGGGAGGCACATGACGCTGCCGCCTGAGGCGACCGGCCGTCGCGGCCGGGTCACCGGAACACCAGGGGGCGGGTCCGCACCGGACTCAGACCGGACGTGTGCGGCCCTGCCAGTACGGGTCCCGCAGCCGCCGCTTGTAGAGCTTGCCGTTGGGGTCGCGGGGCAGCTCGGCGACGAAGTCGACGCTCTTGGGCCGTTTGTAGCCGGCGAGCCGCTCGGCGCAGTGGCCGAGGAGGGCGGCGGCGAGGGCCGGTCCGGGTTCGTGCCCGGGGGCCGGTTCGACGACGGCCTTGACCTCCTCGCCCCAGTCGTCGTGCGGGATGCCGAAGGCGGCGGCGTCGGCGACGGCCGGATGCGAGAGCAGGACGGACTCGATCTCCGCCGGGTAGATGTTGACCCCGCCGGAGATGATCATGTCGATCTTGCGGTCCCGGAGGAAGAGGTAGCCGTCCTCGTCGAGCACGCCCAGGTCGCCGACCGTGAAGAAGTCGCCGATGCGGTTCTTGCGGGTCTTGGCCTCGTCCTTGTGGTACGAGAAGCCGCCGGTGCTCATCTTCATGTAGACGGTGCCCAGTTGTCCGGGCGGGAGGCGGTTGCCGTCGTCGTCGAAGACCGCGAGTTCGCTGATGGGCCAGGCCTTGCCGACCGTGCCGGGCTTCTTCAGCCAGTCCTCGGCGGTGGCGAAGGCCCCACCGCCCTCGCTGGCCGCGTAGTACTCCTCCACACAGTGCCCCCACCAGTCGATCATGGCCCGCTTGACGTGGTCCGGGCAGGGGGCGGCGCCGTGGATGGCGTGCCGCATCGAGGAGACGTCATAGCGGGCCCGCACCTCCTCGGGCAGGGCCAGCAGGCGATGGAACTGGGTCGGGACCATGTGGGTGTGCGTGCACCTGTGGGTGTCGATGCGGCGGAGCATCTCCTCGGGGGTCCACTTGTCCATCAGCACCAGCCGGTGGCCGATGTGCAGGGACGCGCCCGCGAACTGCAGGACGGCCGTGTGGTAGAGCGGCGAGCAGACCAGGTGGACGTTGCCGTCGAACGGCTTGATGCCGAAGATGCCGAGGAAGCCGCCGAGGTAGGCCTCCTCCGGTGTCCTGCCGGGCAGAGGGCGGCGGATGCCGCGCGGGCGTCCCGTCGTACCCGACGTGTAGTTCATGACCCAGCCCAGTTCGCGGCCGGTGGGGGCCGACTCCGGCTGCCCGTCCAGGAGCCCGGCGTACGGCCGGAAACCGGCCACCTCGCCGACCGCGTACCGGTGGGTGTCCGGGAGTCCGGCCTCGTCGGCCGCGGCGCGTGCGGCATCGCCGAACCGCTCGTGGGCGATGAGGACCTTGGCGCCGGAGTCGGCGACGATCCAGGCGATCTCGGGGCCGACGAGGTGGTGGTTGACCGGGACCAGATAGAGGCCGGCCTGGGTGGCGGCCAGGTAGGCGGTGAAGAACTCGACGCCGTTGGGCAGGACGACGGCGAAGGAGTCGCCGCGCTCGAGGCCGGCCGCGCGCAGCCCGTGGACGAGCCGGTTGGCGGCGGCGTGCAGCCGGCCGGCGGTCCACTCCTCTCCGTCGGGGGCGATGAGGACGGTGTTCCCGGGGTGCTGGGCGGCCTGCGCCCAGAAACCGGCGGGAGGTGTGCTGACGGGTGCGTTCACGACCGGCCGCTCCTTCCGGCGATGCGGTTGATGCGGTCCACGGCCCGCTCGAAGCCGCGGGTGAGGTCGTCGAAGACGGCCTGGACGCTGCGTTCACTGCTCATCCGGCCGACGATCTGGCCGACGGGGGTGCCGAGCAGCGGTTCGACCTCGTACTTCTGGATCCGGGAGACCGCCTCGGCCACCAGCAGGCCCTGCAGCGGCATGGGCAGGGTGCCGGGTCCGGCCGGGTCGTCCCACGCGTCGGTCCATTCGGTACGGAGCTGACGCGCGGGTTTGCCCGTCAGTGCGCGGGAGCGGACGGTGTCCCCGGAGCCGGCGGCGAGCAGCTTGCGGGTCAGTGCGGGCGCGTGCAGGTCGGCTTCTGTGGTGGTCAGCCATATGGAGCCCAGCCACACACCCTGGGCGCCGAGGGTGAGGGCGGCGGCCACCTGCTGTCCGCTGCCGATGCCTCCCGCGGCCAGGACGGGCAGCGGGTCGACGGCGTCCACGATCTCGGGGGTGAGCACCATCGTGGCGATCTCACCGGTGTGGCCGCCGGCCTCGTAGCCCTGGGCGACGACGACGTCGATGCCCGCCTCCTGGTGCTTGCGGGCGTGCCGGGCGCTGCCGGCGAGCGCGGCGACCAGGACGCCCCGGTCGTGGGCGCGGGCGACGACATCGGCGGGCGGGGAGCCGAGGGCATTGGCGAGCAGCTTGATCGGATAGTCGAAGGCGACGTCGAGCTGGGTACGGGCGACCTGCTCCATCCACCCGGTGATGCGCCACCCGGAGGCCTCGCCCTCGGCCAGCTCGGGCACCCCGTGCTTGGCAAGGGTGTCCCGCACGAACTGCCGGTGCCCCTCGGGGATCATCGCCTCGACGTCCGCCTCGGAGACGCCCTCCACCTTCTTCGCGGGCATCACCACGTCCAGCCCGTAGGGGCGGTCGCCGACGTGCGCCTGGATCCAGTCGAGGTCGCGCCCGAGGTCGTCGGGTTCGGTGTAGCGGACCGCGCCGAGCACGCCGAAGCCGCCGGCCCGGCTGATGGCCGCGGCGACGGCAGGGAACGGCGTGAAGCCGAAGACGGCGTGCTCGACTCCCAGTTTCTTGCTCAGCTCCGTCTGCATGGGCGCAGGATGCCGCAGCGGACCGGACGACGGAAGACCTTTCTGACGTCCCGTCAGATTCTTTTGCCGCCGGCCCTGTTACGCGGTGGCCTCCAGCACCGCCATCGCCGCGTTGTGTCCCGGCACCCCGCTCACCCCTCCCCCGCGCACGGCGCCCGCGCCGCACAGCAGGACGTTCGCGTGAGCCGTCTCCACACCCCAGCGCCCCGTGCCCTGCTGGGCGTACGGCCAGGACAGGGCGCGGTGGAAGATGTTGCCGCCGGGCAGTCCGAGGTCCCGTTCGAGGTCGAGCGGGGTCTTCGCCTCGATGCAGGGGCGGCCGTCGGCGTCGGTGGCCAGGCAGTCGGCGAGCGGCTCGGCGAGGTGGGCGTCGAGCTGGGCGAGGGTGGACTTCAGCAGTTCGTCGCGGACGGCGTCGTTGTCACGGTCGAAGAGCCTGGCGGGGGTGTGCAGGCCGAACAGGGTGAGCGTCTGGTAGCCGCGCTCGGCGAGTCCGGGGCCGAGGATCGAGGGGTCGGTCAGGGAGTGGCAGTAGATCTCCGACGGCGGCGCGGCGGGGAGTTCGCCGGCGGCGGCCTGGGCGTGGGCGGTGGCGAGCTGCCGGTAGCCCTCGGCGATGTGGAAGGTGCCGGCGAAGGCCTCGCGCGGGTCGGCGTCCGGGTCGCGCAGCCTGGGCAGCCGGGTGAGCAGCATGTTGACCTTGAGCTGGGCGCCCTCGGCCGGTTCGGGAGCCAAGTCCCCGGTGAGCGAGGCCAGTTCCTGCGGGGAGGCGTTGACCAGGACGTGCCGGGCGGCCGCGACGCCCTCGCCGTCGGCCGCGCGGTAGGTGACCTCGGCGCGGTCCCCGTCGGTGGCGATCCGCACCGCCTCGTGGCCGGTGCGCAGGACCGCGCCGGCCGAACGGGCGGCGGCGGCGAGTGCGTCGGTGAGGGCGCCCATGCCGCCGACGGGCACGTCCCAGGCGCCGGTGCCGCCGCCGATGACGTGGTAGAGGAAGCACCGGTTCTGCACCAGGGAGGGGTCGTGGGCGTCGGCGAAGGTGCCGATCAGGGCGTCGGTGAGGACCACGCCGCGCACCAGGTCGTCGGCGAAGTCCCGCTCGACGGCGACGCCGATCGGCTCCTCGAACAAAGCGCGCCAGGCAGTGTCGTCGTCGATGCGGCTGCGCAGTTCGTCCCGGGTGGGCAGGGGCTCGGTGAGGGTCGGGAAGACCCGCTCGGCGACTCGGGCGGTCATGCCGTAGAAGCGCTGCCAGGCCGTGTACTCGCGCTCGCCGCCGGTCAGCCGGGCGAAGGCCTCGCGGGTGCGCTGCTCGCCGCCGCCGACGAGGAGTCCGGTGGGCCGGCCGTCGCGTTCGGCGGGGGTGTACGAGGAGATGGTGCGGGCGCGGATCCGGAAGTCGAGGCCGAGGTCGCGCACGATCTTCTGCGGCAGCAGGCTGACCAGGTAGGAGTAGCGCGACAGCCGGGCGTCGACGCCGGCGAAGGCGCGCGTGGAGACGGCGGCGCCGCCGGTGTGGTCGAGCCGCTCCAGCACCAGCACGGAGCGGCCGGCCCGGGCCAGGTAGGCGGCGGCGACCAGGCCGTTGTGTCCACCGCCGACGATGACGGCGTCGTAGGTGCGGGTTCCCTCATTGGCAGCCATGGTCCTTCGTAACACGTGCTGATCCACGGCGGCCAGAGGTGCGCCCCGGGCCGAGGTCAGGCTCCCCCGGACGCGTACCGCTGCCGGACCACCGCGACCCTGCGGTACAGCTCGCCGGCCTCGGCGCCCCGGCCGAGCCGCTCCAGGCAGTGGGCCTCGTCGTTGCGGCTGGCGAGGGTGTCGGGATGGTCCGGGCCGAGGACGCGCTCGCGGGCGGCGGCGACCCGCCGGTACTCGGCGAGGGCATCCGTCCAGCGGCCCAGCCAGCCGAGGGCGACCGCGACCTCACGGTGACTGACGAGCGTGTCGGGGTGGGCGGGGCCGAGGGCGTGTTCGCGCAGCAGGCATATGTCGCGGGCCTCGGTCAGGGCCTCCTCCCAGCGGCCGAGCCGGCCGAGGTTGACCCCGAGGCCGTGCCGGGTCCGGAGGGTCTCGGGGTGGGCGGGGCCCAGGACGCGGGTGCGGTCCTCGATCAGGTCGCGGTACAGGCTCAGGGCGTCCGCACTGCGGCCGAGACGGCCGAGGCTGAGCGCCATCTCGTAGCGGGCGGCGAGGGTGTCCGGATGGTCCGGGCCGAGCACCCGCGCCCGGGCCTCGGCGACCGACCGGTACAGGCGCAGGGCGTCCTCCCAGCACCCCAACTGGCCCTGGGCGTATGCGACTTCACAGTGGGAGACCAGGGTGTCGGGATGCTCGGGGCCGAGCACCCGTGCCCGGGCGTCGGCCACCTCCCGGGCCGTGCGGCAGGCGTCGTCGAGCCGGCCCAGCCGGCCCAGGCTGCAGGCGAGGTTGTGCCCGCAGCGCAGGGTGTCCGGATGGTCCGGGCCCATGACCCGCACCCGGGCGGCCAGCACCGCGCTGTACACCTGGTGGGCCTCGAAGTGGCGGCCCAGCCGGCCGAGCGCGTAGGCGGTCTCCTGCCGGGCGGCGAGTGTGTCCGGATGGTCGGTGCCGAGCACCCGCGCCCTGGTCTCGGCGATGTCCGTGTAGGCGGCGAGCGCCTCGGCGACGCGGCCGGTGCGGACCAGGCTGAAGGCGGCCTCGTAGCGGCCGGCCAGGGTCTCGGGATGCTCGGGGCCGGGCGGCGCGGGCCGCCTTTCGGGAAAGGCCGTACCCGGTCGCCGGGCGCCCGCGGGCCCGTCGTAGCCGCTCGCGCGGTGCGCCGCGTCCTTTCGGGGCGCGACCACCTCCAAAGCCGCGGCCCACCGGCCCGACAGGGCCGCCCCGGGGTCCGGCGGCAGTGTGCCCGGCCCGGCGCCGAGTGCCTTGCGGCCGGTGGTCATGCCCCGGGTCCAGGACGGCAGCCGGGTCCCGGGCACCGCGTCCCGCGGTTCCACGGCCTTGACGGCTGCGGCCGTTTCGCACCCGGCCCGGATCCGACGGGCCAGCTCCCCCGCGTCGTACGGCCGTTCCTCGGGTCGCTTGGCCAGCAGGGCGAGGATGGTCTCCTCGAGGTGGCCGGGCAGCTCCGGGCGCAGCTCCCGCAGGGGGCGGGGCGGCGTGTCGCGATGGCCGACGAGGACGGCCCACGCGTCCTCGAGGTCGAACGGCGGTTCCCCGGTGGCGATTTCGTACAGGACACAGCCCAGCGAGTACAGGTCGCTGCGCCGGTCCACCTCGCCGCCCACGATCTGCTCCGGGGACATGTAGTGCGGGGTGCCGAGGGCGACACCGGTGCCGGTCAGCCGGGCGGTGAAGCCGATGTCGTCGCCGAGGCGGGCGATGCCGAAGTCGCAGATCTTCACGGTCCCGTCGGTCAGCCGCACGATGTTGGCCGGTTTCAAGTCGCGGTGCACTATGCCGTGTCGATGGGTGTAGGCGAGGGCCGCGGCGACCTGGGCGGCGATGTCCGCCACGTCGTCCACGGGCAGCGGATGCCCCTTGCCGTCCTGGAGCAGCCGGCTCAGATCGCGGCCGTCCAGCAGCTCCATCACCAGGTACGGCACCCCGTCGCACTCGCCGAAGTCGTGGACGACGGTCACCCCGCGGTGCGAGAGCGCGGCGGCCACCCGGGCCTCGCGGCGGAACCGCTCCCGCTGGACGCGGGCGAGCGCCGGGTCGTGGTAAGGGCCGAGCGGCTTGAGGCACTTGACGGCGACCTGCCGGCCCAGGGACTCGTCCCGGGCCCGCCACACCTCGCCCATCCCGCCCCGCCCGAGCAGCTCGAGCAGCCGGTACCGGTCCTGAATGAGCCTGTTCTCCCCCATCGCGATCCGCCGCCCCCGTCGCCGTCCGCCCCGCCCCCGGGAGGCCGGCCGCGGACCGCCCCTGGCCGCACCGCGCCGGCCCGATCCGCGACACACCCCCCTGCTCGTCCAGTATGGCGGCCTATCGTCCAAGTTTGTACGGCGCTGGACGCGCACCCGGGCCGAGCCTCGCCACCGCGCGCAGGACGTGTTTGGGCGGCAGTTGCCAGCGCACGTGTGCGGGAACACCACGCAGGACCCGGCCCGTGGCCCGCAGCCGGCGGGTGACGACCGCGGGTGCGGGGGCCGGTCTGCCGTACAGCTCATGGGCGTACGGCGGCAGGGCGGCGTACGCCAGGTGCGCCACGCGCCGCCACAGCAGGTGGCGCGCCGGTACGAGGAGGGGATGCGTCGGCGGGCGGAGCAGGAAGTCGTCCACCACGCGTGCCTCGGGTCCCGCGGCCAGCTCCGGGCGCACCTTCTCGAAGTACGCGGCCAGCTCCGCGCGGCTCGCCGGTACGGTCTCGGGGCCGAGGCCCACCAGGCGTGCGCTGACCCGGTGTTCGGCTATGTAGCGGTCGGCCTGGGCGTCGGTGAGCGGGAAGCCGGAGCGGCGCAGGACGTGCAGGTAGGAGTCGATCTCGGCACAGTGCACCCACAGCAGCAGCGCGGGTTCGTCCACGCCGTAGCGCTCCGCGGTCGCCGGGTCGGTCGCGGTGAGCATGCTGTGGATCTTGCGCACCCGGGCGCCGGCCCGCTCGGCGGCCTCGGTGGTGCCGTAGGTCGTCGTGCCGACGAAGTCGGCGGTGCGCCTGAGCCGGCCCCACGCGTCCTTGCGGAAGTCGGAGTTCTGGATCACGCCCCGCACCGCGCGCGGGTGCAGGGCCTGCAGGTACAGCGCGCGGATGCCTGCGACCCACATCATGGGGTCGCAGTGCATCTGCCAGGTCACGGAGTCCGGCGTGAAGAGCCCGGGATCACCCGTGCCCGCAGGTGTGACCACAGCCGCTGGGTGTCTCCGGCTACCTCCCACAGGGCAGCCCCGGCCACGACGTCATCCCCGGATCGTTCCCGCAACGCCGCCCGGTCATGCCCTCGAAGGCGGCTGCGCGGTCTGCTGTTCTCCGCGGCCCTCCTCGCGCGGTCGGCGGACAGGTGCAGACGAACGCATCACGTCGGACCGGTGGGTCTTTCGTCGGCACTGTCTTCGCGGCCGTGTTCGCCGCTGTCGAGCGGGAGGGTGCAGTCGACCTCGAAGCCGCCCCGCGGGCGGTGGCCCGCGTGGAAGGTGCCGCCCACCGCGGTGGCCCGCTCACGCATGCTGACGAGACCGAAACCGCCCTTGAGGGCACCGGAGGTCGCCGGGCGGCGCGGGCCGGTGTCGTTGGTGACGGTCACGGTGAGGTGGTGGGGGGTGTAGGCGAGGCGGACCCGGGCGGTCGGGGTGACAGCGTGCTTGCTGACGTTGGTGAGGGCTTCCTGGACGATCCGGTACGCCGTCAGGTCGAGCACCGGGGTCAGGCCACGGGGCTTGCCGTCGACGGTGACGGTCACCGCCAGGCCCGCCGTCGCGCAGGCGTCGACCAGGCCGGGCAGGTCCCGCAGCCCTGGCGCGGGGGCCAGGCCGTCGCCGGTGTCGCTGTCGGTGTCCTGGCGCAGGAGGCCGACGGTGGCCTTGAGTTCACGCAGGGCGGCGGAGGTGGTCTGGGGCAGCATGCCGATCATGTCGAGCGCCTGGCCGGGATGGGTCCGTGCGAGGTGGGCGGCGGTGGCGGCCTGGGCGTCGGCGAGAGTGAGGTGATGGGCGACCACGTCGTGCAACTCCCGTGCAATGCGCATCCGTTCCTGGAACACCCGGTGCCGGGCCTCCTCCTCACGCTCCCGGGCGGCGTGCTCGGCGCGGGCGGCGGCGTACTCGCGGCGCACCCGGACGTAACTGCCGAGGGCCGCGCACAGCAGCACCCATGCCGTGGGGTTGACGATGGAGAGGACCGGCGAGTGGTGGAGCCGGGTGTCGAAGGCGAATGGACGGCCCGCCAACTCACCACGTGGGGGCTGGACGACCTGCTCTTCACCACCGAAGTCATCGTGAGCGAACTGGTCACCAACGCGATTCGCCACGGCCGTGCACCGGCGAAGCTGCGGCTGATCCGCCACAACGTTCTGGTCTGCGAGGTCACCGACTCCAGCAGCACCCAGCCTCGCATGCGCCGCCCCCGGACCACGGACGAGGGAGGCCGGGGCCGCCTGTTCCTAGTCGCCCAACTCGCCGGACGCTGGGGCTGCCGCCATGGCTGGAACCGCAGAACGATCTGGTCCGAGCAGTCCATCGAGCGCTCGTGCTGATGGAAGCCAGTTCGTAACCATCCCCGGTTTGTGACAACTGACATCCGTGGTCGCATCTCTGTGACCAGGATTCTTAGTTGGCACTAACGCACGATGTTGACCTGCAGTGATGCCAACTAGCCTCACGGACCTTCCTGCCAGTTTCAGAAGGATAGTTGGCACTTTTGTACACCGCAGGTCAGGAGGGGTTCCAGGCGCATCGGCCGCCTATGAGGCGGTCCTGATCCCTCGCCGTCGCGGGCTGGCGAAGCGTGCATCGGCGCCGTCGCGACGTCCTCGGCAGCGGCCGACAGCTCGTCCCCGCTCCAGGGCAGACCAGCCGTCCCGCTGCGACGGAGACAGCCATGAGGACTTCGTGACCATCCAGGTAGCGCCGCGGGCGGCCCTGCTCCTCTTCGTGGCTCAGCCGAACAGGTTGGCGTGCGTCCCAAGGTCCGTCGATGAGCCCTTTTGTTGCGCTCCTGTTGAGGTGACGCCCATTCGGTGCCGCCTGTGTTCCCTCTTGTCGGCGCGGGCGCTGACAGCATCGATGGCGTGGCGGGGCCAGTCCGACTCGCCCTGAGTAACAGGGATGGCGGGGAGCAGCTGGCGCAGCCGGACCCACACCCCCGCCTCGGTCCATTCGATGAACCGTCGGTATGCGGTTTGACCCGAGAGTCCGAACCCGAGTGGGAGTTGCGTCCAGCCGCAGCCCGAGGTCGCAGTGAACACGATCGCAGCCAGGCTCTCCCGGTCGCCATGGCGTGGGGACGTGATAGCCGGTTTGCGTTCAGGTGTTGTCGGAACCACTTGTTGGAATAGGCTCCACAAAGTGTCTGGCACCATTTGTTCGACGGGGTCCGTCAACTCACGGACCGCACGGCCCGGTCTCGCGGCCCACGACATCGCTTCGAGACCCTCTTGTGCAATTTTGTCATGGTTGGCGTTGGAGGCCAAGTCTGTCTCGTCACGGACGATCTGCAACACAGGGACGGCCAGGTCAAGCTTGTGATCGCATGAAGTCGCAAGGTGTTCTGCATACAGCCGGAGTCTGCGACGCAGCCTCAGGCTTGGACCTCTGAGCCCGTCGCTGAGCCTGCCCAACCTGCTGGCGAGTGGCTGGGTGTCCTCGCCGCGTTGTCGAAGGTCGAGCACTACCGGGCTGCGCATGCGCTCGCCTTGGGTGGCCTCAGCCCAGATGAGGGCCGAACCGATCCGCGTGTCTGCGTTCTCCTTCAGCCGATCCAGCCTGGGAAGCCCGTCACACATGGCGCGCCAGTCGTGTACAGGCAGGCGCCAAGACGCCAGCCGTCGGCGCCGATCGGCATAGTCAACGCGCGGCGCGGTCGCATCCAGGTGTTTCGCAATCTGTTCGACGACGTCTTCGAAAGCCGGCCAGAGCCCGAGTCCGTCCAGGTGGCGTCCAAGGTATTTGAGAGTGCGCTCGGCAAGCTTCTGCTGCATGCCCACCGCGGCCGCGCATTCGGCCCAGGTTGTGCCTGACACCAGCTCCGCCAGTCGCAGGGATGCGGCCCGACGTAGGTGACGTTCGATCGCTGCGTCGCCGCTCGGCAAGAGCGTGATGAAGGCGGCAAAGTGCCGTTCAAACCACGGCCGGGGCAGGAAAGAGGGGATCTCTTCCACTCGGTATCGATGCTGGGTCGAGACGGTGCGCAGGTTGCGGCGGAGGGGAAGCCCATGGATACGTCGGGCCGTGGCACGGGCGAGGGCCGCTGAAATGTCGGCGCTCCTGCAGATGCCTCCGGCGTAGCTTCTTGCGCGGCGGTACGCTTCGCTGGCAAGTGGCTGAACACGGGCCCGGAGCGCGCCGAGTTCGCGATCGCCCAGGAGCGCATCGGCTCCGAGGAGTAGGGCACCGCATATCAAGGAATCGTTGGGGGCAACCTTCGCACCGCGGTTGCTCCGTACTCCGCGTCCCTGATGTTCGGCCGTGAGCTGCGCGATAACGGGTTCTGCGTGTGCCTGGACGAGAGCTGCCAAGTGAGAGGAAGGGAGGAACTCCGCGCCCAGCGGCCACGTCAGTTTCATGAGGTGGGTGATCGCGATCAGGTCCGAGAAGTAGGACTTGTCGGGCATGGCGTCCCTGCCCCACCCGCGCTCTTGCGGAGAGAGGTAGTCCAGGACGCGCTGTTGCAGGCTCAGGAGCTGATCCAAGTCGTCGTCGGGTAGGCCAGTGCCGATGCGGGAGTTGAAGTCGTCCAGTCGTGCTCTGCACAGCACGCTCCGGGCTCGCTCCGCGCTGTCGGACCGGTCGCCGGTGTGACGGGGAACAGTGTTCCGACATTCCAAAGGGTGTAGCCCGGTCAGCCCGGCGTTCTTGATCAGAGTCGAACGGCCGTGACCGGCTGCACCGCCAGCCGCATTGAGCGGAAGGTTGCATGCCGGGCAGAGGTATTCCAGCAGGCGACGGTGGCGCAGGCAGGCAAAGACGACTGGAAGATGCCAGAGCAACTGCCACCCTCCGCCCAGGGATTGCTCGACCGCCCTGGTGTCCCCCCTCAGGCAGTCGGGACAGTAGCGGCTGGAGCGGGTCATCGCCCAATTGACCGAAGCGGCAGATCCGATCCTGTTGGTACTCGTGCGGAGCCTGCTCAGTGGCGGATAGGTCTGGGTGAATCGTCGCAAGGTCAGACCGTCGGCTTCGTGCTCGGTCAGGCGTGCGGTGAAGGCGAACTGTCGCAGCGTCTCCTCGCGGATGGTTCGAAGGCAAGCGGAGGAGAGGCGACGCTGCCGCACGTCCAGGCCGCACAGCTCCGCGATTCGGACGGGCGAGCGATCCAAGCGGTAGGCCGTGCGGAGCAGGAAGCCCGGCAGGGACTCGCCTTCCAACGGCTCGAGACTTCGCGGCAGCCGTCGGGGTGTCACGCTGCTGCTCTCCCCTTTCCGTAACGCCCAGGGCCAGCAAAGTGCCGTCCGGTCGGACCTCCGCGGCAACGGCGCCACAAGTCAGCCAAGGTTCGGAGCACTTCCCTTCTCTCGCGAACAACGGCAGCGCGTGGCGGCTCTCCAAAGGGCCGGAGGCATTTCTGTCACGGCACGGATCCCAGCAGCTGCACAGTCAACCAGCACGCCAACCACTGCACGGTCAGCTCCGCCCACAACATCATTCGTATGCGTGACACGCGAACGAATGACCGACTTCAACGAGGGCGGACACCGTACCGTCGTCGCACTCTTGAGATTCGGACCACGAGGCAGAGAAGGTCAAAGGATTCGCGAGTGAACTCGACGGATTTTACGCGACGATGGCGCCACGGAGCGGCCACGCCCTCGGATCCTGCCTGGTCGGATGCGTGTCATCTCGCGGCCGAGCTCCGGCTGATGCGGCGGAGACGAACCGTCTAGGCCTCGGTCTCCGCAGCATCCTGGCCAGGCACATCATCTTCCACTGGAATCGGATGGGATTCAGCCCCGACCAGCAAGCGATCTGGTCCCGCGCAGACGTGAAGCACTCCTCGGTCCCTGAGTCAGCGGTGGTACAGCAGCTGCTTCGCCCGCTTTGGTCACGGGGCTATGGGTCTACCTTCAACCGCAGAATGTGGACAAACCCGACGCGGCCCTCCAGCTTTCCGCCGTGGCAGGTCTGCGACACCTGGTGGCGCACGTCTGTGGACACCTGCTGTGCGCCAGACTCATCTTGGGGCAGGTACCGGTGGCGCGGGACGTCCCACCGCGGAAGTGCATCGCGGCCACGGCCCCCGAGTCAGGTCGGGATCTCGACCGTTTCGCCTTCGGCGAGGATGCGGTAGGCCCTGGCGACCGAGGGGCGTTGCTCTGGTTCTTGCCCCGAGGTGCTGACGCGCTTCTGGGCGACCGCCTGTGAACCGGCCCAGGGGAACAAATGAGCCTGTGGCCGCCCTGCGTGTCCGGCGCCCGTGCCACCTCGACGCGGGCGCCGGACGGGTCTCCTTGTCCGGCCGGTCTGCCCGGCCCACGTCACCCGCAGAGGGCACGGACAAGTTGCACCCTGTGTGCCGTCGGGTCCGTTGCCGGACTTACGGATAGCTCACCAGGTACGCCACGTTGCTGCTGGGGGTTACCTGATTGCCCGTGTTGTCGATGATGTGGTTGATGGTGCCGTCGCCGCCCAGGACCGTGGTGACCATGCTGTGGAACTTCACCGTGGACGTGGTGGGTGTCTCGATGGCATGGCCGAGGACGACGGAGGGGTTGTCGCGGAGGTAGGCGTAGACACCCACACCCCATGCCTCGTGTGAGGTGACCGAGTTGGCGACCTTGTAGGAGGCGTAGCCGAGGTCGCCCCCGCTGGTGGTCCAGGCGGACTGGTCGGGCACGTCGTAGGGGGTCTCGCTCTGGTAGAAGTACGTGCGGCCGCCGTTGCCGTTCCAGGTGGTCTGGTACTTCTGGTAGTGCTCGACCGCCAGGCCGTACATGGTGACGTTGTTGCCGTTGACCATCAGCCCGTTGGCGGCCGGGTTGGTCGTCCAGCCGACGCCGTTGGTGTGGTCCGCCCGCCACAGCCAGAGGTCGTCACCGATGACGTCGTTGCTGTTGATCACCAGTGACTGGGTGGCCTTGCCGGCGATGTCGCCGCCGATGCGGAAGAACACGTCGTGCAGCACGATCGGGTCGGCGGTGTGACTGGCAGTCGAGCCGGTCGGGCCGACCTGCATGAGGGTGTTGGAGTTGGTGGTGTTCGCGCTGATCAGCAGGCCGGCGATGTCGATGCCGTCGACATCGGCGGTCGTGATCGCCGTGACGCCGTTGTCCGGGACGAGGGTGGCCAGGCCCAGGCCGAGGACGACGGTGTCGGGGCGGGTGATGTTGAGCGGGGCGGACAGGTGGTAGACGCCCGGGGTGACGATCAGGTTCTTGCCGGCGGCGAGCGCGTTGTTGATCGTCGTGGCGGTGTCACCGGGCTTGACGATGTAGAACTGGCTGATCGGCAGCGAGGTGCCCGGGGCGCTGCCGTTCGTCCAGTCCGGGCCCTGGACATTGGTGCGCACCGAGGGGACGAACACCTGCCAGTTGCCCGAGCTGTCGACGTAGATGAACGGCTTCTCGCGCATCACCGGGCTCTGGGCGACGGTGGTGTACTGCGGATTGGGGAAGCTGGTCGCCGGGGCGCCGGTGTCGCCGGTGAAGACCATGTTCCAGTTGTGCCCGGTCCAGCCGCCGTTCATGGCGGTGTCCTGGGTGAGGAACTGCTGCTGGGTCCCGGAGTTGATCTGGCCGGAGACCCGCGAGTCGCCGATGTAGCCGCCGCTGGACCAGTTGGTGCTGGTGCCGTGGGTGTCGTCCCACAGCTTCATGCTGCCGTGCACGTCCATGCGCCGGAACGGGTCGGCCTGCGAGACGGCCCACATGGTGCTGCCGGAGCTGGGGCTCACCGACATGTTCTCGGTATCGCGCCAGAAGTTCTGGGTGGCGTTGCCGTCGCTGGTGTGACCCTCGACGTGCACGCCTCCGCCGGTGATGGACACCTGGTCCGGTGACAGGCCGAGTCCGGCGACCTGGGTGTAGTAGCCGACGGGTATGTCGACGTTGTAGGTGCCGGGGGTGAACAGCAGGGCGTTGCGCTGGGTGCCGAACTCGTTGTTCTGCTGGGTGCTGTAGACCTGGTTGATCTTCGACTGGATGGTGGACGTCGGCATCGACGGGTCGAACACCGTGACGTTGGGGCCGAAGTCCGGGGTGCCGGCCGGCGGGGTGATGCCGGCGGACAGCGAGAAGGACTGGGCGGCGGTGCCGTTGCAGGTGTACTGCTGCAGCTGGACGCTGTCGGCGGTGGACGCGGACGGCACATCGAGGCACTTGCCGCTGTTGCGGTTGACGAAGTGGTACGTCCCGGAGGCCTCCGCGACCGGCAGCCACTGCTGGTTGGCGCCGCCGCCGTAGAGCCACAGCTGGGTCAGCGCGCCGTCGGCGGTGGAGACGCCGGTCTCGTCCCAGACCTGGTCCGGCGCTGAGGCCACGCCGATCCGGTAGTAGCCGCTGTCGGTCGGGGTGAACTGCCAGGACTGCGCTCCGGTGCCGTTGCAGGCGTACTGCTGCACGGCTGTGCCGTTCCCGGTGGCACCGCCGCTCGCGTCGACGCACTTGCCGCTGCCTGCGTTGACGACGGCGGTGGGAGCGGTGGGGATGCTCGCGGCGGCGGCACTCGGGGCGGTAGCCAGCGCGATACCGGCGGCGGCCGGCAGCACGAAGGCTGTCGTGAGGGCGGCCGTGCGTCTGCGCCGACGGGGTGCGCGGACGCGCGCGGCAGGAACGGCGGCAGGAACGTCGGTCACACGTGTCTCCTCGGTCGCGATGTGGGGCGCGATGCCGATCGGACGCTAGGGGCAGCCCGCCCGGCCGTCAATACATCAAAATATAAGGCGTGAATTATCTTGGTCATCGGCGGGTGCGGTGAGGGCCGCCCAGGGAGGTGTGGTCCCGCCGCGTCCCGTGGCTGGGCCGATCAGGGGCAGTGTCGGATCGGCCCTCTTGGGGCGAGGCGCAGAACCGAGGATCGTCGTGCACGGGTACGTCGAGGCGCGACGGAGTCCTTCGCGGACACCCCGGCCGCTGCCCGCACCCTCGGTGCCCTGCTCGACGCGGGCCTCGGCCATGCGGCCCCTTGGACGTAGCGGCGAGCCGGGAACACCTGGCCGGGTTCCGCGACACGCTCGCCCGTCCGGCCGCCCGTACGTCCCACTCGCCGAGGGCGGCTTGACCCTCGACAGCGGTATCGCGGCCATGTCGGACTGCTGGACCGCCACCCGGACACGGACGGCGTGTTCGCAGCCAACGACCTCATGGCCCACGGCGCCTGCCAAGTGCTGCGCCGGCGCAGCCGCCGGGTGCCCGAGGACGTGGCCGTCGTCGGCTTCGACGACTCCGGTATCGCTGTCACCTGCCGTTCTCGACTGACCACGTCCGCCAGCCGGTTGAGGAGAGGGCGGCGGAGCTGACCCGCTTGCTCGACGAGCACACCCACGGCGCACTCACAGACGCGACGCCGGTCGTCTCCGAGCCCTGACTTGTGGGTCGCGAGTCGGCGTGACGGTGCGGTCAGGTCCATAGCGGATGCGTCAAGGGATGTAAGCAGAGCCCGACTTGGGGCTGATCGGGCGGTCGGAAGCCGAATGCGCCGGACGCGCCACACGCGACACCGGAGGCGAGATCAGTGCCGTGTCGTCGACAGGGCCGCAAACCCGACTGATTTCGGCTTCAGTTGTTGACGGCTGACACCGGTAGGACTACAACCCGAGAGAGCGCTCTCATGTCTGCTGTTGCTCCATCCCCACGCATGCCGGACCGGCTTGAGGAGACCCCACATGCAGAGTTCCGCCAGCGCACCCACCCGCAGACCGCCTGTCGCCGCCGCACGCCCACGCGCGGCCCTCGGCCTGGTCGTCGCCCTGATCGCCGCCTGCTTCGCAGTCCTGGCACCGACGCCCGCGCGCGCCGCCGACCAGTTACTGTCCCAGGGCAGGCCCGCCACCGCCTCCTCGACCGAGAACGGCTCCTTCCCCGCAAGCGCGGCGGTCGACGGCAACACAGGCACCCGCTGGTCCTCGGCCTTCTCCGACCCGCAATGGCTGCGGGTCGACCTCGGATCCGTCCAGCAGCTCAGCCGTGTCACCCTGAACTGGGAGGCCGCCTACGCGACCGCCTTCCAGATCCAGACCTCCACCGACGCCAGCACCTGGACCACCGTCTACTCCACCACCACCGCCACCGGCGGAACGCAGGACATCGCCATCTCCGGCAGTGGCCGCTACGTCCGCCTCTACGGCACCGCGCGGGGCACCCCGTACGGCTACTCCCTGTGGGAGTTCCAGGTCTACGGCCCCGGCGGCACCACCCCGCCGGACGACTTCTGGGGCAGCACCAGCGACATCCCCCCGGCGAGCAACGCCGTCGAGGTGAAGATCCTCAACCGCACCAACGGCAAGTACCCCGACAGCCAGGTGTACTGGAGCTTCAACGGGCAGGTGCACTCCATCGCCGAGCAGCCCTACCTCGACATGCCGGCCAACTCCGCGGGCCGCATGTACTTCTACCTCGGTTCGCCCAACAGCCCGTACTACGACTTCATCGAGTTCACCGTCGGCAACAATGTCTTCAACGGCAACACCACCCGGGTCGACGCCTTCGGCCTCAAGCTGGCCATGCGCCTGCACAGCAAGGACGGTTACGACGTCGAGGTCGGCGAGAACCGGCAGACCTTCGCCGAGGACCGCGCCACCACCTTCCAACGCTTCACCGACGCCGTTCCGGACCAGTTCAAGGTCCTGGCCCAGACCCAGGCCCCGTACCGGATCATCGCGCCCGGCAGCGACCCCAGTTTCCGCGCGGGCGGCGCCAACGCGAACTACTTCACCGCCTACGCCCAGTCAGTGGGCGTGAACGCGGCCACCTCCGACATCTTCGGCTGCGCCGCCTCGCTGGCGGGCAACCCCGACATGTGTGCCGCCCTCAACCGCCACGTCGCCACCCTGCCGGCCTCCGAGCAGTCCGACCCGGCCCAGTTCTACACGGCGGCACCAGCCAACTACTACGCCAAGTTCTGGCACGACAACGCCATCAACCACCTCGCCTACGGCTTCCCCTACGACGACGTGGCGGGCCAGTCCTCCTTCATCTCCCACGCCGATCCGCAATGGCTCCTGGTCGCCGTCGGCTGGTAGCCGATCCGGTGGCACGGACACCGAACGCATGCTGATCCCTGACTGGCGGGTCCGGCGGGTCGCACGACCCCGCCGAACCCGACGGCCCCGTATCCGTCGCCCCCGCATGCCCCGTTCCCCGGACGGAGGGCGCAAGGTGGGACCACCCAGCACACCGATCACACCAGATCGCCCGACAACCGCCCGAGTCGCAGAGGCTTCCGCGCTCTCGGCGCCACCGTCGGCGCGACCGCGGCTCTTGGCCGTCTGCCTGTCAACTACCTTTTCACTAGGCTTACTTCACTACTTGACGAAAGCAGTCGCCCCCCTTTAGGTTCTCGGGTCAGCCACGCGTTGTACGACGCCTCCCTCCGTTCATGAGGTGAGGCGTCGGCCGCCACCCCCCATGTGAAAGGCCACCCCCCTCTCATGGCCCGATCCCTTTCCACAGCCGCCCTCACCGCCGCACTGGGTCTCTCCGCGTGCCTGCTCACCGCAGCCCCCGCCCAGGCCGACACCGGCACCATCACCGGGCTCGCCGGCAAGTGCCTCGACGTCGCCGGGGCCAACTCGGCCGACGGCACGCCCGTCCAGCTCTACGACTGCAACGGCACGAACGCCCAGCAGTGGACGGTCGGCAGCGACGGCACCATCCGCGCCCTCGGCAAGTGCCTCGACGTGACCGGCAATTCGACCGCCGACGGCGCCAAGGTGCAGCTGTGGTCCTGTACCGGCGGCGCGAACCAGAAGTGGACCGTCACCGCCGCCCACGACATCGTCAACCCCCAGGCGAACAAGTGCCTGGACGTCACCGACAACAACTCCGCCAACGGCACCCGTGCACAGATCTGGAGCTGCAGCGGCGGCGCCAACCAGAAGTGGAACGCACCCGCGAGCGGCGGCGACAGCACTCCGTCCGGCTTCGTGGTGAGCGAGGCGCAGTTCAACCAGATGTTCCCGAACCGGAACTCCTTCTACACCTACAGCGGACTCACCGCGGCCCTCAGCGCCTACCCCGGCTTCGCGAACACCGGCAGCGACGCGGTCAGGAAGCAGGAGGCCGCCGCCTTCCTCGCCAACGTCAGCCACGAGACCGGCGGACTGGTCTATGTCGTCGAGCAGAACACCGCCAACTACCCCACCTACTGCGACTGGAGCCAGCCATACGGCTGCCCCGCCGGGCAGGCCGCCTACTACGGCCGCGGACCGCTCCAGCTCAGCTGGAACTTCAACTACAAGGCGGCGGGTGACGCGCTCGGCATCGACCTGCTCAACAACCCCTGGCAGGTGGAGAACAACGCCTCCGTCGCCTGGAAGACCGGCCTGTGGTACTGGAACACCCAATCGGGACCAGGCAGCATGACCCCGCACAACGCCATGGTCAACAGCGCCGGATTCGGCCAGACCATCCGCAGCATCAACGGCTCCCTCGAATGTGACGGCAAGAACCCGGCCCAGGTGCAGAGCCGCGTGGACGCCTACCAGCGCTTCACACAGATCCTCGGGGTCTCACCGGGCAGCAACCTGTACTGCTGACGCCGGCCGCCCCGACAAGGAGCCGTAATGCCCAACGTGAAGTCCCTTGCCAAGGGCCTGCTCGCAGCGCTCGGTGCGATGACGCTCGTCGTGGCCGTTCCGGCGAGCGCGCACGCGAACGTCGTGCAGTTGCTGCCGGAGAACGCCGACGGCCTGGAACAGACCTTCTCCCCCGCCTATGACTACGATGGCGACGGCTGCTATGCCACCGCCGCCATCGGCGCCGACGGCACCATCAACCCCGGTCTGAAACTCGGCGGCGACGTCAACGGCCACTGCCACGACTACGCCCAACTCGCCAACGCCAACACCTACTCACGTGAGAAGTGCAACAACGGCTGGTGTGCCGTCATGTACGCCAGCTACTTCGAGAAGGACCAGGCGACCTACGGCCCGGCCGCCATCGGGCACACCCACGACTGGGAGCACGTCGTGGTGTGGATCAACAACAACGAGGTCCAGTACGTCTCGGTGTCCCAGCACACCAGCTACCAGGTGGCCGCCCGCTCCTCAGTCCGCTTCGACGGCACCCACCCGAAGATCGTCTACCACAAGGACGGCCTCTCCACCCACGACTTCCGCTTCGCCAACAGCAACGACGAGCCTCCCGAGAACGTGACCGGCGGCTGGTTCTACCCCCGCCTGGTGGGCTGGAACGGCTACCCAGCCGACTTCCGGGACAAGCTGATGAGCGCCGACTTCGGCGAAGCCACCCTCAAGATCAAGAACGGCGACTTCGCCTACGCGCTGGCACACTCCATGCCCTCGGGCATCCCCTTCGATCCCAACGCCTGACCTGCGGAACAGGGGGATTGCAACCGGGCCGGTAGCGCCGCATCCAGCTTCCTGGGCGTCCGCAAGTTGAATCCCCAAGGCACAACGTGGCTGACACCAAGGGCTCCGTCCTCCCGCACCGACGCTCAAGCAACGGAGCCCACCATCGGCCAGTGCACGAACGCCCACCGCAACGCATGGACCCGAGCGACCCTTCTTCGGACGTTTCTACTTCACCTGCGCTGGGCGACAGCGCCTACGCGGCCCGCCTCGACGGGCCTGACCGGCGTGAGGTCCTCGTCCCCAAGGCAACCTGACCGGCATCGCGCAGCCGCACTTGCGACCGGAACGAGCTTCTAGGCCCGGTAGGCCGCGGAGATCTGGCCGACCAGGACGGCGAAGGGCATGTCGAGGGCGCCGTAGACGGCAGCGGACTCCGGGGCCGCGTTGTCCGCGAGGGCCTCGACCATGAGGGTGGCATAGTCGGAGACGATGACCCCCGCCTGCTGCATGCGCAGCAGTCCCGCCTCGCGCTTGGCCTGGCTGAAGGTACCGGAGGCGTCCACGGCAACGTACGCGTCGTACCCGGCGGCCGTCGCGGAGATGGCGGGCAGCGCCGCGCACACCTCGAGAGACACCCCGGCGAAGATCAGTTTCCGCCGACCGGTGGCCTCGATGGCCTCGCGGACCCGATCGTCGTGCCAGGCGTTGACCGTGCTGCGATCGATGATCTTGTATCCGGCCGGCAGTGCCTTGACCAGCTCCGGGATGGTCGGCCCCCACATGCTCTCCGCAGCGGTGGTGGTGACGACCAGCGGGATGCCCAGGACAGTCGCCGCCCGCGCCATGGCCACCACGTTGTGCTTCAGTTCGCCGAGCGGGATGTCCCGGACGCCGGACAGAAGGCCCACCTGGTGGTCGACGAGCACCACGGCGGCGTTCTCCCGGGTGATCGGTTCCAGAAACTTGCTATGCGCGCTCATCTTCCGCTCCTTCGGGTAGGGCCGCAGTGGATTTAGTCATCAGTGTTGATAGTCAATATCAGTGACTACTTTGACGCTACGCCCCGGCCTTTCGCAGCGCAAGCGCCGGTCGGTCATGCGGGATTCGCGTGACGCCGTCCGAGCCCTGAGGCAGGTGAATAAAATCGCTGGTGACCCAGCACAGCGGCGGACGCGCCGGGACAGGAGAGGCGTTGGACGGGCACCACACCACGGAACCGGACCTCGGCATGCTCGCCGCCCGGGTCCTCCTCTCCGTCCAGCGCGAGCTGTTCTCCGCGCTCGCCGAGCAGGGCTTCGATGACATCCCGCCCCGCACCGGCGCCGTCCTCGCCTATCTACGCACCGACGGCATCCGTGCCAGCGAGCTCGCCCGCGCCTCCGGACAGCACAAGCAGGTCATCGGCACCGTCATCGACGACCTCGAACGCCTGGGCTACGTCGAACGCAAACCCGACCCCGCGGACCGCCGGGCCAAACTGATCTGTCCCACAGAACGCGGCCTGCTCCAGATGGAGGCCGCCGCCTCCATCATGCGCACGATCGAGGAACGCCACGCCAGCGCTCTGGGCACACAGGAGTACGCCACTTTCAAGCAGGCCCTCCTTCGCGTCGCCGAATTCCAGCGCGAGGTCGAGCACGACCATCAGGCACCGGGGGGCCGTCAGGACGGCTGAACGACCAGTCGACGGCTGGTCTCGGCACCACGTTCATCGGCGCCTGCGATGAGAGCCGCCACGAAGGTGCGGTGAGGTCGCCTCCCCTGGCCCCGGCGGCTCGTGACCGCTCTTCGAGTCCGTCGTCGAGCTCTCCAACCACGGAAAGGTGCTGGACCGCTTCCTCGAACTGTGCGCGTCGCAGATGTTCATGTACGGGGAGCAGAACAACTCTCAATCGTGCCCCCGACACTGGCCGAAGGCGGCGCCGCATCGCCGAGCTCAGCCACTGCGCGCACTTCCCCTGTACTCCAACGCACCGCCGATGTGGGCCCGCCTCAGCGACTTCGTCACCCGCGCCGACCGCTGATACAGCCGGGGTACTCCGATCCCGGCTGCGGATCCCATGTGCCGTCGAGCGGGATTCCGGCGGCCGTGGCGATCCGGTCGCGCGATTCAAGGATTCGGGTCTTTAGCGCCGGGAGGTCCACGTCCACCAGCGCGCCGTCGCGTTTGACCACGCGGCTGGCGACGAGAACGGTGTCCACCAGGCCGGGACGGCCGACGCTGACGATGGTGCCAGCCGGGTCAGTGACCGGGAAGACGGTCAGGTCGTCGGCGCGCAGAAGGGTGAGCCACTGCCCGACGGCGGCGTTCATGCTGCCGCACGCCGGGTCCTCGTGCACACCGGCTCCGGGGGCGAAGATGCGCAGCTCGAAGTCGTACTCGGATCCCTCGGGATAGGCCCCGATCGCGCCGACCATGGCGTCCGGGATGAGGGAGAGGTCGGGTTCGAGGCCGAGGACCTCCTTGGCCGTGGCTAGCTGGTCGCGCCAGGCGCTGCATCTCCTCATCGCTCAAGCCGGTCCCGTCCAGGACCACCGCGACCGGATTGCCGCCGTAGGGGATCGTGGAGAACACGTCGACCTGTGCGAACGAGCGAGTGCGCGGCGTGGTCATCGAGGGCCTCCCGGTAGCGGCTGCGGCGGATTCTGTGCGTCTCGCGCCCGGCGGAAGCAGGTGGGTTCATCCAACGGGCACGCGCGCGGCCGGGACATGGCCACTGACACAAAGTGGACTGATCATCACGGGCAGTTGGCTACCGCGGGCGCTTGTGCCCGCGGTAGCCAGGGGCTCGGGGGCCGGCACATGCTCCCCCGCCTATCGGGTTCCGGAGGGAGCGACCAGGCGACCGCCGACGAAGGTGTGGGTGGGGTGCAGGTCGCGCAGGGCATCGCCGGGGCAGTGGGCGGGCTCTTGGTCCCAGATCGTGAAGTCAGCCCAGCGGCCCGGGGTCAAGGTGCCGCGCAGATGGGACTCGCCCGTGAGGTGGGCCGCCCGGGTGGTGTGCAGGGTGAGGGCCTCGTCGTACGAGATCGCGTGCTCGGGACCCTTCACTCCGATGACCGTCTGCCTTGTGGTCATGCCCCACACCGAGCGCATCGCGCCGAACTGGCCGACCGGGAAGTCGGAACCCGCGCTGACCTGGGCACCCAGGTCGATCCAACCGCGGGCCGGAAAGAGGCGGGCGACGCGTTCCGGGCCCCAGAAGCCCTCCTCGACCTCGGCGGTGTCGTGCAGCAGGGGCTGCTGGATGGTGACGGGGATGCCGAGGGCGACGGCGCGGGCGCGCTGCTCGGGGCCGGCGAGGCCGCCGTGCTCCATGACCAGGCTGCCGGCGGGCAGGCCGGGGTTGCGCTGCAGGACGCGTTCGTAGACGTCGAGGAGGGTGCGGACCGCGCGGTCGCCGTAGGCGTGCGTGCCGACCCGCCAGCCGCGCCGGACCACCGCCTCGACCGCCTCGACCAGCGCGTCCGGCTCCCAGATCAGCATCCCGGAGAAGGAGTGGTCACAGGCGTACGGCTCCTCGGTGGCGCCGGCCTCCAGGCCGCCGTCGAGGCCGAACTTCACGCCCCACACGGACAGGTATGGGTCGGAGTTGTCGCGCCACTCCTCCATGGTGTCGAGGAGGTCCTCCACCTGGGCCGCGCTGGTCATGCCGAGCGCCGAGATCAACGCGCGCACCCTGATGTGCAGCGCGCCCGCCTCGCGGGCGGCTTGGAGCACCCGGTAGTCCTCGGGGGTGACCGCGCAGTCCCGCACGGTACCGATGCCGGTGGCGGCGTAGTCGCGGGTGGCGATGCGGAGTCCTTCGATGCGCTCGGCCCGGTCAGGGGCTGGGACCAGGCGCTCCACCAGGTGCAGGGCGTTGTCGATCAGCCGGCCGTCCAGCTTGCCGTCGGCGTCACGGCCGATGGTGCCCCCGGGCGGTACGGGGGTGTCCTCGGTGATGCCCGCGAGGCGCAGCGCGTAGCTGTTGACGACGTCGTTGTGGCCGCCGCGCTTGACCAGGACCGGGTGCCGCTCGGTCGCCGTGTCGAGTTCAGCCGCGGTGGGCATGCGGCGCTCGGCCAGGTTGAGTTCCTGCCAGTTGGTGGTGGTGCGGATCCACTCGCCCTCGGGGGTGACCGCGGCCCGCTGCCGGATCAGGTCGAGGAACTCGGGGATGGTGCGGGCCTGGTGGACGGGGACGTCCTGGGCGCCGAGCGCGGCGAAGATCAGGTGGGTGTGGGTGTCGTCGAAGGCAGGCAGCACGGTCGCGCCGGGCAGGTCGCGGACCTCGGTCTTCTCGGTGACCAGGTGGTCGAGACCGTGCGGGTCGGCGGACACGGCCGCGATCCGGTCACCGCGCACCGCCAGGGCCCGCTGCGGGACCTGGCCGGGCACCAGGGTGTGTACCGCGCCGGCGCGGATCAGCAGGTCGGCTCCGTGATCAGACATCGTCTTCTCCCTCAGCTCGCAGCGTTTCGAAGGTGTCGCTGACGAGACTGTTGTAGAAGCCGTTCGGTAATTCGCCGCCATATCTGGATCGACCGCGCAGGAAACACGCCATGTGTGCACCCCGATATGCGGATCATGCGCCAACGTCGATCGGGACGGACGCAGGAGCGCAGCCGCTCCGCTCGCATCGTCCCGTGATCCCTGAGGCGGTGCGGCCGGCCGGGGCTGCGCGGACGCACCGCCGTACGTCGCGTCACTCCCTGTACGCCGATCGCGCCTGCGCACGACGGGCGTGCGCAACTCGGTGTGCTTGGCGCCGTTCGCTACTGAATCCGCCGGCCCTTCATCGCTGTAGCTGGGGGAAGACCACGCGGAGTGTCTGGACTCGTCTGTTGCGGCGGATCATGAGCCAGGCGAGGGTCGGCGGGCAGGGATCGGGGACGCCGACGGGGTTGGTGACGTCCATTTCCCAGATGGTGACGGAGTGGCTGGCCACGACGTGGCGTAGATGCTGGGTGATGCCCTTGTCCCGGTTCTGCCGCATGGCTGGGAAGGGGTGGCAGCGTTCGCCCGGCGTGCTCAGGACGCCGACCAGCACGGTCGGGCCGTCCTGGGCGTCGAGGATCAGCTTGGTGGCGGCGACGTCGCCGTCGAGGGAGAGGGTGGGGTTCTGCACGACGGTGACGGTGTAGCCGTCGGCGGTCAGCAGGTCGTAGACCCCCTTCCAGCCCGAACCGTCGACGAACCCGCCGTGGACCAGGACGACGTTCCTTGCTTCAGTGCTCATGTGTACGCACTCCTTCGGTGGACTACGGCGACTGCTGCGGTACGACCGTGACCGGCGCCTGGGCGGCCTGCAGGCGCGCCTCGGCGCGGGCGGGATAGACCTTCGTGAAGACGGCGGGGCCGACGAGGCCGATGACATGGGCGGCGATGCCCACCCAGGCAGGGGCATCCGCCGCGCCCGCGACGGCCAGGCTGACGCCGATGAACGTGAAGCCGGTGCCCCACGCGCTGGTGATGTGGTTGTTGACGCGGAGGAACTCCGGCATGTCCCAGAACTCACGCGGCGTCTGGCGTTTGGCGATGCCCAGCGTGAAGGGGCGGCGGATCGCCAGCGTCCCCCAGGCCGTGGCGGCCAGCCAGGCGAAGGAGAGGACGTCGGTGTGGTGCGACAGGGACGAGTGCGGCCGTGCGACGGCGACGGCGCCGACCAACACGAAGTACACGATGGTGCTGGCCTCCAGGATCAGCGCGTCGAGGTCGACCCCGTGACGGCGGTCCTGGAGCAGGAGCAGCAGCCCCGAGGCGAACCCGCTGACCGCACCCCAACGCCAGTCGACGAAGCCCAACATGTGACGCCCGTCACACATAGCCGCCTGGGTTCTCACCGCTGTGAAGACGCGATGGCCGGCGTCCCACGGGTGCGGGACACCGGCCATCGGCCGCGTTCAGTGGGCGGCGGCCGTGTGCAGGGCCTTGGCGTACAGGGTCTTCCAGAGCCTTCCGGCGCCCGGCATCACGAAGAAGACGAGGAGCACGATGGAGGCCAGGGTGAAGGGGAATGGGCGTACCCACTGGTTCCAGTTCGCGAAACGGTCGCCGATGGTCAGGGAGTACAGCCGGTCCGAGGAGTAGATGGTGACCAGCAAGGTGAGGAACTCGGCCCAGTGAGGCATGGTCGGCGTGCGGAAGATGTGCTTCATGACGGTCTCCTCTCTCAGCCGAAGTGGCGGATGCGGGCTGCGGTCGCGGGCGCGTAGGGCAGCCAGTCGCTGGTCGTTCCAGTGGTGACGAATTCGGCGACGGCGGTTGCGAATTCGAGGCTCAGGGTGCGCTGGGCGTCGCCGGCGCCGGCGAGGACGGGGCTGCCGGGGTAGGCGTCGAAGGTGTTGAAGAGGAAGGGCAGTTCGGCACAGTGGGTGGCGCCCAGGGCGTACGGGTCCTCGGCGGGGGCGTAGTCGAACTGGTAGACGTAGGTGGTGTTGCCGCCGGCCGCGTGATGGTCGGCGATCTCCAGCGAGCCGTCGCGGAAGAGGCCGTCGGTCTGCACCGAGATGAAGATCTGCGCCGGTGTCGCCTGCGGGAGGCGGGCGGCGTGCTGCTGGTAGACGTCCAGGGCGGTGTGTCGGCCGGCCTGGGCGGTGAGGACGTCCAGGGCGGTTTCGGTGGTGAGGTTCTGGATGCGGGGGTCGAAGGCGAAGAAGGCCGTCGCTTCGTCGCGGGTGGTGCCGATCAGCAGGGTCTTGCCCTCCAAAGCGCCGTCATTGAGCGCCTGTTGCCGGGTGCGGGGCATGCCGGGGGCACCGAGGACCGGGTACATCGGCGGAGCCGCGTTACCCGGAGCCGCGAGCTGGACGGAGAGGCGGCCGTAGGCGTCCAGCAGTTGCTCGGCCGGCAGGGCACGCAGGGCCTTCGCGGCATCAGTGCCGACTGGGATGTCCAGCAGGCGCAGGTAGGCGTCGGCGTTCTCGGCGGCCTGGTGCGGATCCTGTGGGTTCAGGCCGAAGGGGCCGCTCTGCAGCAGCACCCGGGTGATGGATCCGTTCGTCTCGGGGTCGAGCGCGAGCGATAGGGCCGAGTACGCTCCGGCGGACTGCCCGCCGACGGTGACCGTGCGCGGGTCGCCGCCGAAGGAGGCGATGTTGTTCTGCACCCAGCGCAGCACGGCGGCCTGGTCCTGGGGGCCGAGGTTGGCTGCGCCGATCTGCGGCAGGTAGAGATAACCCAGCGGTCCCACCCGGTAGTTGGCGGTAACGACCACGATGTCGCCCAGCGCGGCGAGGCGGCCGCCGTCGTACCAGTCCCAGCCGCCGGAGCCGCTGGTGAAGCCGCCGCCGTGCCACCAGAGCAGGACGGGTCGGGCCGCACCGTCCGCCAGCGCCCGGCGTGGAGTGAAGACGTTGACGGTCAGGCTGCCGTCCTCGTTCCAGTCCGGCACGCGCTGCCCCTGCACCTTCTCCAGCCGGGAGGCCGCCTGCGGAACGGAGGGGCCGGCCTTGGCCGCGTCCCGCACGTCCGTCCAGCCCGGGTGCGGCTGCGGCGGCGCGAACCGCAGCTCGCCGACCGGCGACGCGGCGTAAGGGATTCCCCGGAAGGAGACCGCCTCGCCCTCCGCAACTCCCCTGACCTTGCCCCGGTCGGTGTCCACCACCGTGTGCTCGATGCCGGTCATCGTGCTCACCTGCTCTCTCGTCTCGGTTGCTCTGAGACGTTTCTAAGCCGAGGCGAGAATCTGAGCCAGAAATGACCATCTGGATCGAGGAAAAAGGACATAGGATCTCGGTCTGTGGAGAGAGTGCGCCATCTGTTGAATGAAACGGACAGTCGGATCGCCGCCGCGATGCTGGCCGCACCACGCGCCTCGTGGCGCACGGTCGGCCGGGTCCTGGGCATCTCGGAGCGCACTGTCGTACGCCGGGCTGCACCACTGTTCGGCGACGGGACGCTGCGGGCCACGGCCGTGCGCAACCCCGTGCACTTCCCCGAGCTGATTCCGCTGGCCCTGCGCATCCGGTGCAAGCCCAACCGGATCAGCGCCATCGCCGCCACCCTGGCCCGCCGCCCCGACACCATCTGGGTCGACGTCCTCGGCGGCGGCGACGAGATCTGCACCATCCTGTTCCTGGACGGACCGGACGCCCGCAACAACCTGCTGCTGCGCGACCTGCCCGCCACCCCCGCGGTCCAGTCCTGGACCTCGCACGTCCTGCTCCGGGTCTTCCCGGCCGCCTTCGACTGGAGCGGCGGCCTGCTGACACAGACCGAACTGACCAGCCTGCGGCCCGACCTGTCCGCGGCACCTACCCGCCCCGTCCTCCAGCCCCTCGACCACCAGCTGATCACCGCACTGATCGAGGACGGCCGAGCCCCCTACACCGACCTCGCCCGCCGCGCCAACACCACCGCCCTGACCGCTCGCCGCCGGGTAGAGGCACTGGTCAACGGCCAGGTACTCAGACTCGCGACCGAAGTCGATCTGGCCCGGCTGGGCGTCCGGACCGAGGCACTCCTGTGGATCACCGTCGCACCTGGCGGACTGGAGGAAACGGGCCAGCAGCTCAGCCGCCACCCACAGGTCCGCTTCGCTTCCGCCACCACCGGCTCGGCCAACCTCCTTGTGGCCGTCGCGGCAACCGACCTCGACGCGCTCTACCACTTCCTGAGCGAGACCATCGGCGCCCTCGAACACATCACCACCCTTGAGGTCACCCCCATCCTGACCGGTGTGAAGAGAACCGGCCTGGTCCGCCCGGGCAGCCTCTGAGCCGATCACAGGTTCCGGGTAGGCACCACCGGAACCGTGGCATTCTCTCGAGGGGCAAAACGGTCGAGCTCCCGACCCGACTCACTTCGGAGCCTGCGAGCCTTGCTCTGCGAGTGTGACCTTCCGGCCCGCGCGCGCCGCCTCTCGGATCCGCTCCAGCATGCGGTGTCGCCGGACGGCGTGCCGGAAGTCGGGAACGCCCTCCTCATCTGGCGCAAGGTTCCCGGTGATCTGGTCGCGCAGAAGCGCGTACTCGTGGGCGACGTTGCAGGCGGGCTCGGTGGATCGCTCGGTCCATTGCGTCAGCGACCGCTGATAGCGGGCGGGAACCGCTAGCTCGGCCAACGTGCCGTCCTCTCCCCGGGCTCCGCTGAGCCGCAGCCCCCCGTACCACCACTGAGCCTGGTCGGCCTTGACGACGAGATCGCCGTCCGTGCCGTTGATCTCCCAGTAAAACGCGGTGGCGCGTGAGGTCCCACCGCGGATGTGCATTGCGGCTACGGCCCCCGACTCCAGCACCCCGGTGACGGCGATCTGGTCCTCTGCAGTCTTGGCCGCGACCGCCCCGCTCGTGACGTGGGTGACCTCCGGGCGCAGGTTTTCGATGAGAGCCGACACCTCACGGAACTCCCCGAGCACCATGGTCAGCGCGTCGACCGAGTGCCCGAAGGGGATCGACAGCAGCGTGGCGCCGCTGGTGACGTCCAGCACGTACGCATAGTTGTCGTCGTAGGTGGCGCCGCCGATCCAGCCCGACCCGAGCATGCTGGTCGACAGCACCCGCCCCACGTAGCCGTCGGCGACCAGGTCCCGCAGATACCGCAGTGGCGGAGCCGACCGGGCCTGCAGGCCGACGGCCGTGAGCACACTCCTGCGATGCGCGAGGCCGGCCAACTCCTCGGCCTGCGCGAGGTCGGCACCGAGCGGCCACTCGCTGAACACCATCTTTCCCGCTTCCAGCGCGGGACGGATGAGCTCCAGGTGATGCGGAACCTTCACCGTCACCACCACGAGATCGACTTCCTCACTGCGGGCCAGCTCCTCCGCGCTGCCGTAGGCCAGCGGCACCGCATACTTCTCGCCGGCCGCACGCGCGGATTCGGCGCTGCTGGCGCTCAGCGCCCGCAACTCGTATCCATCGAGCCCGGCCAGTGCCGGCACATGGGCAGCGGCCGCCCACCCGCCGCTCGCGCTCAGACCCACGACACCGACGCGGATCGGCTCCCGATGAGGGGAAGTGGACGTCATGTGCGCCCCGGCGTTCGCGGTCATCTGCTCTCTCATCTCAAAGCGGCCCATAGCCATGGAGGACACGGTCTGAGCAACACGGTCAGTTACACGTCGATCGGCTTGCCGTTCGTTACAGCGGAACCTCACTCAGCGAGCTCGCTCCGCCGCGCCCTGCCCAGCGGCACGTCGGTGCCTCCGAACCGGCCGAGGAACAACCGAACGAACGACCGGCGCTGCTCTACTTCGCGTCCTGGGGCGAGGCGGTTCATCGCGTCTACGGCGACGGGGCCAGCTCGATGGGAAGGTGCCGGGGGCCCCGCAACACGGCGCTGTTCCGGTAGGGAGGAGGGTCTTCGACCAGAGTTGCGGTGGTGAGATGGGGAAGGAGTGCTCCCAGGGCGATCTGGGCTTCGACCCGGGCGAGGGGTGCGCCGTAGCAGATGTGGATGCCGCTGCCGAATCCGAGGTGCTGGTTGTCCCGGCGGGTGGGGTCGAACCGGTCGGGATCGCGGAATCGCTTGGGGTCACGGTTGCCCGAGGCCAACACGAGTAGCACGGGTACGCCCTTGGGGATGGTCGTGCCGGCGACGTCGACGTGGGTGAGGGGAATACGCTCCAGCAAGTGGACGGGGGGCTCGTAGCGCAGCAGTTCCTCCACTGCGCCAGGAAGCAGGTCGGGTTCATGGCGCAGGCGCGCCAGCTGGTCGGGGTGGCGCAGCAGGGTGAGGACGCCGTTGGTGATCAGATTGACCGTGGTCTCGTGTCCAGCGACGAGCAGCAGCACGGCGGTGGCCGCCAGTTCCTCGCGGGTGAGCCCTCCGCTCGGGTCCGGGTCGTTGACGAACGCGGACAGCATGTCGTCACCCGGGCGGCCGCGGCGCTGCTCGGCGAGGTCCACCAGGTAGCGGCCCATCTGCGCCCGGGCCTGGTTGCCGGCCCGTTGGCTCGTGCCGAGGTCCTCACCGGGCCGGATGTCGCCGGAGTCGATGATGGCGTTGGACCACTCGCGGAAGGTCGGCTCGTCTTCGCGCGGTACACCAAGGAGTCGGCAGATGACGGAGACGGGCAGGGGATAGGCGAAGTCGTCGACGACGTCGACTCGCGTACGGCCCTGGAGCGACTCGATCAGTTCGTCGGTGATCCGGGTGATCTCGTCTCGCATCGCGTCGATCCTGCCCGGACTGTGCGGGGGACCGAACGGCCGTGTGGCCAGACTGCGCAGCCTGCGGTGTTCGGGGTCATCGAGCCGGATGAAAGGGCGGGGCTCTTCCTCATCCGCAGGCAGGCCGCTGTACGTGCCGGCGCGGTTGCGGCGGTCCGAGCTGAGCCGTGGGTTGTGGAACAGGGCGACAATGTCGTAGTACCCGCCAACCAGGTAGCTGCCGTCCGTCTGCCGCGCCACGCCCGCCTCGCGGAGTTCCGCGTACAGCGGGTACGGGTCGGGGCGGTTGGCGTAGTCGGTGATCCGCTCCAGCAGGGTGTCGACAGCCATCGACGGGCTCCTCGTGACAGGGAAGAACGGAAGGGTCAGCCGGCGGCCCGGACCACGGTCAGCCGGCGGTCCGGCAGGTGACCGGTCAGCGCGACGGTGGGGCCGTGGGACAGCCCCCTTGGATCCGGCACGTCGGAGGGAAGCGCGAATTCGGTCACCAGCGGATGGCCGTCGGCCGCGCCGGGCGCGGGCGGGAACGGGGCGGCGGCCTCGATCAGGCCCTGGTAGTACTCCAGCCACTTGGCCATGTTGACGGTGACGGCGGCAGTGATGCGGCCCCGGTAACCGTAGACCGCCACCAGACGGCGTTCACTGAGCGAGCCCTGGGCAATGACCACCTGGTCGGAGTAGGTAGGGACACCCACGGACTTGATGTTGACCCCGAACTGACTCGACCAGAAGACCGGAACCGCGAGGTGGGGACGCCGCGGCGGCCCGGAACTGATCATGTTGTGGGCCGCCACCTCGGCCTGCGCGACCGCGTTGCCCCAGTGCTCCAAGGAGAGCATCTGGTAGTCGAAGAGCGGATGGGGGAAGCGGGAGACGTCACCCGCCACGAACACGTCGTCGGTGACGATCCCGTACATGTCGAAGGCGCGGCACCCCGCGTCACAGGCGACCCCGTGCGGGCCCGCCGCCAGCCCGGAATCCGCCAGCCACTCGACGTTGCGGACCGCACCCATGGCGATGACGCACACGTCCGCGTCGATGTGGCTGCCGTCGGAGAGATCGGCTCCGGTGAACCGCCCGCCGTCGTTCCCGCACAGCGCGGTGACCGTCACTCCGCAGCGCAGGTCCACGCCGTGGGCCCGCTGCAGGCCGGCCGCGAACCTCGCCAGCGTGCCGCCGAGGGCGCCCACCAGCGGTGCGGTACCACGTTCTGCAACCGTGACCTCGATGCCCCGCTCCCGGCAGGCCGAGGCGATCTCCGAACCGGTGAAGCCAGCGCCGATGACCAGCACCCGGCGCGGCCCGGCGGCCAGCCGCTCGGCCAGGCACCCGGCGTCGTCACGCGTTCGCAGGGTGAAGACTCCGTCCAGGGCAGCCTGCTCCGGTCGGGGCCAGGGGCGCGCCCGGGTTCCGGTGGCGATCAGCAGCCGGTCGTAGGGCAGGGACTCGCCGTCGGCCAGCAGGACCTGACGGCCGACCGGGTCGAGCCCCGTGGCACGCACTCCGAGGCGCCAGTCGGCGTCCGGGTCGCGGCGCATCGGCAGCCCGGTAGTGTCCGCCGCCGACACACCGAGCAAAACCTGCTTGGACAGCGGCGGTCTGTCGTAGGGCGGGTGGGGCTCGTCCCCGACCACGGTCAGGGAGCCGGTGAAGCCCCTCTCGCGCAGTGCCTCAGCGGCCCGCAACCCGGCCAGCGACGCGCCGACGATGACGATGGGGCCCTCCCGAAGGTCACCGGGCCCGGGCACCGGCGGTCACCGCCTCACCCACGAGGATCGCCTGGACCGGGCACGCTGCAGCGGCCTGGCGCACGCGCTCCAGCTGCTCGTCCGGGACTTCCTGGCGGTACAGCAGCGCTTCCTCGCCATGCAGCTCGAACATCTCCGGTGCGAGAAACACGCACTGCGCATAGGCCTGGCAGCGGGTGAGGTCCACGACGATCCGCATCCCAGGCCTCTCCCTCCGTCGCCTCGAGCCCTCTGTCTCTTTTTAGGCTCCGGAACGCGCCAGGTGCCAGCCCGACTACTCCGTCGGGGCCGGATCCAGCGGGCAAGGGTGTTCGAGAACGCGCAGGTGGGCCGGAATGAGGCTGCGATCGGGCACCAGGAACGGAGGCGCTGCGAAAGGGATGAGTGTGGGGATCACCGGCGCCGACCCGACCGCAGGTACACGATCACACAGAGCTCTACCATCACGTCAGCCTCGCCCAGACGGGCCCTGACCGCACGCCGATGAATGCAGACCGACAGTGGCCGGCACGGCCACCGGATGCTTTGGGAAGCGGTCATCCTCTCGCCTGCTGCTGCCGTAACTACACCGCGTCAACCGCTCACGCCAGGATCAGAAACAGCTTCTTTGCGGGTCGAGGCAGACATCGTGGGCATGGGCGTCGGGTTTGGCATATCCATCGCGGCCCAGCCCAAAGTCATCCGATCGCGAGCTGTCCGCCGCGTGCCTCGAGAACCGCGCCGGTGATGTAGCTGGCGCGGGACGAAACAAGGAACAGAACCGCTTCCGCGATTTCTTCAGGGTCTGCGACCCGCCCCAGTACGGTAGTTCGCCCGATCACCTGGAGGGTTTCACCTCCCATCTCCTCCGTCCCGGGGGTATGGACAGGGCCCGGAGCCACGGCGTTCACGCGGACGCCCTGGGCGCCGAACTCGTCAGCCCATACTCGTGTGAGAAGTTCGAGTGCAGCTTTGGAGGCCCCGTAAGCGCCCGATTCCCGCACCGGCGTGGTAGCCGCCGCTGTACTCACATTCACGATGACGCCACGCCCCCGCTCAGCCATTCCCGGAGCGAGAGCACCGACCAGGAGCATCGGCGCGCGTGAGTTGACGGCCATCTGAGCGTCGAACATCTCGGCGGTAGTGTCCGGCGTACTGGCGAACCGATAGATACCGGCGTTGTTGATCAGAACGTCCACCTCGCCTGCTTCAGCGGCAAGACGCAGGACATCTTCAGAGCTACTCAGATCCGCAGCAACGAACCGAGCCTTCCCGCCTGCGGCAGCGATCTCTTTGACGGTCTCCGCACCCCGCTGCTCGTCCCGCCCGTGGACGATGACCGAGGCCCCCGACGCTGCCAGGCGCAGGGCCACGGCCCGGCCGATGCCGGCGGTAGCGCCGGTGACAAGAGCGGTGGATCCGTCCAGTTCTGCAGCCATGAAAAGCTCCTCCAAGCCGAGAGGAACGACATGCTGTCGGTTGTTCCTCGTGTAACTGATGATCCTGATGGTTCATGCCATGGCGACGACGGACCCACGCCGGACAGATCGTTGATCATGGTCCAGCCCGGGGCCGTGGCCCAGGCGGTCTTGGGAGGCCGGCGAGCTCGCCTTCGCTGATCACGTCCGCGGGCGACTGGTACGCGCCGTACTGCCGCCGGGGGGTGGAGGCGCCACCCCCGCTGTCCGGCGTGCCAATGCCCCGGCCCTGACGGTGACGCAGACTTCCGGGTACCCGGCCGGCGAGCGTGACGGCCCCGCTCGGGCGCCTGGCGCGGCTGCTCGACGTCCCGCCGGAACTCGCCCATAGCAGTCCGGCATACGGCTCTCGCGCGACGGCCATGGGGCCGGGCGGCGTGTGTGCGCACCAGGCACTCGGTGCGGCTGCGAGCCTCGCTTCACGTCCGCAGACGTCGGCGGTGCATCGGGCACGTGTCCCGTGACCGTGGGGCTTCAGCTTGCCAGTGGTAAGTGGAGGAGGAGTGCGCTGTGTGCTGCGGCCAGGGGGTGTCGGTGGTGGGGGTGCCGGTGCGGATGAAGCCGAGCCAGGCGGTGCACACACGGCGGCCGAGGGACTCGATGTCCTGCGGGCGGGCGCCGGCGAGCATGGGGGCGTCGGCCCAGTCGGCGTCGGTGTCGAAGAGGAAGCGCAGTTCGATGCAGTGGGCGGCGCCGAAGACGGAGTCGGGGGCGGCGGCGTCGAACCGGTAGGCCCATACGCGGGCGCCCGCCTCACTGAGATGGACGGCCGGCTTACGGGAGGGACGGGCGAAGGCGAACTCCCTCGCGGCGTGTTCCACGCCGTCGGCGGCGAGCGCGGAGCCCGGGACGGGACCTCGCGCACCCGGCGCGGCACCGGGTTCACGGCGTTGAAGGCGGCCATCTCCCGTTCGGTGATGCCGATGGTGATGCCGATGGTGACGTCCAGGCCGGGTTCCCGGCGGGTGAGAACGTCGGTCCAAGCCGCGCCGTCCGGGAGCGGGCCGACGCCCCCGACCGGCACGAACGGTGGACGGAGTTGAGCCGGAGCCTGCCGGCGGCCTCTCGGGCGACGGCGCTCTGGGCGCCCAGGGTGTCCGACACCGGGGCACCGTGCGGATTCGTGCCGAGCCGGGAGAGGAAACGCTCGGCGGCGCGCTTGGCGCAGTCGGCCTCGCCGAGGCTCAGCCCTGCCGAGGTGCTGTTCACGATGGCACCGTGGAACAGGCCCTCGGTCCCGGGCATGCCCAACAGGCACTGCACGCTGTGGGCGCTCGCGGGCCGGCCGGCCAGGGTGACATGGCCGGTGTGCCCCGCCGAACGAGGCGATGCCGTCCCGCACCCACCGCAGCGCCGCCAACTGGTCGGAGACGCCGAGGTTGCCCTCGGGGATCCCCGGGGAGCGCAGACAGCCGAAAGCGCCGAGCCGGTAGTCGACCGAGACGACGATTACGGCGTCCGACCGACTGGTCGGGCGATCCGATCGGCGGTTCGAACCTCCTGCAGACCCACAGGTGTTGAGGTACCCACGGGGACTCGAGCGAGGCCCCCGACTGCGGGTCCGCCGACAGTGACATGGGCGAGCCCGCGCTCAGCGACCTGGGCGACCGGGTGGGCCCGACCGCGACAGTCATTCAGTCAGTGCGTCGCGGTGACAGGAAGCTAGGACTTCCTGCGGGCAGACGTCCGGCCTGCCGGCCAGCAACTGCGGGCCCTCGGCGCGGAGGATGGCCGCCCTCTGATCGTGGCCCGAGCCAGTGGTACCCGATGCGCCGGGACCACTGGCTTCTCGGCCCTACCATGTGCGTGGTTGTAGCGTGGCGGTGCGGTCAGAGCCGACCTGCCACGAAGTCGGCCACCTGGGTGCCGAGTTGCTGGCCCGCGTGGTTGTCAAGGGAGGTGTGCTGGCCGGACCAGATCCGGCTGAGCCACGCTTCGGTGGCGGCGTCCTGAAAGCCGGTGAAGGTTCGAGTGACGCCCTTCGAGGTCACCGCAAAATGATGCCCCGCCCCGTAGAGTCCGGCGAGCGTCGTTGCCGCAGCCTGGCTGAGAGCGCCGTGAGCGCCGGGATAGGACGGATCCGGTGCGGTCGGCAGCAGAGGGGTCCAGCTGGGATCCCCGACGATGCTCGGGTTGTAGTGCGTACCGCCGAGCCGGATGGCCGTCACGGGCCGCCATACGCGGTAGGCGTACTTGGCGTCATACATCGCGATCGCGGTGTCGGCGAGGGACAGGTCGAGCCGGGCGAAGACCTTCACCGCCTTCTCCAGGTTCGCGTTCTGGGAGGTGACAAGGCCCTGCGCGACCTGGTTCCAGACGTTCCAGACGGGCGCCGCCGCCCAGAACTTCGCGGCTGCCGTCTGATCGGAAGTGCGGGTGGTGCTGGTCTTGCTCCCCAGGCTCTTGACCTCGTTCAAGGCGGTGGCGTACGCGGCGCTGCTCACGGCCGGCGGCGGTGCCGGGCGGAACTGCCGTCCGTCGGCCAGTACGAACGGCTTGACCGAGCCCCAGTCGGTGAACACCGGTGTCGGGAAATTGGGAGGGGTGGGCCGGTAGTCACCGGCTTTGTCGCCGGGGCGGAACCGCTGCGGCTTGGCTGAGGATCCGTCATTGGACCGCAGGGTGATCAGCCTGCGGGCGACCTCAGCTCCCACACCAATACCCGCCTGCTTGCCCGGGCCGCCCGGAATCGCGGACAATTGGCTGCTCAGCCGCTGGTCCACGCCTGCGCGCTTGGCCGGGTAAAGGGCGACCAGCACATCGTGGGCTGCCTGGTCCGCTGCGGCGTCCGCACGAGCACCTCTTGGCGCCGTCACCGAGAACACGTAGGCGGGGCCGGCACGGGTGATCGATACCACCGCGTCGTACTCGGCAGCCTGCAGAAGCGCGAAGCTGCGCGTGGGTTGGACGGTGGACGGCTGCGCCTTCGGATTGCTGAGGATGGTGACGAGCTCGCGGTTCCACTCCACGACCGACATCCCTGCCCCCGTCGCGGCGGTGCGCAGGGCCGGCGAGTGAGCGGTGGTGGACCCGAAGGCCGGGCCGGCGAGTCCGGCTGCCAGCGCGGCTCCGGCAAGTATGGCGAGTGTCTTCTGCTTTCCACCCATGTTCTGTAGCTCCTTGTCGCTGGTGGCGGGCTGTGACAACTGGCGGTCATCCGCGTGGCTCATCTGGGTCGGCCACGCGAGCGTGATGGTGTCGGGGTGGTGCGGGCCGGCAGCCAGGTCGAGATGGCGGCGGTCGTGGAGGACGAGTTGCTCGGCGGGTTCCGCGGCAGCTGCGACGGGGCCGGGGTAGTCCAGGGCCCTCCGGTCCACGAGGGCCTTCCGGCGTAGCAGCCAGGCGCGTTCGGCTCCGGGGGCCAGCACTGGGTCCATCTCGCGGCGCAGATCTGGCGCATGCGTATGCCTCGTGCGGGGGCGGGGCGTCGATGCCCTTGCCGCTGTTCGGGGTGACGTCCACGCTCACACCTCCGCCGGTACGCAGGGGCCGGCGCCGCAGCGTTGACACAGCACCGTGTTGTGGTGGGGGCCGCCGCGATCGAGTGCCGATGGGCGGGCCGCGGACCGCATGGGCACCTGGGCCGGGCCCGGGCAGCCGTCGATGGGACACGGCTTGTGGGTCGCGAAGGACCACTCGGCGGGGGTGTCGGGTGGCCCTTCGCCGCGGCCGCCCCCGGTGGTCCGTCGCTGTGCTGCGGCGCCGGCCCCGGCAGGGGGTCGCAGCTCCTGCGGAGCGTCCGGCCCGGTCATGGCGAGCACCTCAGGCAGGCGCGGACTTCGCGGCCGCTGCGTGTCTGACGAATCTCGGTCGACTGGGCGAGGAACTGGACGATGCCGGTGCCACGGCCGTGTTCGTCGGAGGCGATGCCGGGGCGATGACGCTCCACGGCCGCGCCGGAGTCGGTGACCACGATGTGCAGAGTTTCGTGATCGAGGGCGAGCAGCAGGGTCATGCGCTCATGGCCGTACTGGGCAGCGTTGGCGGCGAGTTCGTCAACGATGAGAATGGCGGAGTCCCGCTCACCCGCGGGCACACTCCAGGTCTCCAGCAAATCGGCTGCGAAGTGACGAGCGGCGGAGACGTGCGCCTCCTGCGCCGGCAGGGTGAGCAGTGCATGGCGGCGGCAGGGCCGGCCGAGCAGTGAAGTCGGGCTGGGGGAATCGGTCACGAACATGGTCTTCTGGCTCTTCTGTCGATGTGCGGAGACCGGAACGGGGTGACCGCAAGCAATCGGGGGTGGTCGGTAGGCCGGAGCCTGATCCTGCGTGGGCGCGCTCAATCAGTTCCACGGACGACACATGCCGGATGGTTCGAGCTATTTGCCTTTTTTGTTCCGATTCCTGCGCGTCATGTCAATGTCGGCGCCTGTCTGGGCTCAGCTGCCTCTGTCCAGAGCTGGCTGTTGCGCGGTCGGACTGGGCACCGGCAGCTCGGTCCCCTCGCCCGTGGTCTTCCGGACGACCCCGTGGAAGCGTCGCGCCGTAGACCGGGACGGACGTGCCTACATTTCGGCTGGATCGCGGTCCTCCGCGTGCAGACGTGATGGATCCTCTTCTCCGGGTTGTACGGACTTCAGGAAAAAGAAGAGTCGTGCGCGCCCCGTCGGCCCGCTCATGCATGAAGTCAGCTGCGGACTGGGCCGGTTCGACGGAGCGGGGGCGAGAGTGACCAGGGCCCGGAAACCGTCGGCGCGTCGTGGGAAGGGCCAGGGTGTCGGTTTTCGCCTCCTCCGGCGGAAGCGGAGATGTATGCCGCCGCACCCCTTTCGCACAGCCGTGCCCGCCCGTGTACGCGGTCGGCACCCGCGGGGCCCGGCGCGGGATGGCCGACCGGCCCCTGCGGAGGTCGCGTGACGGAAGCAGGCCAGAGCCCCACGACCGAGTTCCAGAACTGCCCCGGTACCGACACAGCCGCCCGAGACAGGTCGTGCAGGGGAAGCAGCCGCCGCAGCTGACCGGCCCCGCGATGTGTGGCACCACCGCGGACAGATCGATCGGATGGCTGCTTCAACCCACCTCTCGACCCTCGACCTGCTGGTCGCGTACCCGGACGGGCTTCACCTTGATCAACCTGGCCGGGGTGATCCTTCCCGGCTGGCGGCGGCCGACTCGACCATCAGCCGCCTCCGCGCGCTGGCTGCCGCTCAGCCCCTCGGTCATACAGGTGCCGGTGTCGGCCTCCGAGGCCGCCACACTCATCGGCCGCGAGCCCTTGTCGGACGGCCGCGCCGATCCCGGAGCCACGCGGCGCGGCGGGATCGAGGGGCTACGGTGATCACGAGCGTGCCCGTCCAGCCGGTGTCACGGGCAGAAACCTCTTCCATGGCCATCAGCTGGACGTCCTGTGCGCGCCCCTCCAGCTCGGTCCACCCAGGTCTTGAGGCGGCCCGGTGCTTGTCGAATGATCGGGGTCCCTCGCCGCGGAGCGCCCGGCCTTTCGAAGGCGACGTCGTCTTGGCCTCTTGTGCCACCAATCCTCACGCCCTGCTGCTGCCGTCATGCCACTGGGCGACCGGCCGCCCAGTGACATGACCGCCATGGTCTGGCCTCACGCTCGGATGGTGACCAGCTTCTGACCGTTGCCCGCGAGGATCTCGAAGTGCTCGATGGCTCCCGGAGCCATGGCGACCGCTCCTGGGATCGTGGTGCCGGGAGGGTACTCGCCTGCCCGCCAGGTAGCGCCGTCCGTCCTGGCCCCGCCGGGCCCGACCGCCTGCAGCCGACAGGTGATTCCGGCGGGTGCCCCTCCTGCGGAGATCTGCAGGACACTGCCCCAGGCAGAGGGCGAGACCTTCACCGAGGCGGAGACGCCGGTGGCGGGATCGCTCCCGGAGAAGGTGCGCCAGACAGTCGGCGCGGTCGGCCCGGGCGGCCTCGCCTGACTGCCCACGGATCCGATTGCCGCCAGCCATGTGCCACCGGCCGCTGCCGCGATGAACGTCAGCGAGACTGCAGCGCCGGCCAGTTGCAGGCGCCAAGACCTGCGGCGCCTGGCCGCAGCCTGCTGGAGCAGCCTCTCCAGCACACCCCCCTCTGGGGTCTTCGACACCGCGGGCGCGGCGGGCCGTTCGGGGAGCGGGGAGCCCTGCGCGCTTTCGGCTGCCCGTACCATCAGTCGGTCGGTCAAATCCGTTTCGGCCGCCAGCACCGTCTGGCCCGAGGCTTCGGCTTCGGTCACCGTCGCCAGCAGCGCAGGCAATCCCGCCAGCTGGGCGTGTTCGGCCCGGCATTCGGTGCATGCCGCGAGGTGGATGCGCACCTGTTCCATTTCCGCCGAGGGCAGCGTGCCCAAGACGTAACCTCCCAGCGTCAGCCGGAGGGCGTCGTGCTCCGGACTCATGGTCGCCGCCTCCTGCCCGCCACGGTCATGGCTCGATCCCCCGTTCCTGCAGCGCCAGCCGCAGGGCGTGCAGGGCGTAGTACGTCCGCGACTTCACTGTGCCCAGCGGGACGCCCAGCACCTGTGCGGCCTCCGCCATGGTCCGGCCCCGGTAGTAGGTCTCCAGCAGGACGGCGCGGTGGTCCGGGGACAGTGACCGGACGGCTTCGGCAACCGCCCAGCTCTGCAGTGCCTGCTCGATCTCGTCCTTGCCCGGCTTCTGCTCGGCGGCTCGCTCCAGCACATCGCCGCCGGCCTCGGCCGGCCTGGACTGCCGGGCCCGGTGGGCGTCGATGACCAGGTGTCGAGCGACCGTACACAGCCATGCCCGGGCCGGACCGCGTGCGGGGTCGAACGCGGCGGGATGCTGCCACGCTCGCAGCAGTGTCTCCTGTACCACGTCCTCTGCCCATTGCCAGTCTCCTGAGGTCAGTCGCAGCACGTAGTGGAACAGGGCTCCTGAGTGCTCCGCGTACAGCGTGCGCAGCAGTTCCTCATCCGCGGTCGAAAGGGTCCCTCTATCAGAGACACGGTGCGCGGAGCGATCCGGATCGGTCCTTGAACCACGTTTTCGGGAACTCCAGGGCATACCACGATCATCAGGCATATGCGCCGCTTTGTCCTGCACGAACAGCTCGGCACGGGTCACGCACTGTGAGTGCTGCAGGTGGTACGCCCTTGCGGCGTTACGACCTCGCCATGGTCAAGCATGCGCGGGTCCGGACCGACTGAACTGCAGCGATCCCATGAAGTCCCACAAAAGGTGCGTATCAATCGAACCGCTGCAGCCATGCCGTCCGTGGAGGCGAACAAGAACCGGCTTACGCGCAACTCCTCATCGCTTCCCCTGCGGCAAGGGGTGGAACAGGGGTGACCGAAATGCACCACGCGACGCACGCGCTCTCGCCCGGCCCGGCTCCCCCGCCCCCGTGCATCGAAGCCGGTGCCACTCTGCAGCCCCGACCGATGTCCAGCACACACCACGCCGATGGCGCTACGCACAGTGATCGGCGGCTGAGCGGCGACCGGGGCAGAACTCCATCCGGGCCAGTGTGCCCATCACCCGTATGGGCGACGCCGACCTGCCCCGAGTCGCTCGCGGCTGCCTGCTCGGGCGAACTGCCGCGTGTCGCCTTCATCCTCGTGGCGCGGCAGGGCGGATGCGCAGCGCGGAGCACCTCGAGGCGGGCAGCCGGCACGGGGGCACTCAGGCTCGCTCGCCGGGTCCGTGAGGGACGCGTGCCCGTGAACGCGGCATCCACCACATCCCTGCGGTTGCGTGCGCCCGAGCCGGCGCAGTTCCCGTCTCCGCCTGATCAGTGAGGAACGCACACCATGTACGTGAACCTTCGCCCACCAACTCGGCGATCCCGTGCTGCGGCCGGGCTGGCCGTCGCCACCATCGCCACCGCCGGTGCGCTGGGGCTCCTCAGCTCATGCGGCCCGTCGTCGCATCCCTCGTCCTCCGGAGCCGGCGTCATCACGCCCGGTCCGGGTCAGCACCAGACCCCCGGGATGCCCGGTGCCACGGGGTCGGGGAAAGCGGCGGGCTCCGCTCCCGGCGCCTCCCCGATGCCCAGCATGAGCATGCCCATGAGTACCTCGAGCACGGGCGCGGCGGCCGCGCCGGTGACCGGGAATGCCGTCGCGATCAAGAACTTCGCATTCTCTCCGGCCACGTTGCAGGTCAAAGCGGGCACGACGGTGACCTGGACCAACCAGGACACCGACGCCCACACCGTCACCAGCGCCGCATCGGGTGGCCCCCTGCGCTCGGCCGCCCTGGCCACCCACGCCACCTACAGCTACACGTTCACCAAGCCCGGCACCTACGCCTACATCTGCACCATCCATCCGTTCATGACCGCCACCGTGGAGGTGACCCAATGACCGACTACTACGACCGTCACGACGGAGCACCGGCCGACGACGCCGGCCAGCATGAAACCGAACACGGTATGACCCGGCGTCAACTCATGCGTCACGCCGGATGGTTCGGCGGCGCGGTGGTGCTGACCGTGGCCAGCGGAGAGGTGATCAGCCACATCGCGGACTCCCGGGACACCAACGCCGGGGCTGCCGCCGAGGCCGTCGCAGCGGGAAGCGGCACGCTGCGGTTCGTCCAGGTCTCCGACAGCCATATCGGGTTCCAGGGCCCGGCGAACATGGACGTGGCCGGCTCATTCACCGAAGCGATCAACCAGGTCAACTCACTTGGATTCAGACCGGACTTCGTCATGCACAGCGGCGACCTGACCCACCTGTCCACGGCCGGGCAGTTCGACCAGGTCAAGCAGATGATGACCGGAATGCAGACAGACCGCGTCTTCACCGTACCGGGCGAACACGACTCCATCGGCGACGCAGGCCGCGCCTACCGGCAGACCTTCGGCAAGGGCACGCTCGGCGACGGCTGGTACAGCTTCGACACCCATGGCGTGCACTTCATCGCCCTGGTCAACACCCTGAGCCTGGAGAAACTCGGGCACCTCGGCAACACGCAGATCGACTTCGTACGCAAAGACCTGGCGGGACTGCCATCGGACACCCCCATCGTGGTCTTCAGCCACATCCCGCTCTTCGCCATGTACCCGAAGTGGGGCTGGAGCACCGACGACGCCCTCAAGGTCATCGCCCTCCTGCGCCGCTTCTCCTCCGTCACCTGTCTCAACGGACACGTCCACCAACTGTTCACCAAGACAGAGGGCAACATCACCTTCCACTCCGCCACCACCACCGCCTACCCCCTGCCCAAACCGGGCCGCGCCCCCGCCCCCACGCCCCAGGTCGTCCCTGCCCGGCAGCTCAAGGACGCACTCGGCATCCGCAGCGTCGGCTACCGCCAAGGCGACCGCGAACTGGCCATCAAGGACCAGAGGCTGGCATGAACACCCAAAGATTCCTCGTCCCTACCCTACGGGCGGCGACCGCCGCAACCCTCGCCGCCGGCGGATACATCCACGCCCAGCTCTACATCGACGGGTACCGCTTCATCCACATCATCGGCCCCCTGTTCCTGCTCCAGGCCAGCGCATCCTTCGCCCTCGCTGCCCTGCTGCTGATCGGGACACCACCCCCGCTGCTGAGGATCTCCGAGGCAGGCGTCGCGCTCGGCGCCCTCGGCGGCTTCACCGCTTCGCGCACCGTTGGCGTGTTCGGATTCACCGAGCGCGGTCTGCAACCGGCACCACAAGCCGTCCTCAGCCTCCTCGCTGAAACCGGCACGCTGCTGCTCCTCGCCATCTGGCAAGTGAGCGCGACCAGACAACGCCGCGCTGCCCGACCGCCCGTCAGTACATCCATCCGGAACCGATCCATCACCCGTACACCACCCAACTGAACCACCACCACGACGGGTCACGTCGGGACAGTAAATCGTTCGGCGAACTCCACGGCCTCGGCCTCATCAACGTCGTCCGCAGCGACCGAGGCGCCGCCGAGCTACGCAAGCGGTTCCCGAACGTTCCGGTCATGTCGACCGAGCATCCACGCTGGGCCGACGAGGTCCTCGAGGCGGCCGCCGACCGCCCGGTGAGTGTGGCCACGACCCGATCGGCAGGTAGCTGGCGTAGAGCCTTCTGGACCTGTTGACGCCGGGCGGGAAGCTGGTCAGCTACGGGCAGATCGCCCAGGAGCCGATCTCGGTGCACGCGTCGAAGCTGCTGCACAAATCGCTGACGCTGCAGGGCAAGAACATCGGCCGGTGGCTGTCCGAGGTCTCCGCCGAGAGGCGGGCATCCGACGTCGCCACCGCGAAGCTGATCGCGCTGACGTTCAAGGACCAGTTCGAAGTGGCCGCCACGTACGGCCTCGGCGCACTGACCGACGCCGTCGAACACGCAGTAGGGCCCGGCAAGGTCGGCACCGTCCTCGTACGCCCTTGGTAGCTGTTTCGGATGGGACACCCCGGGCCCACGGCGCGCATCTGCCGAGCGGTGACCGGCTCGCGTCCGTGTCACGGGCTACGCGACCCACTGCCACCGGGCGTATCGGCTCATCGGGCTCCGGTTGCGCCCCGGCGACGTGCACCGCACGCTGCTCGTATGGACCGCCCCCCAGAAGGCAGTTTGCTGCCCATACTGGTGCCGGGCGCGGCGGGTAGCGTCGGCGCCGTCGGCCGAACCGTGGTCGAAATTCTCCGGCAACGGGACCTGCCCGTGCGGGCCATGGTGCGTCGCGACGACGAACGGGCGGAGGCGCTGCGTGCGACGGGTGCCGAGGTCGTCGTCGGAGACCTCACGCGTGCGGGCGATGTGGCTGACGCCCTGTCCGGTTGCGGGCGGATGTACTTCGGCATGGGCGTATCGGCGCAGTATCTGGAGGCTGCCATGACGGTGGCGGCCGTCGCGCGTGCGTACGGGCGCCTGGAAGCGTTCGTGAACATGTCGCAGCTGACCGTCTCCGAGATGGACCTCACCAGCACCTCCGAGTCTGTGCAGCAGCGGCACCACTGGCTGGTGGAGCAGGTCCTCGGCTGGTCAGGCCTGCCCGTCGTCCAGATCAGGCCCACCGTGTTCATGGAGAACCCGCTGTTCCGTGTCGGCTTCTCCTCGATCGCGAAGGACGGAAGCATCAGACTGCCCTTCGGCCAGGCGAAAACCTCCCCCGTGGCAGCCGGGGACGTCGCCGCGGTCGTGGCAGAGATCCTGGCCGATCCGGCCCCGCACACCGGCCGCGTCTATGGGCTGACCGGCCCCCGCTCGGAGGACATCTCCGCCATGGCGGAGGAGGTTTCCACAGCTCTGGGCCAGCCGGTCAGTTACACCGACGTCGGCCTGCAGGAATGGATCGACGACGACCTCAGACCGCTGGGGCTGCCGGACCACGTCTTCCAGCACATCTCCACCATGGCTCGCCTTCACGCGGAGAACCGATACGACCGCAGGGCGGACGGCGTCGAGCAGGTCATCGGACGGCCTCCGACCGGGGTCACTGAATACGTCCGTGAGAACCCCGGCCTGCTCAGTCCCTGAAGCCGAGTCCTCGCGGCGCGGGTCGCGTAGATGTCAGAGGACGCTTCCGCGAAGTCGTACAGATACTGGGCAGCTGGGGCGGTCACGACGGAGCCCTCGGCGCGTGGCCGCCACCGCTCCACGCCGCCATGGGCTTCGAGGGCATCCGAGACCAGGTCGCTCATTGTCTTCTGCTGTCCCAGTGAGCCGGGTGCCGTCCAATACCACCTCACGCACGTCTACTCGAAGCTCCGCATCTACTCCCGCAGCGAACTGGTTGGGTCAAATCCCTCGCCCTGTTGGCGCTTTCAGCGCGACATGCCCGTAGGCACGCTGGGCCCTGACGAACGTGGAGGAGTCGGCGGCTCGGGGCACCGTGTGAGTCACCTCTCCGGCTCCGACCAGAAGTCGGGCGGGACGATACCGACGGAGCGGCCGTGGGGGTCCAGGAGGCGCCCCATCAGCTTGTCCTGGCGAAGGGCGATGACGCGGTCGACGATGTCGAGGCTCGGGTGGGCGGTGGCGAGCTGGGTCTCCAGGCGCAGGACGTCGCTGACGGAGTGCAGGCTGGCCTGGAGGATGAGGTTGTGAGGGCCGCTGACGGCGGCGCAGTTACGGGTCTCGGGCAGGCGGACGAGGGCGTGGCCGATCTCGGGGAGATCGGCGGGCGGGACTCTGGCCCAGAGGGTGGCCGCGACGGGCCAGCCTCCGAGGGGGCGGGCGAAGTCGCAGCGGAACCGCAGCAGGCCGCGTCGGGTGAGCTGTTCGGTGCGGCGTTTTGCGGTGTTGAGGCTGACGCCGAGGTCGCTCGCCAGAGTCTGATAGGGCGCGCGGCCGTCGTGGGCGATCCGGGTGATGAGGGCGCGGTCGAAGGGCGTGATCTCGCCCGGGGCGACAGGGGTCTGGGCCGGGGGCGGGCCGGTCAGCTGGGCACGCTGGGCGGGGTCCAGGGCGGCGATGCGCCACCGGCCGCCCTCGGTGAACATGTGGGTGACGATCCGGACTTCCACGGCGGTGATGCCGGGAAGGTGCGGGAGCAGGTCGAGGGTGTAGCGGGAGAGGGCCGGCAGGTCGCGGGTGGCGGCGATGGCGAGGATGTCGTGGCCGGCGGCCGCGCGCTCGATCGTGAGCATGTGGGGGTGGGCGCTCAGTGCCTGGGCGACCCCGGTGGTGGCGCCGGGAGCGCAGTCGATCACGACGAAGGCCACACAGATCTGCTCGAACAGGCGTGGGCCGGGTGAGAATCCCACCCAGGCGGCGCCCTGCTCGGACAGGCGGCCGAAGCGGCGGGCGACGGTGACCGGGTCGACCTCCAGGGCACGCCCGAGCTCGGTCCATGAGGCCCGCGGCTGCAGCTGCAGGGCGTTGATCAGTGCCAGGTCGTCCTCTGTCAGCAGCGCTGGTGCATCATCCTGCATGGTCCCCTCCCGCGAGGCAGAATCCTGCGTTTGGCGGCTTTCACGCGTCACTCTCCCATTGTGGACTTCAGGGGCCCGCACCTGTCGAGCGTGAGGAGGGCCGGACCATGGCGTACGGCGACTATCAGGACGAGATCTACATGGACGGGCTGCGCGGGGTGGTGCCGCGCTTCCCGATGACCTACGACGAGCTGGAGCCGCTGGCTCAGGCCGCGATGCCCGCCTCCGTGCGCTCCTACGTCATGGCCGGAGCCGGCGACGAGCGCACTCAGCGGGCCAACGTCACCGCGTTCGAACGCTGGGGCCTCGTCCCGCGGATGATGGTGGGGGCCACGGACCGGGATCTGTCCGTCGACCTGTTCGGGATGCGCCTGCCCTCACCGCTGTTCATGGCCCCGGTCGGCGTGATCGGGCTGTGCGCGCAGGACGGCCACGGCGATCTCGCCACGGCCCGTGCCGCCGCCCGCACCGGCGTGCCGATGGTCGCCTCCACCCTGACCGTCGATCCGCTGGAGGAGGTCGCCGCCGAGTTCGGCGCCACCCCGGGCTTCTTCCAGCTCTACACGCCCACCGACCGGGAGCTGGCCGAGAGCCTGGTGCACCGGGCCGAGAAGGCCGGCTTCAAGGGCATCGTGGTCACCCTGGACACCTGGATCACCGGCTGGCGCCCCCGCGACCTCGCCGTCAGCAACTTCCCCCAGCTGCGCGGGAACTGCCTGACCAACTACACCAGCGACCCCGTCTTCCGCGCCCGCCTCGCCCGCAGCCCGGAGGACGACCCGGCGGCCGCGGTCGCCGAATGGGTGCGGATCTTCGGCAACCCGCTCACCTGGGACGACCTGTCCTGGCTGCGCTCGATCACCGACCTGCCGCTGATCCTGAAGGGCATCTGCCACCCGGACGAAGTCCGCCGCGCCAAGGACGGCGGCGTGGACGGCATCTACTGCTCCAACCACGGCGGTCGCCAGGCCAACGGCGGCCTGCCCGCCCTCGACGTCCTGCCCGGCGTGGTACAGGCCGCCGACGACACGCCCGTCCTGTTCGACTCCGGTGTCCGCACGGGAGCCGACATCATCAAGGCCATCGCCCTGGGCGCCACCGCCGTCGGCATTGGCCGCCCCTACGCGTACGGCCTCGCCTACGGCGGCGAGGCCGGCGTCGTCCACGTCCTGAGGTCCCTGCTCGCCGAAGCAGACCTGATCATGGCCGTCGACGGCTATCCCACCCTCGCCGACCTCGCTCCCGAGGCCCTCCGCCGCCTCACCTGACAGCCGCCGACCAGTCGCGGGACGGACGCATCGGCGGTACCTCGCTCACCGAGTGGTCGGCCATGGTCCACGCCCTCAGCGACCTGGGCCCAGCCCCCCATCAGGCTCGTCACCGGACGGTATATATGTCATGACAAGTACCTATTTGTGCAGCAGGATCGGATTGGCGCACGCTTCCGGCACCCCACGACGCCGAAGACGGCACTCGGCACCGCATGGAATAGCGCGCACCCCTCCACCAGACCCGTCGCACCAGAAACCCAGCCCCAGCAAGGAGTCGATGGCAACCATGACTGAGAAGTCCACCGTCCGCAGCGTGACCTACGACCTGCTGCGAACCCTGAAACTCACCACGGTCTTCGGTAACCCCGGTTCCACCGAGCAGCCGTTCCTGCAGGAATTCCCCGAGGACTTCACCTACGTCCTGGCACTGCAGGAGGCTTCCGTCATCGCGATGGCCGACACCTTCGCCCAAGTCACCGGCCGACCCGCGCTGGTCAACCTGCACTCCTCGGCCGGGATGGGAAACGCGGTGGGCAACCTGGTGGCGGCCTACCACGGCAACACACCCCTGATCATCACCTCCGGCCAGCAGCACCGGGAGCTGGTGATCGGCGACCCGTATCTCGGCAACCGAGAGGCCGTCACGCTGCCCAAGCCGTGGGTGAAATGGTCGTACGAACCCGCTCGCGCCGAAGATGTACCCGAAGCCTTCATGCGGGCCTACGCGGAGGCGCTGCAGCCGCCGACGGGCCCGGTGTACCTGTCGATTCCGATGGACGACTGGAAGCGGCCCCTGTCCGGCTTCACCCGGGTGCGGACGGTCAGCGACCGCGTCGCCCCCGACACCGCTCGGCTGCGCATGTTCGCCGATCGCATCTCGGCCAGCCGTCGTCCCGCGCTGGTCTTCGGTCCGGAGGTGGACCGGGCCGGTGGCTGGGACGCGGCCGTCGCGCTGGCGGAGAAGCTGCGCGCGGCCGTCTACGGCGCCCCGCTGCTGGACCGGGCTTCCTTCCCCGAGGACCACCCCCTCTTCGGCGGCCCGCTCGGCATGTCGGTCAAGACCATCAGCGATCGGTTGACGGGCCACGACCTGGTGGTCGTGATCGGCGCGGAGGTGTTCCGCTACTACCCCTACGTGCCCGGGCCGTACCTGCCGGAGGGCACGGAGCTGCTGCAGATCACCGGCAACCCGGCGGTGGCCGCGGGGGCGCGCGTCGGCGACAGCCTCCTGGGCGATCCCAAGACGGCGATCGAGCTGCTCCTGGACATGGTCGCTGAGGGTTCGGCGCGGACCGCGCCGGAACCGATGCCGCGGCCCCGCGAGCTCCCCCAGGCGCCGAACACCCCGCTCACCCCGCCGGAGGTGTACGCCACCCTCAGCAGGGTCCGGCCGGCCGACGCGGTCATCGTCAACGAGTCGACCTCCACGATGGCGCAGCAGATCGAGTGGCTCCCCACCAACCGGACCGGATCGTTCTTCGCCACGGCCAGCGGAGGCATCGGCTGGGGCACCCCGGCCGCCGTGGGCGTCGCGCTCGGCGACTGGGACAGGGGCGCCGAACGGCCGGTGATCGGCCTGATCGGCGACGGCTCCTTCCAGTACTCCGTGCAGGCCATCTACACGGCCGCCCAGCACAACCTCCCGATCGTCTACGTCGTCATGCGCAACCAGGAGTACTCCATCCTCAAGTCGTTCGCCGTGCTGGAGGAGACCCCCGGGGTGCCCGGGCTCGACCTGCCCGGGCTCGACATCGCCTCCGTCGCCCGCGGCTTCGGATGCCGCGCGGTCGACGTGGATACCACCGAGGACCTGGAGCGCGAGTTCAAGTCGGCCCTGACCGCCGGCACCACCACCGTCATCGTCGTCGCCACGCAGCCCCAGAAGGCGATGTTGTAGGCCGCGCGGATCGGGCGGTCGAAGAAGGAACAGCGGAGAGAGGACAACAAACATGGACTTCGGACTGAAGGACCGGGTGTACATAGTCACCGGCGGCACCCGCGGGCTGGGCATGGCCGCCGCGCGCGAACTGGTGGCGGACGGCGCGCGGGTGGTCGTCAGCGGCCGCGACGAGAAGTCGGTCGCCGCCGCACAGGCGGACCTCGGCGGCCCAGGGCAGGCAGTCGGCGTCGTGGCCGACAACGCCGACGCCGACACTCCGGAGCGGCTGATCGCCGCGGCCCGTGACGCGTTCAAGCGCCTGGACGGAGTGCTCATCAGCGTCGGCGGGCCCCCGGCAGGCACCTCGGACACCATCGACGACGACCAGTGGCGCGCCTCCTTCGAGTCGGTCTTCCTCGGCGCGGTGCGGCTCTCCCGCGCCGTCGCCGCCGAGCTGGGCGAGGGAGGTGCCATCGGCTTCGTCCTCTCCAGCTCCGTGTACGAGCCCATTCCCGGCCTCGCGATCTCCAACGCCCTGCGGCCGGGCCTGGCCGGCTACGCGAAGAACCTCGCCAACGAGCTGGGCCCCCGAGGCATCCGCGTCGTCGGCCTCGTGCCCGCCCACATCGAGACCGACCGGGTACGCGAACTCGACGCACGGCACGGTGACGCCGACGCCGCCCGCGAAGGCGCCGCCGCCGGCGTCCCCCTGCGCCGCTACGGAACCCCGGACGAGTTCGGCCGCAGCGCCGCCTTCCTGCTCTCGCCCGCAGCGTCGTACCTCACGGGCGTGATGCTGTCGGTCGACGGCGGCGTACGCAAAGGCTTCTAGAGTCTCCGCGGTCAAGACCGCGAATCGAGCGGGTTCACGCTAGGGCGGTCGCCGGGGAAGCACCGAGACCGTATGGCCGCCCTTCGCCGCAAGCGCCGTACAGCGGTGAAAACAAGCACGCCATCGGCCTGAGCACACCCCGTAAGGTGGGCGGTACGCGCGCGGTCGGCGTTGTGCCGTGCTACGAGCGGAACCTATCCTCACCACTGTGGCGACTTCCGAGAGCCGGAGGTATCCCGCGCAGCCCGCCGGTTGCGACTTCGGCGGTCTCGTGGGGCGCGCGGACGAGCTGGTGCTGATCGACTCGCTGTTCGCCGATCAGGATCGCACCGGGTACGGCCCCGTCGGCCGCAGGTTGCTGCTGCGTGGTGACCCAGGGGTCGGGAAGACCGCGCTGCTCGACGTCGCCGCGGCCCGGGCGAGTGCCGCCGGCAGGCGTGTGCTGCGCGCCTGCGGCGCGCAGTTCGAGGCCGGGATCAGTTTCGCCATGATCCACCAGATGCTCTACCCACTGCGCGCGGACGCCGATCTCCTGCCCGGCCCGCAGCGCGATGTCCTCTGCCGGCTCTTCGACCTGACGCCGGCAGCTCTCCCGGACCCGCTGACCGCCGGCACAGCCGTACTCTCCCTGCTCGGCGCTGCCGCCGACGAATGCCCGCTGCTGCTGGTGGCCGATGACGCACCGTGGATCGACCCGGCCAGCGCCACGGTACTGGCCTTCGCCATGCGTCGGCTGGGCCAAGCCCCTGTGGCCCTGCTGGCCGCCGCCCGTACCGGGCTGAAAGGGCTTCTCCACCAGGTGGGGCTGCCGGAACGGACGGTGCCGCCCCTGGACGACCAGTCGGCGGCGGAGCTTGTGGAGGCCCGGTGGCCGGGCCTGGCGCCGACCGTGCGGCGCCGGCTGCTGGCCCAGGCCGCGGGTAACCCGCTGGCCCTCCAAGAGCTACCGACGACTCTGAACGACCGGCAGCGCTCCGGCGCACAGCCGGTGCCCAGCGTGCTGCCCCTGTCCGAGCGGCTGCTGGACACCTTCGCCCCCGAGCTCGACCAGCTGCCCGGCGCGACCAGAAAGGCACTCCTGCTCGCCGCACTGGCGGCCGACGACGACCTGGACACCATCAGGGTCACGACCCGATGCTCGCTGGACCTGGACGACCTGGCCCCGGCACAGCGGGCCCGGCTGGTCCACGCCGACACCGCCTCCGGACAGGTCACCTTCAGCCATCCGCTGACCCGCTCGGCGGTTGTGTACCTGGCCCCGCCGGGCGAGCGCCGGGCCGCGCACCGGGCACTCGCCGAGGCCCTGGCCTTCGACCCCGAGCGCCAGGCGTGCCATCTGGCCGCGGCCAGCACCGGACCCGACGAGACGGTGGCCCGGGCGCTGGACAAGGCGGCCATGCTCGCGCGGCACCGCGGCCGTGCCTCGACCGCGGTGGCCACCCTGGTGCGCGCGGCTGAACTCAGCCCGCACCCCGGAGACCGCTCCCGGCGCCTGGTCGAGGCCGCCCACCTCGCCACCATGGCCGGACAGCTCGACCAGGTCACCTGGCTGCTGGCGGACGCCGGGCAGACCCCGCAGAGCCCGGATGCGCTGGTCTTCGCCGCCACCGCCCACCTGCTCACGAACGACGAAGGCGACGTTTCCGCCGCGTACCGGCTGCTGACCCGGGCGCTCGACGCCGGCGAGGATGCCGGGCCGGAATCCTGGGACAGGTACGGCATCCTCTACGCGCTGCTGCTGGTCAGCCTCTACGCCCTGCGGCCGGAGCCGTGGGAGCTGCTCAGGAAGGCCATGGTCCGCTTCGAGCCTGAGCAGGTCGTCCCGTTCCAGCTGTGTTACGACGCGTACGTCGATCCCACCCGGGCCTCGGACGCCATCCGGGAGGGCCTGGCCCGCGCCTTCGCCGCGCTCCCGCGGGCCGCTGCGCCCTGGGAAGTGATTCCGCTGGCCTTCGCCGCGGTCGCGATGGACACCCTGTCCGACTACCGCTACGCGGTCCGCGGCATGATCGAGCGGGAACGCGACGGCGGCGCCATCGCCATGGTGGTGCCCGCGCTGATGCTGCTCTGCCAGGACTCCTACGTACACGGCCGGTGGGACGAGGCCGAGAACCTCGCGCAGCAGGGGCTGGAGTTGGCGACGGGCTATGGCTACTCGTTCTGGGAGCGGCAGATCCGGGCCGTGCTGGCCTCCGGTGCCGCGCTGCGCGGCGATGTGGACCTGGCCCGCGCCCGCAGCAAGGAGACCACCACCTGGGCGGCGCCCCGGGGCATGGGCGTCACCATGGGGTACGCCCGCTCGGCCGGCCATCTCGCGGCCATGGGCCAAGGCGACTTCGAGGAAGCCCACACCCAGGTGGCGCAGATCGACCCGCCCAGCGCCCCCAGCGCAGACATCCCCAACCGGTGGGTGGTGCTCGACCTGGTCGAGGCGGCGATGCGTACCGGCCGCCGCGAGGAGGCCCGCGCACACGTCGTCGCCGCCCAGCAGGCCGGGCTCCACCGCATCGGCACGCGCATCGCGATCATCACGGCCGGAGCCGCGGCCGTGGCCGCGGACGACGACAAGGCCGGCGCCCTGTTCGAGGCGGCCCTGGCCCTGCCCGAAGCCGCCCGCTATCCCTGGGAGCAGGCACGTATCCAGTTCGCCTACGGACAGTGGCTGCGCCGCACCCGGGACACCGCCCGCGCACGTATCCAGCTGCGTGCCGCCATGGAGACCTTCGACCGGATCGGCGCGCGAGCGATGGTGCAGCGCGCCCGCAACGAACTGCGCGCCACCGGCGTAGCCGCTGCGCGTTCCGACCCGGCGGCACCCGAACTGACCGCCCAGGAACGGCAGATCGCCGAACTGGCCGCCACCGGGCTCACCAATAAGGAGATCGGCGCCCGTCTGTTCCTGTCCCACCGCACGGTCGGCTCCCACCTGCACCGGATCTTCCCGAAACTCGGCATCACCACCCGCGCCGCGCTGCGCGCCGCACTGGAAGCCGGCGCCCACGAAGCCCATTCCGAGGGTCAATTCCAGTCGTAGACGCGCGCGGCCTACACCTCCGGTACGACGGCTTCGTCGGCCACGAGCCGGTCCGCGGGTCGGGTGTCGTGTTTGCAGGGCGGGGAGGCGGCGTCCACCCGCGGCGGCGGAAGCGGTGGCTTGGTGAGCCGCGCTCGTAGGCGAGGCCGTGGCGGGTGTCCCGAGCGCTTCGAGTTCACAAAGGTGGGTCCGGAGGTCGGTAATCGCGGACATCGGTGCTGGTTCCCTACAGCGCCGGCGAGTGGGACATGCCGTTCCAGCACTGTGCCGACGGCACGTGAATGTCCAACTGGTCCAGGACGCGGACGACGACATGGCTGACCGGATCCCCGATCGTCTCGGGACGGTAGTAGCAGGCCGGCATCGGCGGGACGATCCGAGCCCCCATACGCGTGAGCGCCAGCATGTTGTCCAGGTGACTCTCGCTGAGCGGGTCCCGTGCCACGAGTACCAATCGGCGCCCGGCCTTCAGCGTCACGTCGGCCGCACGGGAAATGAGCCCCTCGGCACAGCCGGTGCATATTCCGGCCAGCGTCTTCAGGCTGCACGGCGCGATGACCATGGCGTCTCCCCGGAACGACCCCGACGAGATCGGCGCGCCCTGGTCGTTCCACGCGTACGTCGCGTCCGCGAGGTCGATGACCTCGTGCGCCGACAATCCGGTCTCCCGTCGCACGGTCGACCTGGCCCACGGGGACAACACCAGATGGGTCTCCACATCCGGCTGCTGCCGCAGTCGGCGCAACAATTCGACACCGAACACGGCTCCGGTCACCCCCGTCATCCCCACGATCATTCTCCGTGGCATGGGTATCCACCGCCTCCGCACGCGATCACTTCGAGCGGAACTACCCACACATCGTGAAGGTCCTGAGTGCGAACGAGCCGCTCGAAACTGGCTGCGACCGATTCTCACCACGCGGCGGGGCCGTTCCGCATGCGTCAGATGACTGAACAATCCGGGAGCGGTCGGGCAGGGAGGCAACCGACTGACGTGCATGCAGTCAACCGACCGAAGACGAGGCCGTGAGCCGCGACGTAGTTTCGACATCGGCGCCGCCCAGAACCACTCGCTTCTGAATGGTGTGAGGGTGATCGCTTGATGGCGGCAAGGATCCCGCGCGGTCTCGGGATGCGCGCGCCATCGGCCGTCCGGCGCTGGACCGCGCGGGCCGGTACCCGGCGCTGCCTCCTCGCAGGGACAGATCGCGAGGCCGTGTTCATCTCCCGGACGATCAGTGCAGCGGGCGCCGGACACCGATCCGCCGGCCGCCGCTCGCGGCGAAGCGGACCGTGTCCCCCGCGGCCGGCGCGCCGGTACTTTCGATTCCGATCGAGCCGCGGGTCACGAACAGCTCGCGACCAGCCGCCACGAAACCATCGGCTCCGCGCCCCGGCCCCGGAAACGGGGACAGCACGACGCGACGCCCCTTTCCTGGCTCCCTCACTACGGCTGCTGGTCGCGGCCTGCGTCTCCGAGTTCCTTGAGCAGCAGGGTCAGGGTCGCGAGCCGCTCAGGTCCGAGCAGCTCCTCGATCCAGCGGCTTGTCTCCTGTGCCTGCTGGCGGCCCAGGGCCGCTCGTTCGTGCCCGGCAGGAGTCAGGGAGACCAGTTGCCGGCGGCGGTTGCCGGGGTCCGTGCTCTTGGTGATCAGGCCGCGGGCCACGAGCCGGTCGAGAAGTGGGGTGAGCGTCGACCGGTCGACCGCGGCGAGGGCGCCCAGCGTCTTCTGGTCGAGGCTTCCACGCTCGTCCAGGACGTGAAGCACCGCGAATTGCGGAGGTGTGAGGTCACCGCTGCGCAGCTGCCACGAGGCGTTCACCGCCTGCGAGGCGCGTCGCAGCTGGTGGGCCATGCCGTCTTCCAGCGTCCCGTCGTATCGCGCTCCGGTCGTCATGAGTACAGGCTACCTCCGTATACGGTCAGTCGGTACACGGACTGTTTGCAATCGGAAGCTTCGACAGCTACATTGTTCCGTGTACGGACTTACCGTGTACGGAAGGTTGATCCCATGTCCCGACGTGTGATCTTGGGGATGACCGGAGCGACCGGCGCCGTCTTCGGTGTCGAACTGCTTCGCCGGCTGCGGGAGCAGCCGGATGTGGAGACTCATCTCGTTCTGTCCCAATGGGCCAGGGCGACCATCCATCTGGAGACCGACCTGTCGGTCCGCGAAGTCACCGACCTGGCCGACGCGACCTATACGTGGAACGACCAAGGGGCGGCAATCTCATCAGGTTCATTCCGCGTGGACGGAATGATTGTCGCGCCGTGCAGCATGAAGACCCTCGCCGGCATCCGAACCGGATATGCCGACGGTCTCATCCCCCGAGCTGCCGACGTCACGCTGAAGGAGCGCCGCCCCTTGGTGCTCGTACCGAGGGAGACTCCGCTCAGCGAGATCCATCTCGAGAACATGCTGGCGCTCTCGCGCATGGGAGCGAGGATCGTGCCGCCGATGCCGGCCTTCTACAGCCGTCCGAAATCCATTGACGAGCTCGTTGAGCATGTCGTTGTCCGAGTCCTGGACCAACTCGATATCCAGGTGGCTTCGGCGCAGCGCTGGGACGGAATGCCGCGCCCCTCCGAACTGAAAGGCGTAACCAACTGATGTCTGAAATCAATGACTTCCGGTCCTACATCTCCGCGCTCGAAGAGCTGGGGGACATTCAACGGATCTCACGCGTGATCGATCCGAACCTGGAAGCGTCGGCCATCACCCGTCGGTCCACCGAGAACGGCAGGCCCGCCCCGTTCTTCGAGCACCTCAGCGGAGTCGACAAGGGGTTCCGCATGATCGGCGCCCCGGGTGCCCTGTCGAGCATTCCCGGGCATCCGCTGGCGCGGGTCTCCCTCTCTCTCGGTCTGCCGCACACGACGACCGCAGCCGAACTGGTCGAACACCTCAGGGAAGCAGGCACCAAGGAACTGCTCCCACCTCGGCGGGTGGCAGCCGACTCGGCGCCCTGCAAGCAGAACATCCTGACGGGTGACGAAGCCCGGCTCGACCGGTTCCCCATTCCACGCGTGCACCAGGACGACGGCGGCCCCTACGTCAACACCTGGGGCGTGATCATCGCCAGGACGCCGGACGGCCGATGGACGAACTGGTCCATCTCCCGAATCATGAAGATCGACGACCAGCACATGACCGGACTGGTGCTGCCGAGCCAGCACCTCGGCATGATCTGGCGCGAGTGGGAGGCCATCGGTGAGCCGATGCCCTACGCCCTCGTGCAGGGAGGCGACCCGGGCATTGCCGTCGTCGGCGGAATGACCGTCCCGACCGAGGTCGACGAGGGCGCGTATCTCGGAGCGGTGCTGGGCAAGCCGGTCGACGTCGTGAAGTGCGAGACGAACGATCTGGACGTGCCGGCCTCCGCCGAGGTCGTCATCGAGGGACACCTGTCCGCGACCCGCGACGCCGTGGAGGGTCCGTTCGCGGAGTTCCACGGCTGGGCACTGCCCGAGACGTCGCCGCAGCCGCTTTTCAGCATCGAGGCGATCACCTACCGGGACGACCCGATCTGGCCGCTGGCCGCCGCCGGCCGGCCTGTCGACGACTCGCACGTCGCACCGGCTGCCGGCATCTCCACAGAGGTCGTCGCCGTCCTGCGGAAGGCGGGACTGCCGATCACGACGGCCTGGCTCCCGCTCGGTGCCGCCTGCTTCTGGACGGTGATCACCGTCCCGCAGAACTGGCGCGACTCGCTGCCGGGGATGGACACCGCGCGCTTCGTGCACCGCATCGGCGAGGTGCTGAACGGCACCCGGGTGGGGCGGCTCTCCCCCGTCGTCTACGTCCTCGACGACGACGTGGATCCGTCGAACGACTCGGATCTGCTGTGGGCACTGGCCACCAGGGTGCACCCGTCCCTCCGCCAGGAGCAGTGGCACGGACCGATCATGCCGTGGTACCCGTGCTTCACCGAGGAGGAACTGCACAACGGCTGGGGAGCCATCGTCGTGCACGACGCCCTGCTCCCGGCGGTGGGAAGCGGACGCGTACCGCCCGCAACGTTCGACGGCGTCTTCCCGGCAGATGTGCGCGCCAAGGTCCTCGCCGCCGAATCCGAGTCGGCAGGCGACACCGGCTCTGCCGCATCGCGCTGACGCCTGGGTGCCGCGGATCGCGGGAGGTATCCACCAGGTGGCCGTCTCCCGACCGGCATGCTCGGCCGCCGGCCCCGAGGAACCCTCCCGCTCGGGGCCGTTGGCTGCCACCGCCTGGGTGAATGAGTCATCACTACAAGCCGCCGGCCGAGTGAACCATGGGATTTGGCGACCGCGTGACGAGGTACCGATCAGCCTGCGTGTCGGACCGACGCGGACAGCGGTCCTCAACGACGGCCTCGAGACCTCCATCCGTCAGGCACGAGAAGGTGCGGCCGCCAGCCCGATGCGTCAAGAAGGGGACAGACGTGACCCAGCAGAATGTGACAGTTGCTGTCACGGGGGCAGGCGGCACCGGAGTGGCCAAAGCCTTGCTCGCCTCACTTCAGAGAGACGACCGGGTCGGCCACGTCAACCTTCTCGTGTCGGCCAACGGGCGCAAGCTGGTGGCTTTCGAATTCCAGACCGGCGAAGATCCGGACTCGGTGGTCCAGGCCCTGGAGGCCACGTCGACGAAAGTCCGCTTCCTCGATCCGGCCGACATGTCAGGACCGGTGACCAGCGGCAGCTACCCCACCGACGCCATGATCATCCTGCCGTGTGCCGCCGGCGTACTCGGACGCATCGCTCACGGCCAGACCGAGAGCCTCATCGAGCGAGCCGCGGACGTGATGCTGAAGCAACGGCGCAAACTCGTCCTCTGTCTCCGGGAAGCACCGCTGAATCTCATCCACCTGCGCAACATGGTCGCTGTCACGGAGGCGGGAGCCACCGTGTACCCGATGATCCCTACGTACTACAACGTGCCGGAGACACTCGCGCAACTGCGGGACGAGTTCGTCGAACGCGTCCTGCAGTTCCTGGGCCTGCCCGGCACCGATCGCTACCAGTGGGACGGCACCGACACCACAGCGCGACGCGAGCGCACTCAGGCGCGGTAGCGGACCGTGGCCGGCAGCTTCGGGCGCGTTTGTCTCCCGTTGCTACTCACCAGCGGTCCTGGGTTCGCTGATACGGCGGGCGGCCTCAACGACCGCCGCGCGGTGCAGGGCCAGCCGCTGTGCCGACCAGGACTGGCCGGCCTCCTTGGGGTCGACGCCCTCGGCGGCCCAGAGCCACGCCTGGGCAGCGGCGAGAACCATGGTCAGGAGATCGGCAGGCTCCATCTCCCGGGCGAGGTCACCACGCTGCTGCGCGTCGGCCACTTCGGCCGTCTTGTGACCGAAGGCCTCGGCCTCGGGTCCGGTGGCGGTGGGGCGCTCCAGCAGTTTCCATAGTCGCAGGCGCATCAAATCCGGCCGGGCGACGAGGGCCCGGACAGACAGACACGGGTACGGGAGATGCTCAACTACCTCGCTTCCGCGCTGCCGGCTGAGACCGGAGCTGCCGCCAGACTGATCGCCCTGCAATGCGCCTTGCGCATGAACGACTCAGCTCAAGTCCGGTTTCCGCTCGGGGTACTGCGCAGCCTTCGCTTGGGACCTGCCACGGATTCTTGGCGGGAGCTCCACCAGGCGCGATGGCTACGCTCAACCCTGTCCGCGTCGCACTCCAACTCACGCGCAGAAGTCATCCAACTCCTCGACATCGGGCTCTTCGCCCAATGCCCGGCCCGCCCTGACCGGCTCGCGGTCGCAGACTGGGCGCTGCGCGCCGCCTGCCGCGTGCGTACGGACTGGGCCCCGCTTCCCCGACTCATTGCCATGTGCCCTTGTCGCCCGCGACGATGAGCACTACGGCCCCGGCGAGAGGGGCCATCGGGCGCTGTCTCCGACATGCGTCCGCGACGCAATCATCCGCGCCCGGGATGAACAGCTGTCCTACCTCGCCGTTCACTGCCACTTCGGCCTCGACCGGGTCCAGTTCTCCCGCGTTGACCTGGCCAGCCACGAACGCGGATACGCCACTCTGCGGCAGATCAGCGGGCAGGCGGTCGGCGGCCTCGTCGTCACCCCGCACGCCGCCGCAGGCGACCTGTGGCTTCCCGACGGCAGCAGGACCTCGCTGAGCGAGACCGTCGTTCCTGCCGGGAACATGCTTCGGCTGCGGCCGAGTCCCGCGCCGCCCGCAGCCTCGGACCCCGTATGGGACCGACAGGCGCGGCTTCTGGGGAACCGTGGACAAGAAACACTTGCCCGGCTACGCGTCGCCGTCGTCGGCCTTGGCGGTGTCGGCAGCATCCTCGTCGAGGAACTCGCCCGCTTGGGCGTCGGACAACTTGTCCTGATCGACAGCGAAACCGTCGATGCAACCAATCTCCCGCGGCTGCTCGCAGCCGAACGCACTGATATCGGGAAGCCAAAAACCGATCTCGCCGCCCGCAACGCAAGCCGAGCGAATCCACAGATCCGTCTGACCAAGATCCCGCGACGAGTTGAAAACCCCGAGGCACTGCGTGAACTGGTGCTGTGCGACTGGATCTTCCTGGCCGCCGACAGCCATTCGGCCCGGCACTGGGTCAACGCCGTCGTCCACGAGTTCCTTGTCCCAGCGACTCAAGTCGGTGTCAAGATCCCCATCTCCCGAGATGGCAGCATCGGACAGATACACACCGCCACTCGCTTGATCGCCCCCGGCATCGGCTGCATGTGGTGCAACGGGCTCATCGACCCGACCGAACTCGCTATCGAGATGCACCCCGAGGCCGAGCGTGAGCAGGCCCGGTACGTCCTCGGTGTACCCGCACCCAGCGTGATGCCCTTCAACACACTCGCCGTCGGCGAGGCCGTGACCCACTTCCTTCTCGCATCCGCCGGCCTGCACGAGACCAACGACGATCTCGGATCAGTCATCCACCGCCCTCGAACTCGCGAACGACATCTCCAAGATCCCCGCCAGAACGCCCACTGCCGCTGGTGTACGTCCACGGGGAACCTCGGACGCGGCGCCAACGGAGAACTCGCGGCCCGGCAGGCGTCAACCATTCGAGTGTGAACTGGGACCGCCCTTGCCGCGCCAAATGCCGTGTCGCGGATCGGCCGGCCGGTCTCGATCCCAGCTAATGCCGGTGCCAACTATCCCTCTTTTGTGCCAACTAAAAATCCTCGTCACATCTCGCTAACGCCGCACCCTCGGCATCCCCAGACCGATCCAGGAGATGATCTCGCGCTGGATCTCGTTGTTGCCGCCGCCGAAGGTGAAGATGACCGCCGAACGGTAGCCGCGCTCCAGTTCGCCGTGGAGCACGGCACCCGCCGAGCCCTCCTTCAGCGGTCCGGCCGCGCCGACGATCTCCATGAGCCAGGCGTACGCGTCCCGGCGGGCCTCGGAGCCGTAGACCTTGACGGCGGAGGCGTCCTGCGGGGTGAGCGTGCCCTCCTGGACGGCCGTGACCATCTGCCAGTTCATGAGCTTCATGGCGTCGAGCCGGGTGTGGGTGCGGGCGAGCAGCCGGCGCACCCAGGGCAGGTCGGCGACCCGGCGGCCGTCGGCGAGCTTGGTCTCCATGGCCCAGCGCTGCACGTCGTGCAGGGCGCGGATGGCCATGGTGCCGTGGGCGGCGAGGGTGACGCGTTCGTGGTTGAGCTGGTTGGTGATCAGCCGCCAGCCCTGGTTCTCCTCGCCGACGCGGCGGGAGACGGGGACGCGGATGCTCTCGTAGTAGCTCGCGGTGGTGTCGTGCGAGGCGAGGGTGTTGATCACGGTGCAGGAGTAGCCGGGGTCGGAGGTCGGCACCAGCAGCATGGTGATGCCCTTGTGCGGCGGGGCGGCGGGGTCGGTACGGGTGGCCAGCCACACCCAGTCCGCGGTGTCGCCGTTCGTCGTCCAGATCTTCTGCCCGTCGACGACGTACGTGTCGCCGTCGCGTACGGCCCTGGTCCTCAGCGCGGCCAGGTCTGTGCCGGCGTCGGGCTCGCTGTAGCCGATCGCGAAGTCGATCTCACCGCAGAGGATGCGGGGCAGGAAGTACGCCTTCTGCTCCTCGGTGCCGTACCGCATGAGCGTCGGGCCGACCGTGTTCAGCGCCATCAGCGGCAGCGGTACGCCGGCCTGCGCGGCCTCGTCGAAGAAGATGAACTGTTCCATCGCCGTCATGCCGCGCCCGCCGTACTCCTTCGGCCAGCCCACGCCGAGCCAGCCGTCGGTGCCGAGGCGGCGGATGGTGTCGCGGTAGAACCGCTTCTGCGCGGCCGGGTCGGAGTACCGGGCGTAGGCGTGGTCGGGGACCAGCTCGGCGAAGTAGGCGCGCAGCTCCGCGCGCAGTCGCTGCTGCTCGGGCGTGTGGTCGAGATGCACGGCGCCTCCAGGCTCCCCAAGGGCGGTCCTGACGGCGCACACCGTAGAACGTGTTTCAGAAATAGGGAATGACGTGCCCCGGATGAATTGAGGCGTCCTCCTCATCGGGCGGCGATGTCGCCGCCTGTCCACCACCGGTTACCCATAGTGTCCGGTTCGTCCGAGTTTGAGCGGGGTATTCCTTTCCTATGAGTACCGCATCGACGCAGCTGGCCGCAGCGAGCGGCCTGATGAGCCTTGTCCTGTTCATCGTGGCCGTGGGTGTCCTGGCGCTGCTCGCCGGCGGCTTCTGGATGACGTCCCGCGTGAAGTACAGCGAGTCCCCCCGGCCTCGCCCCGAGGAACAGCCCACACTGCCGCCGGAAGGGCCGGTGGGCGAAGTCCGCGAGAACAGGGAATCCCAGGAGGTTCCCGTCATGCCCGAGGGCGGCCGCCCGCTCACCCCGTACGAGCTGAGCAACATGGACACCCGGCCGAGCGCATCGAAGGACCGCCCGCGCTGGAGCAGGGGGTCCAGCGGCTCGTTCGGCGGCGGCGGCCTGGGCGCCCACTGATCCCCCGATCCCCAGCCCCCGGTCCCCGCAGACCCTGATCCGCCCACCGGCCCGCTGATCCCGGTCAGCGAACCCCGTTCACCTGGCAGCCCGGCCCGCGCCGGCCGCCGTACACCGCCCTCAGGAGTCCTCAGGAGTCCTTCCGGGCGGCGTCCAGGCGGCCGACGCGGGCCACGTTCTGCCGGTCCTCGGGGTCCTGGCTCGGCTCGGCGGCGAACCAGGCGTCGAGGATCTCCTTCAGCAGCGGCCCGGAGGTCAGGCGCAGGCTCAGGGCGAGGACGTTGGCGTCGTTCCAGCGGCGGGCGCCGTCCGCCGTCACGGCGTCCGTGCACAGGGCCGCGCGGACGCCGGGCACCTTGTTGGCCGCGATGGACGCGCCGGTGCCGGTCCAGCAGCACACCACCGCCTGGTCGGCGGCGCCGTCGGCCACGTCCCGGGCGGCCGCCTCCGAGCAGACCGCCCACTGGGGGTCGGCCCCGGCCTGCAGTGCACCGTGCGCGCGCACCTCGTGCCCGCGTTCTTCCAGCTCGGCGAGGAGGAGCCGGGCAACGGGTTCGTCCATGTCGGAGGAGACGGAGATCTTCATGCCGCTTCACGTTACGCGCCGGCGGGAGAACTTCCCACGAGACGGTGCGCTGCGGGCGATGTTCCTCGACGTGGCCGTGTTCGCGGTCACCGCAGCCCGGCACGGGCACCGGCTCTGCCCTCTCAGGCCGCGCCGTAGGGGCATCCCTCCGGCGCCCTTGCGGTCCGGTGCACGAAGGCCGGCCGCAGGTCGGGATCCTCGGGGTCGTAGTAGCGGTGGAACACCGCGGTCGCCCCTCCGGACAGGGGCGGGACGATCCAGCTCCAGTCGGTGGGCACCGGGCGCCCGTGCCGCCTCTCGCGGTCCACGTGCGCGAGGAACCGCCGCGACTCCGTGTGGTGGTCGGCCATGCTCACCCCCGCCTGCTCGTAGGAATGCAGGACCGCCAGGTTGAGTTCGACCAGGGCACGGTCGCGCCACAGGGTGCGCTCGTTGCGGGTGTCGAGGCCGAACAGCTCGGCGACGGCCGGCAGCAGGTTGTAGCGGTCGGTGTCGGCGAGGTTGCGCGAGCCGATCTCGGTGCCCATGTACCAGCCGTTGAAGGGCGCGGCCGGGTACGTGACCCCGCCGATCTCCAGCGACATGTCGCTGACGGCCGGCACCGCGTACCAGCGCAGACCGAGGTCCGCGAAGCCGGGATGGCGCGGATGCGTCAACGGCACCTCCAGCACGGCGTCCTCGGGCACCTCGTAGAACTCGGGGGTCAGGCCGGGGCCGGGCTGCACCAGCAACGGCAGTACCTCGAAGGGGGTTTCGCCGCCCTTCCAGCCCAAGTCCCTGGCCAGCGCCACCCGGTGGGCGCTGCGTGGGTCGTCGGCGTAGCGCACCAACTGCTCGCCCAGCAGCGTGGCGGCGAGGCGGCCGGGGCGGTCGGGGGCGAAGACGCTGATGACCGGCCGGATACGGCCTCCGTTGGTCGCGATCCGCAGATGCTCGAAGCACTCACTGGCGATGTCGTCGGGATGCGTGACGTGCCGCAGGTCCCGCACGATCAGGTTGTTCCAGTAGAGCCGGCCTATGCAGCGCGCCGCGTTGCGCCAGGCCACCCGCGCGCCGAACGCCACCTCCGCCGGGGTGTGTTCGTACGTGCCGAAGCGCTCCACCTCCGCCGTGACCTCCGCGAGCCGCCGGCGCGGATCCCCGTCGCCCGGGTTCTCGGCGGCGTACTGGCGGATGAACACCTCGGCGGCCGCCAGGACGGCCTCGTGCGCCGGCGGGCGGCGCCGAGCCGGGTCGGACGAAGGGGGGAGTTGCACCGGATTCTCTCCTGCTCGGGGTCTGGTTCTCACACGGGCCCGGCGGGCCGGCGGTGGTCCGGCGGCCGCCCGGCCGGGAGCGGACGGGTCGAGGCCGGGTCCGGCGGGCGGGCGGGCGCGGCAGGCGTGTGTCCGCACGGCCGGGGCCGGGTCGGCCGGATCGGGCCGGACGCTCAGTCCTCGGGTGGTTCCCGCAACTGCCGGGGCAGCAACGCGGCCTCGAGTGCGGGCACGTCGAAGGGGTCGTAGTGGATCCGCTCCTGCGGGATGCCCTGCCGGGCCAGGGCGGCGCTGGCCTGCGTGACCATGTCCACCGGCCCGGAGAGGAACGCCTCGTGCCGGTACCACGGCCCGAACTCGTTCAGCACCCGCGGCAGGGTGCCCTCCAGCCCCGCGATGCGCTCGTGCGACACCGCGGCCCGCACGGAGAGCCAGTGGTGCCGCTGGGACATCCTGAGCATGTCGTCCAGGCCGTAGAGTTCCTCGGCGGTCCGCGCGCCGACGAAGACGTCGACGTAGCGCTCCGTCCCGGTGCGGGCCGCGTCCTCGACCAGGGCCTTGATGGGGGCCATGCCGGTCCCGCCGGCCACGCACACCAGATCCCGGTCGGTGCGCGGGTCGAGCGTCATGTCGCCCTGCGTGGGTCCGAGCCGCACCACGTCCCCGGGCTTGGCGCTGTAGACCAGGCCCTGGCTGACCTGGCCCTTGGCGATCGCACGCACGTGGAAGGTCACGGTGTTGTCCGGCCGCGGCGCGTGCGCCGGCGAGTAGTAGCGCCACGCCTTGGGGTGCCAGGGCGTCTCCACGCTCGCGTACTGGCCTGCCGTGTACGGGTAGGGCGCGTCGGGCCGCACGGTGATCTCCGCGATGCCGTGGCCGCGGTGCAGGTGGTGGATGATCTCCGCCTCCCACACCGCGGGCGCCGTGCGGGCGTCCTCCCTCGCGGCGTGGGTCATCACCTGCGCGACGACGTCGTATCCGTGCGTCCACGCGGCGGCCAGCTCCGGGCTCCACGCCGGGCCGGCGTAGCGGGCCAGGGATGCGAGCAGACACTCGCCCACCGCGGGGTAGTGGCCGTCCAGCGCCCCGAACTTGCGGTGGTCGCGGCCGAGCCGGCCGCAGAACCGGATCAGGTTCTCCGGGTCGTCGACGAGGTCGACGATCTGCAGCAGCCCGCGCAGCAAGCGGTCGCGCTGGACGTCCAGGTTGTCCGGGAAGAGTCCGCGCACCTCGGGATGGCGTGCGAACAGAATGGCGTAGAAATACACCGTCATGTCCGCTGCGTACGGGCCGACCACGGCCACGCTCGCACGCATCAGGGCGATTTCCTCCGCGGTCAGCGGCACGAGGTCCGGCAGCGGACCCGGCGCCGGTGGCGAGGGAGTGGAGGGAGGCGCTGCTGATTCCGGCGACTGCGCAGCGGCATCCGCTGCGTCACGGCGTCCTCGCGACGCCCGGGAGAATATCACCGGGCGCCTCCCGCTTCAGATTGAATCGTCATCACCATGAGGGAAATTCGGTGTCAGAGCAGTCGGGGACGGGGACCGCCGCGACCGCTGCACAACCGGTCGCGACCGCCGGGGACAGGCCGATGGCCGGCACAGGGTTCCGCTGTGCCGGATACCCACCCCAGCGCCCAGAAAGGGTCCGCCATTCAGCTGTGGTGCCGTTGCGATACGACGCCACTGATCAACTCGGCCGCACACGGGCGACTTGGGAACGGACGGGGCGGAACCCCCTGGGACGTCCTGCCGTTCGACGGCGATCGGCAGGAACGCATTCACCCTAATACACAATTTTCACCCGTCAACCAGAGGATGGCCACGACCTCGCCGCCACTCGCGCACTTTCTCCCCACAGGGCCGGAGGAAGCGTGTGGAAGTGCATTCAGATGGCATCGCTCACGACGGCGTAATACCAGGTGAATTCACAGAGCTGAACGTGATCTCTGTCGGTAAATCCGGATAACCTGGACACTCGGGTTCCTGGGCTGCGAAGGAATTTCCGCCGTCTCGAAACACATTTCCCGCACACATTCCCTGACTCAAAACCACATGTCACACCGGTGCACGCACAACGTGGCCCCGTAGTGAGTACTCCCGCAAACGCGTCGGCACCAGCGGAGGTTCACTCGCTGACCGCGGCAGCCTCACAAGACCTGCATTGACCTGGCCTTGACCAGCGCACGACGGCGGCCGCATGGTGAATCCGTCTGGCCCGCAGCTCACCTGACACACCGTCTGTCAATGCTGCTTTTCGCCATGTGGACGTTCCCAACTGCCTCAAACCGCACGGAGGCTTGATGCACCGCCGCGACATACCCTCCGGATCCCCGGTGATCCACCGCCACCAACCAAGACGCGGGGGGCGGCGGATTGCAGCTGCCCTCACCGCGATGCTCACACTCACCGGCACTGCCCTCACCATCGGTCTGGCCACCGGTGTTCCGGCCGCCGCCCTCTCGTCCACCCCGCGCGCGTCCACCTCCGCGGGTACCACGGGCTTCGGCTGCGCCCACCCCGCGCAAGCGGGACAGGCCCGCTGTTTCGGTGTCCTGAAGGCCCACCGCACCGCCTCCGGCCGCCTGTCGCCGTTCACCAACGGATCCCCGACCACGGCAGGGTACGTGCCGTCCGATCTGCGTTCCGCCTACAAACTGGGCGGTACCTCGGGATCCGGCCGGACGGTGGCCATCGTCGACTCCATGGACGACCCGAACGCCGAGTCCGACCTGGCCGCCTACCGCAGTGCCTACGGTCTGCCCTCGTGCACCACCGCCAATGGCTGCTTCCACAAGGTGAACCAGAGCGGCCAGGCATCGCCGCTGCCCTCCGGTGACTACGGATGGGCCGAGGAGATCAGCCTCGACCTCGACATGGTCTCGGCGACGTGCCCTGGCTGCCACATCCTCCTGGTCGAGGCGAACTCGACGAACGTCGCGGATCTCATGAAGGCCGAGGACACCGCCGCCACCACACCGGGCGTCGTCTCCGTCTCCAACAGCTGGGGCGGGTCCGAGGACAACACCATCACCTCCTTCGACTCCCACTTCAAGCACCCCGGCGTGGCGATCACAGCGAGTTCGGGTGACTCCGGTTACGGCGTCTCCTGGCCCGCCTCCTCCCCGTACGTCACCGCCGTGGGCGGCACCTCGCTGAGGAAGGCCTCCAACTCGCGCGGCTGGACCGAGACCGCCTGGAGCGGCGCGGGCTCGGGCTGCTCGGCGTACGAGGCCAAGCCGTCCTGGCAGCATGACTCCGGATGTGCCCATCGCGCCGTGGCCGATGTGTCGGCCGTCGCCGACCCCAGCACCGGGGTGGCGGTCTACGACACGTACGACAACTGCGGCGGCGGAATGCTGTGCGACACCGAGCTTCAGCTCAGCCTCGCGCAGGGTGCCGACGGATGGGTCGAAGTCGGAGGCACCAGCGTCTCGTCGCCGATCATCGCGAGCATCTACGCGCTGGCCGGAAACACCTCTCAGGTCGTCAACGGCTCGTATCCGTACAGCCACACGTCGGCGCTCAACGATGTCACCTCGGGCAGCAACGGCTCCTGCGGAGGCACTTACCTGTGCACCGCGGGGCCTGGGTACGACGGGCCGACCGGCCTCGGTACGCCCAACGGCACCGGCGCCTTCTGACGGCGGCACGGTCCGACCGACGGGGGCTGGGCCCGCGCCGCACTGCTGCGGCGCGGGCCCGGCCCTTCCCTCGTCCCGGTCCTCCAGCCGGTCGAAGGCCCCACTCCCGGTCCCCGGTGTCCGGGCCGGGACTGCCTGTTCGACCCACACGGTCTTGCCACCGGTGTCGGAGCGCGGCGGCGTTGCAACGCACGCCTTTCGGCGTGGAACACACATCCACAAATGCGCCAACGACCCCGACGCCTGGATTCCCGACGACGATCCGAACTCGGCATCAGTTCCGGCATCCACCGTCGTGGGCCTCGGTGGTCCGCGGGTCCGGGGTGGTCACGCGCCCGGTCAGGAGCTGGTGGAGGTGTTCGAGGGCGTCGAGGAGGACCGAGCGGTGGTACCAGCTCAGCCAGGCCGCCGTGTCGCAGGCCAGCAGGCCGAGGGCCTCGGTGCGGTCGGCGCCCGGGCGGTGTCCGGCCTCGGGCCAGAGCAGGGTGAGCACACCGGTACAGGCGCCGGCCGAGGACAGGACGGGGATGCTCTGCAGGGCGCGGGCGCCGGTGGCCAGCAGGACGCGCCGGGACTCCTCGGACAGGAGACCGTCGGCGGCCACGTCGGGCACGCTCACCGGGCGGCCGCGCAGCCGGGCGGCCGCGTCGGCCGTGCCCTCCTCCCAGCCGCGCACCAGATGGTCCAGAAACGTATCCGCACAGCCGTGGTGGGACTCCAGCACCAGCGCGTTCACGGCCGGGTCGACGCACCGCAGATACCCGGCGGACGCCCGGCCGACGGCGAGCGCCTCGTGCAGTACGGCGTCGATCATCTGCCGCCGGTAGCGGGGGTCCCGGCCGTCGCGGGCCAGGGTCCGCAGCGGCGGGACGGGCAGGGGGTGCCGGCCCGGGAACCACGCCGGGCCGTCCGGGGGCCGGGCGACCACCACTGCGGAGACGAGGACGCGCAACGGCACGTTGAAGCGCTGCGAGACCTCGCGCAGCGCCTGGAAGGCGCTGCCGGAGTCGGGCAGGCCGTAGCGGACCATGATCAGGCCCTGTGCCATGCCGATGACCGGGGCGGTGCGCACCCGGGCACGCAGCGCGCGGACCTCCTTGCGCAGGTCCTCGTAACTGGGCCGCAGCGGGTCCGCCATCTGCGACCGCCAGGCGGGCAGGTCCGCGGTGCGGGTGGCGGCGCGAGCCAGTTCGCGCAGCGCCTCGTCGAGGGTGGCGTAGAGCCGTACGCCGTCCAGACGCGCGAGGTGCACCGCCTCGCGCACCCCGGGCCGGGCCCGGACGATGATCAGGTCCGGGCGGCCGGTGCGCGTCCGGGTCGTCTCGCTGAGCGCGCGCAGCACGGCGGCACCGCCGAGCTGCACATGGGCCATGTCGAGGACGGGCCGCAGCCCTTCGAGGTCCGCCTTGGCCAGATGACCGCCCAGCTCCGCCGACCAGGCCTCGGCCCCCTCGGCCCCGAGGCTGCCGGACATACGCAACAGCAGCGCCTTCTCGGCGGGCAGCCCCTCGACGACGGACGACTCGATGACGAGCGGGAACGGGGTGGAGGGTTGGGCCTGGGAGGCCGGCTGGGGCAAGGGGGCAGGTTGGGCCGGCGTCACTGACGGGACCGCCGCGGCCGACTGGGCCGGCGTGGCAGGCTGGACCGCCGCGGCGGACTCGGCCGGCGCCGCGGCTTGAGCCGGCGTGGCGGCTTGAGCCGGCGTGGCGGACTCGGCCGGCGCCGCGGCTTGAGCCGGCGTGCCCGGTGGGGCCGCCGTGGCGGACTGGAGCGGCGTGACGAGTGGAGCCCCGGCGGGCTCAGCAGACGCCGCCTGTCCGGCGGTCGGGTCCGGCGGGGGCCTCATGGGCTCGCCCGTCTTCGGGCCGTCAGGGGGTCTCTTCCCGTCTCCAGTACCTCGCGGCGGGCCTCCAGGGCGGTCAGGGCGGACGCCATCGTGGCATGTACCCGTACGCCGGGCAGGCCCGTGGCCCGCAGCGCCTCCCGGACATGCGGCCTGGGCTGTACGACGGGCAGGGCGCGGCCGGAGAAGGCGAGGGAGCCGGTCGCCCGGTCCAGGGAACGCACCGCTGCGGCGCAGGCGAGGTACATCTCGGTCATGTCCAGCACGGGGTGTTCGCCGGCCTGGTCGGCGTGTGCGATGTGCGCGGCGAGCACCTCGGAGAACTCCATGGCGTTGGCGGCGTCGACCGTGCCCCTGGCCTTCAGGACGCTGATCCCGCCGGCTTCGGGCCGCCGCTCGTGCACGGTCTGCAGGAGCAGCGGAACCGAGCCGCGGCGGCGGGCGCGGGCACGGGACGGCCGGCCGTTATCCATGGGATCGGGCTCCCTGGGTCGGGAAGGACAGCCAGCCGCGTCTTGACCGGGGCTTCACTGTGCTCCGCGCGCCCCTGCGATGCAACGACTTTCCCCGGGCGTGTCGCACGCCTGCGGCTCTGCTCGGCACACCGCCGTACGGGGAAGGTCCGGCACCGAGCCCGGAGCGGGTCCGACGGCGCGGCGGTGCCGGGAGCGTCCGGTCGGCCGGTCAACGGGTTGGGACAGCAAGGGAGTTGAACGGAGACCGGTCCGGTCGTCACCGAAGACCGCCCGCCGCGCTCTCGGCGTTTCGGCCACCGCCGCCACCGGCCTGGCACCTTGCGCGGCAAGGGTCGGTGCAGCCCACATGCTTCCGTGCGCGCCCAATTCCAAGGTTCCAAGCCCGGCCGAAACACATGTGTTCGAAATTCTGGCTGGGTCGTTGAACCCCACGAACCAGCCGTGTGACCGTCAAGGGGGACCACGTTGACTGCGGACAGCACAGGAGAACAGCCGGCTCCCGGCATCTCGGGCACCACCGCCTTCCAGCTGCACACCCACGGCCCCTCGTGCAGGGCGCTGAACCGGCCCGGTCCTGGAGGCGCCTTGTGAAGAGGTTCTTCCGACGTGTGCGGATGGCCGAGCCCCCGGTCTCGGACGCCGAGCAGGAGCTGTTCGGCGGTCCTTTGCGCTATGACTTCGGCTGGTCCGAACACGAGGGTGCCTCGCTCGACCTGACGATGACGTCCGCTCTGCGCTCCATGCCGAGGCTGGTCGGGGCGACCTTGCGGATGGCGTGGCACGCGGACCGCCGGGCCTTGGTCACGGTCGCGATCAGCGAGATCGGGCAGGGGTTCGCCGCTGCGATCGGTCTGCTCGCGGTCAACGCCGTCATGCAGGCGCTGCTCGGCTCGGGCACCCCCGCACATCGGTTGCAGGCAGTGCTGCCGGGCTTGCTCGCAGCCGCGGCAGCAGCCGTGGTCAACTCGGCCCTGTCCGGCTGGTCCACCTCGCGGGCGGGCCGGCTGGAGCCGCTGGTCGAGCGGATCGCCACCACCCAGTACCTCGCCGCCGCGGCGTCAGTCGAGCTGGAGGCCATCGAGGACCCGGAGTTCCGGCGGCTGATCGACGTCGCGCAGTACGGTGCCGGATCCGCCCGCCGCATGATCGGCGCGTGCGTGGCCGCGCTGAACGGGACCATCTCCCTGGTCTCCACGGCGGGCGTGCTCACCATCCTGCACCCGGTCCTCCTGCCGATGCTGGTCCTGATCGCGGCGCCACGCGGCTGGGGCGCGATGCGGGTGGCGCAGGAACGCTATGTGTCGGTGATGAGCTGGATCGAGCACGTGCGGGCCGGCCGCCTCATCGGCAACCTGCTCACGGAGCGGACCGCCGCACAGGAGGTGCGCATCCACGCCGTCGGGCCGTTCCTGCTCAGCCGCTACGAGCGTATGGCCGAGAGCGCCGAGGCCGAGCAGGAGCGGCTGGCCTCCAGCAAGGCCGTCACCGAGTGGGTGGCCGCCGCGCTGTCCGGACTCGCCATGGCGGCGACGTACGGGGCCATGTTCCTGCTGATCATGACCGGGCACATGAATCTGGCCGTGGCCGGGACCGCCGTCGTCGCCGTCCGGTCAGGCTCGGCGAGCCTGGGCGCGCTGGTGATGAACGTGAACCAGCTGCACGAGGAGTCCCTCTACGTCCGCGACCACGCCCGGTTCCTGGACGAGGCGGCGCGGCGCACCATTCCCAGCGGGGGTGCTCCCGTGCCGGCGCAGGTGAGACAGGTCGTCCTCGACCGGGTCGGCTACCGCTATCCGGACCGCGAAGTTCCCGCCCTGGACGGGGTGTCACTGACCCTGCCCATGGGCTCGGTGACCGCCGTGGTCGGCGAGAACGGCTCCGGCAAGAGCACTTTGATGAAGGTGTTGTCGGGGCTGTTGCTGCCGCAGAGCGGGACCGTGTGGTGGGGTGATGCCGACGTCGCCTCCCTGGACCGCTCCGCAGTCTTCGACCGGGTCGCGCTGCTCACCCAGGACTTCCAACGCTGGCCCGTGACAGCGGCGTTGAACATCCGGATCGGCCGGCCCGGCCAGGACGCCGGCCCCGAGGACCTCCAGCCGTCCGTCGACTACGCGGGAGCCGGTCCGGTCGTCGCGAAACTGCCCGACGGCCTGCACAGCCTGCTGGCCCGGATGTTCCGCGGTGCCAGCGAGCTGTCCGGCGGCGAGTGGCAGAAGATCGGGCTCGCCCGGACCCACTGGCGCAGCGTCACCTCGGCCGCCGACGGCGTGCTCATCGTGGACGAGCCCACCTCGGCCCTCGACCCGGAAGCCGAGATCGTCGCTTTCGACCGCATCCGCCGGCTCGCCGCCCCGAACCGGGCCGTCGTCCTGGTCACCCACCGCATGTCCGGCGTCCGCCATGCCGACCACATCTACGTCCTGCACCAGGGGCGGCTCGTCGAGCACGGCAGCCACGACACACTCATGGCCGCCCAAGGGCGCTACGCCTCGATGTTCGACGCGCAAGCCGCTCAGTACGCCCCCACAGGCACCATCCCCCGCCCAGCCCGAACCACCTCGTGACCGGCCCTTGAGCGGTGATGCCGGACGCTGAGGCCTCCTGGTACCCCCTGGACCGGTTGCCCGACGGCCTGTTCGTGTGCAGCGCCCAGATCCTCACCGCATGGCGCCCCGAGCTGCCCATCGACCACACCCCGGCGCATTTCACCCCCTACGCCCCATGACCTTCACCGGCGCAAGGCCGATACTGAGGAGCAGGACTCCGCCCACCCGCCCCGAGGCTCACCTGCTACCTTCCCTAGGAGACAGGCATGAAGATGCTGATCAACGTGCCGGAGACCGTCGTCGCGGACGCGCTGCGCGGTATGGCGGCCGCGTACCCCGATCTGACCGTGGACGTGGAGAACCGGGTGATCGTGCGCCGGGACGCTCCCGTGGCCGGGCAGGTCGCGCTCGTGTCGGGCGGCGGGTCGGGGCACGAGCCGCTGCACGGCGGATTCGTGGGCCCCGGCATGCTGTCCGCCGCCTGTCCCGGAGAGGTGTTCACCTCGCCCGTGCCGGACCAGATGGCCCGCGCCGCGGCCGCCGTCGACAGCGGTGCGGGCGTGCTGTTCGTCGTGAAGAACTACACCGGTGACGTACTGAACTTCGACATGGCGGCCGAACTGGCCGAGGACGAGGGCATCCAGGTCGCCAAGGTGCTCGTGAACGACGACGTGGCGGTCACCGACAGCCTCTACACGGCAGGCCGGCGCGGCACCGGTGCGACGCTGTTCGTGGAGAAGATCGCGGGCGCCGCCGCGGCCGAGGGGCAGCCGCTGGAGCGCGTGGAGGCCATCGGGCGGCAGGTGAACGCGAACTCCCGCAGCTTCGGTGTGGCGCTCAGCGCCTGTACGACCCCGGCGAAGGGCAGCCCCACCTTCGATCTGCCGGACGGCGAGCTGGAGTTGGGCATCGGCATCCACGGCGAGCCGGGCCGGGAGCGGCGGCCGATGATGACCTCCGGGGAGATCGCCGACTTCGCGGTGAACGCGATCCTGGAGGACATGCCCCCGCGCAATCCGGTGCTCGTGCTGGTCAACGGCATGGGCGCCACCCCGCTGCTGGAGTTGTTCGGCTTCAACGCCGAGGTGCAGCGGGTGCTCGCCGAGCGCGGGGTCGCCGTGGCCCGCACGCTCGTCGGCAACTACGTCACCTCCCTGGACATGGCGGGTGCCTCGGTGACGCTGTGTCAGATCGACGAGGAGCTGCTGCGGCTGTGGGACGCGCCGGTGAAGACCCCGGCGCTGCGCTGGGGGATGTGAGATGTGATACGCGCGGGCACTCCCGCACCCTCGCCACGCCCGTCAAAGCCCCTGCCACGCAAGGAGATCCAGTGCTCGACGCCAATTTCTTCCGCCGCTGGATGGCGGCGACCACCGCGTCCGTCGACCGTGAGGCGGAGCGGCTCACCGAACTCGACTCGCCCATCGGGGACGCCGATCACGGCACCAATCTGCAGCGCGGCTTCACGGCCGTCATGGCCGCTCTGGAGAAGGATGCGCCGGACACCCCGGGGGCCGTTCTGGTCCTGGCCGGGCGGCAGTTGATCTCCACGGTCGGCGGGGCGTCCGGGCCGCTCTACGGCACCCTGCTGCGCCGGACCGGCAAGGCGCTCGGCGAGGCGGCCGAGGTCGGCGAGGAGCAGCTGGCCGCGGCGCTGCGGGACGGCGTGGAAGCGGTGAAGAAGCTCGGCGGGGCGGAGGCGGGCGACAAGACCATGGTCGACGCCCTGGAGCCGGCCGTGGACGCGCTCGGCGACGGCTTCGCCGCGGCGCGGGCCGCAGCCGAGCGGGGCGCCGGGGCCACCACCCCGCTCCAGGCCCGCAAGGGCCGGGCGAGTTATCTCGGCGAGCGCAGCATCGGTCACCAGGACCCGGGGGCGACCTCGTCGGCGCTGCTGATCGCCGGGCTGGAAGCGGCGGCGGAGGGCTGATCCCGTGAGCGAGGAGAAGCGGGTCGGGATCGTGCTGGTGTCGCACAGCGCGCAGGTGGCCGCCTCGGTGGCCGAGCTGGCGAAGGGGCTCGCGGGCGGGGCCGCGGCCGTGCCGGTGGCCCCGGCGGGCGGCACCGAGGGCGGCGGACTCGGCACCAGCGCCGAGCTGATCTCCGCCGCCGCGGCCTCGGTCGACCGGGGCGCCGGGGTCGCGGTGCTCACCGACCTCGGCAGCGCCGTGCTGACCGTGAAGGCGCTGCTCGCCGAGGGCGACGAACTGCCGGACGGCACCCGGCTGGTGGACGCGCCGTTCCTCGAGGGCGCCGTGGCCGCCGTGGTCACCGCCGCCACGGGCGCCGGTCTGGACGCCGTGGAGGCCGCGGCGGCGGAGTCGTACGGCTACCGCAAGGTGTGACGGCCGCGGTCGGCGGCGGGAGCGGGGCCGGTCACCGGTCGACGGAGAACAGCCGGGCCAGCCGCTCCCCCGCCGCCACCGCCGCCGCGTGCTCCTCAATGGGGTGCACGCTGGAGTGCTTGAAGACGATGTAGGTGACGCCGGAAGGTACCCCGCCGTCGCGCGGGTCGGCGCTGATGCCGAGGCCCCGGGCGGTGGCGTAGGAGGCCTCGCCGATGACGTCGCTCGGGCCGGTGTCGCCGACCACCGCGTACTGCACCCGGCCCCGGTAGACGACGGCGGCGACGGAGCCGCCCCGCACGCCGTCGGCGCTCGGGTTCCAGGTACGGCTCGGGGCCGGGACGACGATGTAGGGCAGTGCCGCGGCGTTCAGATTGCGGCCGTCGGACTGCGGGAAGGCGGTGGCGGCGGCGAACCCGGGGTCGGTACGGCGGTTGCAGCGGGCGGTTGCCTGTCCGTCGCAGTCGATGTCCAGGTCGGCCTTCCAGAACACGGCGTGCCGGGTGCCGCACACGCGGACGGTCCTGGGGCCGCCGGCGTCGGTGCGGTAGCGCCCCCGGGAGATCTGGTGGCACTCGCCCACCCGGGCCAGCAGGTCGGCTGCGGCGACGGCGCCCTCGCTGCGGGCCTCGGGCCGCTCCCGCGGCGGGACGGCGGCGGCCGGGCCGGGCAGTGCGGCCGGGGCGAGCAGGGCTGCGCCGGCCGCGGCCAGCGTCAGCGACGGGACACGCACGATGGGGGATCCTCTCGTCGGGGACGGGCGGACATCCAGCCCACTGTGGGTGCCGGGCCGCACCCCGGGCCGTCCCGGCCGCTCCGAAGGGGCCGGATGGAGCACGCTTCTGACGCCCCGTGAGGGACAGGACCCGTGTGGGACCGGAGCGACGGCCGGGTCAACAGGGGCCGGAGGTCCGGGACACAGCCGGCCCGGACCCCCCGGCCGCCCGCGTCGGCGCGGCTTCGGCGACGACAGCGTGTCCGCGCCGGCGAAATGAACTCCCGTGTTCTCGCGGGCAGTTCAGCCATGGGGAGCCTCAGCATACGTAACGCCCCCGGATGCTCGCCCGTGCGGGGCCCGCTCGGCTGACGACCCCGCGGGCCTCTTGCCGGGGCCGTAGCCGCCGGGCATATTGGTCCGGACCTTTGCGTGATGCCGATGCCGTCCCCGGGGAGGCAGAGCCGTGCGACGCGTACCCCTGCCGCTCGCCGTGGTCTGCACGGCCCCGCTGCTGGTCGCCTCCTGCGGCTGGGGCCGGGCCGACGAGGGCGGGGACGGCCGGGCGCCCGGCGCTCCGACCGGGGTCACCGCACAGGCGGGCAGCGCCACGAGTGTGCACGTGATGTGGAACGCGGTGGCCTTCTCCCCCGGCATCCGCAGCTACGAGGTATATCGCGGCACCACGAAAGCGGCCGAAGTGCCGGGTTCGCAGCACATGGTGGACGTCACCAGGCTCAGGCCGTCCACCCTGTACGCCTTCACCGTGCGAGCCCGGGACGGCGCCGGCCGCCTCGGCCCGCCGAGCCAGGCGGTACAGGCGCGGACACCGGCCTGGGTGACGGCGGACCGCTCGGCGCCGACCCGGCCGTCGACGCCCGCCGGGCGGGTCGTGGGCAGCCGCGCGGTCCAGCTGTCGTGGGGCGCGTCCCGGGACGACCGGGGCGTGGTGTCGTACGACGTCTACCAGGGCGGGGCGCGGATCCACACCGTCGGCGGCGGCCGGACGGCGACCGTGATCACCGGGCTGCGCCCGGGTACTGCTTACGTCTTCACGGTCCGGGCCCGGGACGCGGCCGACAACCTCTCCCCCGCGAGCGCCCCGGTCCGCCTGACCACTCCGGGCACCGACGACGGCCGGAACACCGCGCCCACCGGCTTCACGGCCACGACCCACCGGGCCGGCGGCGCCTGCTACATCGACCTGGCCTGGGACCCGCCGCGCACGGACGGGGTGATCACCGAGTACCAGATCCAGCTCGACGGCACGGCGGCCACCTCACTGGTGTGGGGCGGCACGCCACCGCCCGGCCGGGCGAGGTACAGCTTCTACGGCGGCACCGGCGCCGGCCAGAGCCACCGGGTGCGGCTGCGGGCCCGGCTGCCGGACGGCACCTGGGGCGGCTGGTCGGCGCAGTGGACGGTGACCACGGGCGGCTGAGGCCCGCACGGCCGGGTGCGCCGCTCTGCGCCGCAGGGAGGAAGCCGTCACCTGACCGGGTGCCGTCCGGGTGCGGGCGGGGCCCCGGCCGCGTTGGCTGCTGACCAGGCAGCACGGACGTTTCCGACCTTCGGCGGCGCACGGGACGTACCGCCGACCGTGCCGCCGGAGGCCAGCCCATGCACACCTCGCGACTCCTCCTCCGCTCCGGTCCGGCCCTGGCGGCCGCCGCCACGCTTGCGTCCGGCCTCGCCGGGCCGGCCGCCGCGGCCTCGGGCATCTCCGTCAGCACCAGCGGGTCCACCGTCTCGGTCGTCACCAGCGCCTGCTCCGCGATCAACGGCAGCTGGGGCAGAGCGGCTCTGCTGACCAGCCGGCAGGCGAACTTCGCACAGGGCCGGCAGGTGTCCCTGGCGGGTACGTCCGTCAGCCAGACCGCGGCCTGGCCGAAGGTGAGCCCGGGGACCTACACCGTGGTCGTGGTCTGCTCCAGCGGCAGCACGGCGGGCACCCGGTCGGTGGTCGTCCCGTCGCACGCGGCGCCTGCGACCTCGCCGACGGACTCGGCGGCGCCGAAGCGGGGCATGATGGGCGACCTGGGCGGCGCCGCCCGGGACTACGGTCCCCTGACCCTGGGCGTCGGCGCGTCCCTGGTGGGCACCGGAGTGATCGCCACGGGATGGCTGCTGCGCCGCCGCTCGAAGCCGTACCGCCTCTGAGCGGCCGTAGCGGCCGTAACGGCCGGGCAAGGGTCAGTCGGCGTCGGGCAGTTCGGCGAACTGGTCCAGGGCGTGGCCGAGCCACTGGGTCCAGAAGGTCTCCAGGTCGATGCCGGCCCGCAGCACGAGATGGCGCAGCCGGTCCTCGGGGGCGTCCCGGTCCGGCGGGAAGTCCCGCTCCTCGATCTCCCGGTACTCGGCCAACTGCCGCCGGTGCAGCTCCAGATGACGGCGCAGATCCGCCTCCAGACCCGCCGTGCCGACCACCGCGGCGGCCCGCAGCCGCAGCAGGAGCGTGTCCCGCAGCGGCTTGGGGTCCTGCTCGGCGGCGGTCCAGCGGGCCAGTTCGGCACGGCCCGCGGGCAGGACCTCGTAGCTCTTCTTCTGCCCGCGGGCCGGGGCCTGCGACGGCAGCGTGCGGATGAACCCCTCCGCCTCCAGCTTCCCCAGCTCGCGATAGATCTGCTGGTGCGTCGCGGACCAGAAGTAGCCGATCGACTTGTCGAACCGGCGGGTCAGTTCCAGTCCCGACGACGGCTTTTCCAGCAGGGCGGTGAGGATCGCGTGCGGGAGTGACATGGGCTCATCCTAAGGACGCGCCGGGCGGCCCTACAGCGCCGCCGCCAGCTCCGTGCCCTGCTTGATGGCCCGCTTGGCGTCCAGCTCGGCCGCGATGTCCGCGCCGCCGATCAGATGGACGCTGTGCCCGGCGGCGGCAAGCTCCTCGTACAGGTCACGGCGCGGCTCCTGGCCGGTGCACAGCACCACGGTGTCGACCTCGAGGACCGTGCTCTCCTCGCCGACGGTGATGTGCAGGCCGGCGTCGTCGATCCGGTCGTAGCGCACGCCCGGGACCATGGTCACGCCACGGTGCTTCAGCTCGGTGCGGTGGATCCAGCCGGTGGTCTTGCCGAGCCCGGCGCCGACCTTGGTGGTCTTGCGCTGGAGCAGGTGGACCTGGCGGGGCGGGGCGGGCCGTTCGGGCGCGGCGAGGCCGCCCGGCACCCGGTAGTCCATGTCGACGCCCCAGCCGCGGAAGTACGTCGCCGGGTCCTCGCTCGCCTTGTCGCCGCTGTCGGTGAGGAACTCGGCGACGTCGAAGCCGATGCCGCCGGCGCCGAGGATGGCGACCCGCTCGCCGACGGGCGCGCCGTCGCGCAGCACGTCCAGGTAGCCGAGGACGCGGGGATGGTCGGCGCCGGGGATGTCGGGGGTGCGCGGGGTGACGCCGGTGGCGACGACGACCTCGTCGTAGCCCGCCACGGTCCCGGCCGTGACCCAGGTGTCGAGGCGTACGTCGACGCCGTGGGCGTCGAGCTGGTGGCGGAAGTAGCGCAGGGTCTCGTCGAACTCCTGCTTGCCGGGGACCTTGCGGGCGATGTTGAGCTGGCCGCCGATCTCGCTCGCGGCGTCGAAGAGCGTGACCTCGTGGCCGCGTTCGGCGGCGCTGACCGCGCAGGCGAGGCCGGCCGGTCCCGCTCCGACGACGGCGACGCGCTTCTTCAGCCGGGTCGGGGAGAGCACCAGCTCGGTCTCGTGGCAGGCGCGCGGGTTGACCAGGCAGGAGGTGATCTTGCCGCTGAAGGTGTGGTCGAGACAGGCCTGGTTGCAGCCGATGCAGGTGTTGATGGCCTCCGGGGTGCCGGCGGCGGCCTTGGCGACGAAGTCGGGGTCGGCGAGCATCGGGCGGGCCATGGAGACCATGTCGGCGAAGCCGCCGGCCAGCAACTCCTCGGCGAGTTCGGGGGTGTTGATGCGGTTGGTGGTCACCAGCGGCACGGACACCTCGCCCATGAGCTTCTTGGTGACCCAGGTGTAGGCGCCGCGCGGGACCGAGGTGGCGATGGTGGGGATGCGGGCCTCGTGCCAGCCGATGCCGGTGTTGATGATCGTCGCGCCGGCGGCCTCGATCTCCTTGGCGAGGGTGACGACCTCCGCCAGCGAGGAGCCGCCCGGGACCAGGTCCAGCATGGACAGCCGGTAGACGACGATGAAGTCCTCGCCCACGGCCTGCCGCACCCGCTTGACGATCTCGACGGGGAATCGCATCCGGTTCTCGTAGGAGCCGCCCCAGCGGTCGGTGCGCCGGTTGGTCTGCAGGGCGATGAACTCGTTGATGAGGTAGCCCTCGGAGCCCATGATCTCCACGCCGTCGTAGCCTGCCTGCCGGGCGAGGCGGGCGGCGCGGGCGTAGTCGTCGATGGTCCGCTCGATGTCGGCGTCGGTCATCTCGCGCGGCGCGAAGGGGCTGATCGGCGCCTGCAGCGGGCTCGGCGCGACGAGGTCCTGGTGGTAGGCGTACCGCCCGAAGTGCAGGATCTGCATCGCGATCCGGCCGCCCTCGCGGTGCACGGCCTCGGTGACGGCCCGGTGCTGCTCGGCCTCCGCCTCGGTGGTGAGCTTGGCGCCGCCCTCGTACGGCCGGCCCTCGTCGTTGGGCGCGATGCCGCCGGTGACGATGAGACCGACTCCGCCGCGCGCGCGGGCCGCGTAGAACGCCGCCATCCGCTCGAAGCCGCGCTCGGCCTCCTCCAGGCCGACGTGCATGGAGCCCATGAGCACGCGGTTGGGCAGGGTGGTGAAGCCCAGGTCGAGCGGGGTCATCAGATGCGGGTATCGGCTCATCGGGCCCTCCGTGCACGGGTGTCGTCCCTCCTTGTTGTAGAGGACACCCGAGCCTTTGTGCAACTAGTTGCACAATCACCGTGAGGTGACGCCGACCACTCTGTGACCACTGGTGTGTACGACCGTCTCGGCGCGAGGCGGCACAGGTGCGCCCCGGACGGCGAGGAGCCGGCCGGGGCGCTGCCGCAGGACTGCCGCTGCCCCTGTCAGGCACTTTCCAGGCGCAGGTGCAGGTCCCGCTCCTGGTCGCCGGAGGCCGTGCAGGTCTCCTGAACGGTGAAGATCGAGTCCAGGGTGTGCCGGAACCGGTTCACCGCCCAGTAGCCGCCCTGGATGTCCGCCTGGACGGACGAGCCGAGGTGGACCGGCGGGCAGTGCCGCTCGTGCTCCTCCGCGACGTCGTACGTGCCGAGCCACACCATCGGCCGTGTCTCGTGCAACTGCTGCGGCACCTCCTCCGCGCCCCGGTCGGACGCGAAGCAGGACCTCAGGGCGTCGAAGACGATGCGGGCGTCCTCCTTGGAGCCGCTGATCTCCACCGTGACGGTTTCCGGATGCGACCGCTCCGTGTGTGCCATTGATCGCTCCTTTCGTGGCCGCGCTGCGATGGAACGGGGTACCCCGCCGAACCGCGTCCACCCCCCAGGAAAACACCACCGGCCGCGGAGCACACCCCCAGCCGGGCTCAGCCGCGCGAGAACTTGTACGTCTTGCTGTCGGTGAGGATGCAGAAGCCGGGCGACATCACGATCACGCGCAGGATGCCGGTACGCCGGTCGTAGTCGATGCCCTCCACCTCGAAGGTGCCCGAGCAGCCGCTGCGCAGCGGCAGCTGGCGCAGGGCGGTGACATGGCCGGTGACGTCCGAGGAGCCGTTCGGCGCGGCCGACAGGTCGATCTGGAGCAGCGGCTTGGTCATGCCGAAGAGGCTGCCGTCCGGATCGTCGGAGGAGCACAGCAGGGTGGTGGGGCCGGAGAAGTCGCAGCCCTGGACGTCGCGAACGGGGTGGTCCAGGTTGACCGTGGAGGCCTGCGGGAGATCGGCCGCGGGCGAGGTGCCGGGGTTGACGCCGGGGGTCGGGAAGACGAGGAAGCGGTTCATCGTCCCCCACTCGCCGGAGAGCATCCACTGGCCGTCGGGCGAGATCGCGTCCCAGGAGTTGTTCAGGGCCTCGCCGGGGCTCAGCGCGTGGACGTACTCCGACCAGGTGCCGTCGGGCGCCTGCACCCGGTACATCTTCGAGTTGCCGGAGTCCTGCTGGTAGGGCTCGATGTAGTAGCCGTTGTACGAGGCGTCGGGGTCGCCGACGTGATTCCAGCCCCGGCTGGAGACGCTCAGTGGGATGGTGCCGATGCCGGTGTACCGGTTGGGGCTGTTCGCCGGGATCTCAACCGAGGTCAGCCCCTGGCTCTCGGTCAGCGGATCGGCGCGGTCGGAGCCCGTCTCGGTCCAGTTGTCGGCCGCGGACGCGGGCACGGGTGCGGCGAGGGACACGACGGCGGCGGTGGCCAGGGTGACGAGTCCGGCGAGGACTGCGTGACAACGTTGCCGGGCGGGCGCGGGCATGGCCGACTCCTCGGACAGGGGGGTGGGGCACTCGGTCGGCGGACAGTCTGGCGTGGCCAGGTGGTCATGTACAGACCAATAGAGCAACATGAGCGTGAACTCTCCCGGCCCGCGCGGTCCGCGTGCAGGATGTGCGCGTGGGGAGTCGGGTCGGCCGCTGCGGCTTCGGCGGACGCGCACGGCCGTGTACGAGATGGTGGAGATAGCCGGCAAAGGCGCCGGGGAGTCGGGTGTGAGCGCGTGGAGCAAGGGGAGTCGGCACAGGGGACGACATGCCGTGCCGATGGGCGAAGGCGGTGCAGGGCATGAGTGCAGCCGAGGCGACGGCGGCCCAGGGCAGTGAGCCCGGGCCGGTGCGGCCGGGCGGCCTGCTCGATGTGCTGGGCGTGGCCTCGGTGGTGCTGGACACCGACGGCCGCATCGTGCTGTGGAGCCCGCAGGCGGAGGAACTGTTCGGTTACACCGCGCAGGAGGCGCTCGGCCGGCACGCCGCCCGGCTCATGGTCCACGAGCAGCACCTGGAGCTGGTCGGCAAGCTCTTCGCCGACGTGATGCGCACCGGGCAGAGCTGGGCCGGCGGCTTCCCCGTCAAGCACAAGGACGGCAGCACCCGCCTGGTGGAGTTCCGCAACATGCGGCTGCTGGACGACCACGGTGACGTGTACGCGCTGGGCCTCGCCGCCGACCAGTCGACCGTACGGCGGCTGGAACAGGACGTGGCGCTGTCCGAGCGGATGGTGAAGCAGTCGCCGATCGGATACGCGGTCCTGGACACCGGGCTGCGGTACGTCTCGGTCAACCCGGCCCTGGAGAAGATCAACGGGGTGCCGGCCGCCGAGCACCTGGGACGGACCCTGCGCGAAGTCCTCCCCATGCTGAACTCCGAGCCCGTGCTGGCCGACGCCCGTCGCGTGCTGGACACCGGCGTGCCCGTGATCGACAACATCCTGGTCGGCCGTACCCCCGCCGACCCGGACGAGGACCACACCTGGGCGCACTCGCTGTACCGGCTCGAGGACGCCACGGGCAATGTGCTCGGTGTCGCGGTCACGGTCGTCGACATCACCGAGCAGCACCAGGACGCCCTGCGGGCGGAGGCCGCCCGGCGCCGGCTCGCGGTGATCGCCGACGCCTCCGCCCGGATCGGTACGACGCTCGAACTGGACCGCACCGCCTGTGAGCTGGCCGAGGTCGCCGTACCGGAACTCGCCGACGTGGCCGCCGTGGACCTGCTGGAGGCGGTCGTGGAGGGCCGGCCCAGCACGCTGGGTCCCGCGGAGTCGGCGGTGATCCGGGCCCTCGCGGTGCGCCCGCAGGACGGCTCGCACGCCGTACGGGCCGCCGATCCGCCCGGCGCGACCGCCCGGTACGAGCCCGACCGGCTGGTCACCCAGTGCGTGCGCTCGGGCGAGGCGGTGCTGGTGCCCCAGGTGAAGGACGACGACCTGCCGCGCATCGCCCGCTCCCCCGAGGCCGCCGAGCTGCTGGGCCGGGCGGGCCTGCACTCGTATCTCGCGGTGCCGCTGATCGCGCGCGGCGAGGTGCTCGGCGCCCTGGACCTCAAACGCACCCGCAACCCGGCGCCGTTCGACCAGGACGACGTCGTGCTCGCCCGGGAGCTGGCCGCCCGCGCGGCGGTGCAGATCGACAACGCGCGCTGGTACCAGAACGCCCGCAACACCGCCCTCACCCTTCAGCGCAGTCTGCTGCCCAGCCATCCGCCGCTCACCACCGGCCTGGAGGTGGCCTCGCGCTACCAGCCCGCCGGGGCGACGAGCGAGGTCGGCGGCGACTGGTTCGACGTCATCCCGCTGGACGGCGGCAGAACCGCGCTCGTGGTGGGCGATGTGATGGGCAGCGGGATCAGCGCGGCGGCGACCATGGGCCGGCTGCGCACGGCCACCACCACACTGGCCGCCCTCGGCCTGGACCCGGCGCTGCTGCTGGAGCACCTGGACAAGACGACGTCGGCCCTGGACCACTCCATCGCGACCTGTGTGTACGCCGTCCACGATCCGCATCTGCGGCAGTGCCGGATCGCCAACGCGGGCCATCTGCCACCGGCCCGGGTCCGCCCCGGCCGGCCGCCGGAGCTGCTGGACCTGCCCACCGGGGTCCCGCTGGGGGTGGGCGGGATCGCGTTCTCCACCGTCACCGTCGACTTCGAGCCCGGCGACGAACTCGTCTTCTACACCGACGGGTTGGTGGAGACCCGCTGCCACTCGCTGGACGAGCGGCTGGACTTCCTGCTGTCCCTGCTCGACGACCCGGCCCGCCCCCTGGAGGACACCTGCGACCTCCTCCTGCGCACCCTGCACCACCCCGACAACCACGACGACGTCGCCCTGCTCATCGCCCGGTCTCAGAAACTGCCGTAGGGATTACGGAAGTTCGCCGATGACGACGTGCGCGTACAGCTCCTCGGACACCGCCGCACGGGGCGTCAGGCCCGCGTCGGCGAGGGCCCGCAGGGCGGCCGGTGCCTGGCGTTCGCTGGTCTCGGTCAGCAGGCGGCCGCCCGGCGCCAGCCACTCGGGGGCCCCGGCGGCCACCCGGCGCAGCACGTCGAGGCCGTCCGCACCGCCGTCCAGGGCGGCCAGCGGCTCATGGTCGCGGGCCTCGGCCGGCAGCAGGGGGACCTCGGCGGTGGGGACGTAGGGCACATTGGCCACGAGGACACCGACGCGCCCGCGCAGTGCGGCGGGCAGGGCGCCGTAGAGGTCACCCTCGTGGGCCCGGCCGCCGAAGGGGGCGAGGTTGCGGCGCGCGCAGCGGACGGCGGCCGGGTCGATGTCGGCGGCGTGCACCTCGGCACCGTCCAGGGCGGCGGCGAGGGCGGCGCCGAGCGCGCCGGAGCCGCAGCACAGGTCCACGACGACGGACGCGTCCGGCGCCTGCGCCAGCGCCTGGTCGACCAGGAACTCGGAACGGCGGCGGGGGACGAACACCCCCGGTTCCACACGGACGCGCAGCCCGTGGAACCGGGCCCAGCCGAGGACCTGTTCCAGCGGGAGCCCGGCGGCCCGCCGGTCCACCATCGAGGCCACTTCCGCCGCGTCGCGGGCGGTGGCGAGGATCAACTCCGCCTCGTCCTCGGCGAAGACGCACCCGGCGGCGCGCAGCGCGGAGACGACCGCGGAAAGGGAAGAAAGAGAAGAAGCAGAGGAAGCAGAGGAAGCAGAGGAAGGGGAAGGAGGGAGGGAAGAAGAGGGCACGAGGGATGGAGCCTTTCGGGAGCGCTTGACCGGTGGGCGCTCCCGCGGTCACCGCTTCCGGCGCACCGCGCCGTCCTGAGGAGAGAGCACCCCGGCTGACACAGCGGTGATGGGTCCCACCTCCTCGGCGATCGGGGCCGCGACCGATGCGCGACCGGACGGCCACCTTATCCCAACGGCCGCGCGGAGCCGGCGGGGACCGACCGCACGGAGCCACCGCGAAATACGGGTGACGCGCCGCCCCGTTCGTGGTTACGCTCCTGGCGATGACGACTCACTCCACTTTCGGATTGGGGGTCCCGTCCGCGGCAGGTGAGCGCTGATGCTCCCTTCCACCGCGTACGGGGATTCCCGGCTCTCCCTGTGGCAGCGCGTACGTGCGTACGCCGTGCCACCGTCCATGATCGAGCTGGCCACCGGCCGCCGTGCCGCCGGTGACTGGGCGGGGGCCTGTTCCGCCGCCCGGATCGACACCGACCTCGATCTGCGTTCCGTCGCCCGTGCCCACGGCCGGGAAACGGCCGCCCGCCTCCGCGCCGACCTGCGGCATCTCGCCCCCGACCTGCTGCGCTGGCACATGCCGAGGATCGCGCCCGACGGGCTGCTGCGCCCGGGGCTGACCCTGACGCTGGCCCGCTACGGCGGGTCCGGCCGGGCCGGTCCGCTGCATCTCGTGGCCCGTACCCCGCCGGCCTGGTCGGAGGCCGGCCAGCGGATCAGCCTCGCCCTGTGGGATCCGGCCGACGCGCACACCGGCGGCCATCCGCATCCGCACCCCAACCGGCGCTACCGGCTCGATCTGCACCGGCACCTGTGGGACGCGCGCAGGGCCGCCGAGCTGCGCGACCGGTCGGGGGCCGGCGGGCCCGCGCCGCCGGACGCCGATCCGCTGGGGCTCGCACCGCCCGGGCACGGCTGTGCCGTCGGCCGCTGGGCCGCCGAGGCGGACCTCCTGCTGGCCGCCGAGGGGCGGTCCGCCGGCGCCTTCGTCGTACGGTGCGGCGGCCGGCGCAGGCTGGTCCTGGAGCTGTTCCCGGGCGCGGACGGGGCGACGCCCGCTCTGCGGCGCGTACCGAAGCTCCCGGCCGGGGGTCCGACCGCGCTGCCCGCCTTGCCGGACGCGGCGACCTGGATCCCGCCCGACCTGGAACTGCTCCGCGCGGGCCTGCTCGCACCGGACCGGCTGCACCCGCTGGTGGCGGCCGCGCTGGCCCCCGGTCACCGGCCGGCCGGGCCCTCGCGCGCCCTCGATCCGGTGGCCCAGGCACGCCTCGTGGAATGCCGGGGCGCCCGGCACCGGATCGGTCTGGTCGACGGTGTCCTGGTCCCGCTGGACCACGGCCCGGACGAGATCCGCCGCGAGGAGCTGCTGGCCGCGCTCGGCGGCCCCGCGCTGCCCTGTCTGCGGGTCATCGACCAGGCGCACCGGCGTCCGGACTGCCTCGCCGGTGTCCGTGAACGGCTGGACCACGGCGACAGCGCGGGCGCCCTGGCGGTGGTGGAGGCGCTGCTGGGCCCCGACGCGGTGCTGCGGGACGGCCCCCTGCGGGACGAGCTGGCGGCCGCGGCCGAGCGGCGCATCGCCTACGGGCTGTACCGGGCCGGTCTCGCCGGTCCCGGCCGCGCCCCCGCCGACCCGTACCGCAACCGGACAGGGCACCAGCAGCGCCGCCACGTGCGCTGAACGGCCGGGCATTTCCGCCCACTTGACGGAACTCCCTTTCCTTCCTCCCGCTGACTCGACTCCCCTCCAGGTGATCCCACATGACTGCATATGCACCTCAACTCGCCGTCGCCGACTCCCTGTTGGACCTGTTGCGGGTCACGACGACCGAACCGCGCGCCGACACCCAGCTGGAGGCGCTGACCCTCGCCGTGGCCGCCGACCTTCCGGTCCTGTTGTGGGGTGAGCCCGGCATCGGCAAGACGGCGGCGCTGACCCAGCTCGCCGCCGCTCTGGACCTGCCGCTCACCACCGTGATCGCGAGCGTGCACGAACCGTCCGACTTCTCGGGGCTGCCCGTCGTGGGTGACGATCCCGCCGTGCAGGGCGTCCCGATGGCTCCGCCGGACTGGGCGGTGAGGATCGTGCGCGACGGGCGGGGGCTGCTGTTCCTGGACGAGCTGTCCACCGCTCCCCCGGCCGTGCAGGCGGCGCTGCTGCGGCTGGTGCTGGAGCGGCGGATCGGCTCCCTGCGGCTGCCGGCCGGGGTACGGATCGTGGCCGCGGCCAACCCGCGTTCCTCGGCGGCCGACGGCTGGGAGCTGAGCCCGCCGCTGGCCAACCGGTTCGTGCACCTGCAGTGGACCCACGACCACGACGTCGTCGTACGGGGCCTCGGCGGGACCTGGCCACGGGCGGCCCTGCCCCGGCTCGACCCCGAGCGGCTGCCCGAGGCCGTGGCGTTCGCGCGGCGCGCGGTGTGCGAGTTCCTCGTCGCGCGGCCCGGGCTCGTGCACCGGCTGCCCCAGGGCGAGAGCCGGCGGGGCGGGGCGTGGCCGTCGCCCCGGAGCTGGGAGGCGACGGTGCGGCTGATCGCCTTCACGACCGCCGCCGGGGCCTCGCGGGACGTGCTGTCGTTGCTGGTGCGGGGCACCGTCGGGGACGGTCCCGGGCTGGAGTTGCTGGCGAGCCTGGACCGGATGGACCTGCCCGATCCGGAGTCACTGCTGGCCGACCCGGCCGGTGCCGTGCTGCCCGAGCGCGGGGATCTGCGGCAGGCCGCGCTGGACGCGGTGGTGGCCGCCGTCCGCACGCGGCCGGAACGGGCCCGGTGGGACGCGGCCTGGGCGTTGCTGGTGCGGGCGATGGAGACCGGCGCGCCGGACGTCGTGGTCGTCCCGGCGACCACCCTGGCGTCGCTGCGCCGGGAGGGCTGGGACGTTCCGGCGGCCGTCGAGCGGCTGTCCGGGGTGGTGTCGCTGTCCCGGCGGGCCGACGAGGCCGCCCGCCGGGGCGCGCGGAGTGCCGGGGCCCGGCGATGACGGCGGACGCACCCGGGGCGCTGGACCTCGGGAAGCTGTTCGCCGCGCGGCTGCACGCCGCCCGCGTCCGGCCGTACCTGGCCACGGCGCTGTTCGCGCTGCGGCTGGTGGAGTCGCGCGAGGTGCCGACCATGGGCGTCGACCGGTACTGGCGGTGCTATGTCTCGCCGGCCTTCGTGGACCGCACACCGCTCGAGGAACTGGCCGCGGTGTGGGTGCACGAGGTGGCCCATCTGCTGCGCGACCATCACGGGCGCGGCGACCGGGTCGCCCGCGAGCGCGGACTGCACGGCCCGGCGGAGCGGCTGCGGATGAACATCGCCGCGGACTGCGAGATCAACGACGACGTGTACGGCGACGGGCTGGTGTGCCCCGAGGACGCCGTGACGCCGGGGAAACTGGGCCTGCCCCCGGGCGAGTTGATGGAGGACTACCTGCGGCAGTTCCGGCTCGGTCCGGGGCTGGAACGGCTGGCCTGGCTGGACTGCGGCAGCGGCGCCGACGGACTGGAGCGGGCGTGGGAGCTGGGGCCCGACGGCGCGCACGGGCTGAGCGAGCAGGAGCGGGACGCGGTCCGCTTCCGGGTGGCCCAGGGCATCAAGGGCGTGCCGGGCAGTGCCCCGCGGGGCTGGCGGCGCTGGGCCGAGGAGGTGTTCCATCCGCCGCAGCCGTGGCGCCAGTTGCTGGGCTCGGCGCTCCGCTCGGTCGTCTCCGCGCCGGGGGTGGGCGAGGACTACCGCTACGGCCGTCCGGCGCGCCGCTCGGCGGGGCTGCCCGAGGTGGTGCTGCCGAGCCTGCGGCGCAGTCCGCCGCGGGTCTGTGTGGTCGTCGACACCTCGGGCTCGGTCAGTGACACCGAACTGGGCAGCGCCCTGCTGGAGGTGGCCGCCATCTGCCGGGCGCTGGGCGGGCGGCGGGACCTGGTCTCCGTGCTGTCCTGCGACGCCGCGGCCCGGACCGTGCAGCCGCTGTGCCGGACAGAGGGCGTCGAGCTGGTGGGCGGCGGGGGCACGGATCTGCGCACCGGGTTCGCCCGGGCCCTGCGGAGGCGGCCCGACGTGGTGGTGGTCCTGACCGACGGACAGACACCCTGGCCCGAGGCACGGCCGCCCTGCCGGACGGTGGTGGGACTGTTCGCGCGCAGCGGCGGATCGTACGACGAGAACGATCCCGCCTACCGGCCGGAGACACCGCCCACGTGGGCACGGGTGGTGACAATCGGCCCGGCACCGGCCTGACGGCCCGGCAGGAGCACTGCCCGCCTCGAAGCGGACGGCACGTTCCCTGCCGGTGCCCGACGGGTGGGCCGGTGGCCGGGGCGTCGGCGGCCGGGGCCCGGCGTCGCTGTTTCCCTTCGGCAGCGGGGTCCCGGCCGGTGCCGGGGTCAGACACCGACCGTTTCCTCGACCTCTTCCTCGATCTCTTCCTCGGCCTTCTCGTCGGCCGTCTCCTTGGCCGTCTCCTCGGTGTCCGCGAGGGTCCGGACCCTGGCCTGGTCCACCGTCGTGCGCGGCGCGGCAGCCGGCTGCGGCTGAGCGGTGGGCCCGTTGTGGCCGGCTGCGTGCCGGGCGTGCCGGGGCCGCTCGTACAGCGCCGCGATCCCGGTCACCACCAGGCCCACCAGCAGCCAGACCACGAGGGTCCACACGTTGCGGGCGAGGCCGTCGTCGCCGAAGTACAGCAGGCTGCGGATGCCCTCGACGAAACCGGCGCCGTTCCAGAAGGCGTGCAGGGTGCCGAAGAAGCCGTTCTGCAGCTCAGGGCGGAAGAGTCCGCCGGAGCTGGTGAAGTTCAGCATCACGAACAGCACCATCATGGTCAGCGTGGTCCACCGCTTCAGGAAGGTGTGCAGGCCGACGCCGATCAGCAGGATGCCCGCGGAGTAGAGCGAGGCCATCCCCCACACGCTCGCGAGGTCGTGGTGCGCGAGGTGGAACACCGGCCCGGCGAGCAGCGTCCCGATGCCGCCGACCACGACGGCGACACCGAGCGCGAGCAGCGCCCGTACCCGCATCGCGAGCGCGGCACCCGCGGCGCCGAGGGCGGCGACCGAGGCGTAGGAGCCAATGCTGACTGCGATCAGCAGGAAGAACAAGCCCTGGCCGGTGGGGTCGTCGGCGACCGGCGCGGCCACATCGGTGACCTTCAGCGGGACGCCTTCCCGGGCGGCGACCGGTGTGAAGACCCTCTCGACGGCCGTCGCGCCCATGTCCGAGGCGGCGCTGGCCACCAGCAGTTCGGGCGTGCGTGCGCTCGGCACGTAGGCGCCGGTCACTTCGCGGGACTTCAGCAGGTCGAGGGCGTCGGCGCGGGTGGCGACCGTACGGACGTCGAGCTTGTCCCCCGCGGTGTCCTTGACCGTCTGGGCGAACACCTTCGCCTGCGGGGTGGTGCCGACGACGGCGACCGGCAGGTGGTGCGGCTCGGGGGTGACGAAGGCCCCCATGTACGCGAGCCCCATGCCTAGGCACATCAGCAGCGGGGTGATCAGGTGCGTGAGCACATGGCGCAGGGCCGGGGACCTCATCGCGCAGGACCTCCAAAGGTTGGCTTATACAACTCCCTGTTCAAGTTGTACTATACAACTAGAACGCCGGAGGAGGTATTCCCGTGAGCGCAGCGGAGTCGGCCGTCGAGACCATCCAGCGCGAGATGACGATCTTCGCCCGCCGGGCCCGCGCCTCGGCGGGCCGTATGCACCCCGAGCTGTCGCTGGTGTCGTACACCCTGCTCGGCCATCTGGAGGAGCAGGGCGGCTGCCGGGCCACGGACCTCGCGGCGCACTACGCCCTGGACAAGTCCACGGTGAGCCGACAGGTGGCGGCGCTGGAGCGGGCCGGGCTGATCGAGCGCCGGCTGGACCCGGAGGACCACCGGGTCCAGGTGCTGCATCTGACGGAGGCGGGCGAGGAGATCCTCGCCCAGGTCACCCGCAGCCGTCGCGCCGCCTTCCGCGAGCGGCTCGCCGACTGGCCGGAGCACGACCTGGTCCGCTTCGCGGCCTATCTGGAGCGGTACAACGCGGGGCCCGGCGATTCTGCGTCCGACTGACCGGCCGTCGCCGGGTCATCCGGGCACCGGTTGCGCCCCGCGCGTGACGGCTACGCCACCGCCGCCGCGCTGCGCTCGTCCGCCGGCCGTCGCGGGGTGCGGGCGGCGGCGAACGCGGTGCGGCGCCGGAGCCGGAAGCCCAGGGACTCGTACAGCCGGATCGCGTTCGCGTTCTGGGCGCTCGTGTGCAGGAACGGCGTCTCGCCGCGCTCCCGGATGCCGTGCGCGACCGCGCGGATCAGCCGGGTGGCGAGGCCCTCGCCGCGGAAGCCCGGATCGGTGCAGACCGCGCTGATCTCGGTCCAGCCCGGCGGGTGCAGCCGCTCCCCGGCCATGGCGATCAGCGCGCCGTCACGGCGGACGCCGAGGTAGGTGCCCAGTTCGATCGTGCGGGGCAGGAACGGTCCGGGACGGGTGCGCGCCACGAGGTCGAGCATCTCGGGCACGTCCGCCGGGCCGAGACGGACCGCCTCCGCGTCCGGCGCGGCATCGAGACCGTCGTCCACGAGCTGCACGCCCTCGATGCGGAAGGTGATCTCCCAGTCCTCGGGCACCTCGCCGCGGAAGCCCGGCAGCGGGACCTCTGCGCCGGGACCCGCCAGCGCGGCCAGGTCCGCCCAGTCCCGTGCGTCCGGCTCGTCGGGCAGCGCCAGCCACGGGGAGACGTCGAGCGGGTAGCGCAGCACCCGGCCGCGCCGCTCGGCGAAGCGGGCGTGCGGGCCGGTCAGCGCGGCCAGGGCGGGATTGTCGAGGACGTGCGCGGCGGCGGTGGCCGCTTCGTCGCCGCCGGAGCCGGCTATGACGCTCACGCGGTCACCTCGATCACGATCTTGCCGCGGGTGTGGCCGTCCTCCACGGCGCGCAGCGCCTGGCCGGCCTGCTCCAGCGGGAAGGTGCGGGTGACGAACGGCTTCAGGGCACCGCGTACGACGAGGTCGGCGACGGCCTCCATGACGGCTGCCGTGCGGACCCGCTCGACCCGGGCGCCGCCCAGCGCGGCGACGGCGTCGAGCGGGGAGCCGGCCGTGACGAGCTTGCTGCGGTCCTTCAGCAACTCGGCGGCCTCGGCGAGCAGCGGGCCGCCCACCAGGTCGTACACCCCGTCGATCCCCTCGGGCGCGGCGGCCCGGACCCGCTCGACGAGGCCGGGGCCGGAGGACACGTGGACGGCGCCGAGGGACTCCACGAAGTCCTTCTTGCCCTCGCTCGCCACCCCCACGACGCGCAGCCCGAAGGCGCGGGCGATCTGCACGGCCGCGCTGCCGACCCCGCCGCCCGCGCCCGTCACCAGCAGGGTCGAGCCCCCGGGCAGGTCGAGCTGGCGGACGCCGTCGTAGGCGGTGGCCGCGGCGACCGGGAGGGTGGCGGCTTCGCGGAAGGACAGCGCGGCCGGCTTGTGGGCGCTGACGCCGGCGGCGAGCAGGGCGTACTCGGCGTAGCCGCCGGCCTGTGTGCTGCCGAACACCTCGTCCCCGACGGCGAAGCCGGTCACACCCTGGCCGACCTCCTCCACGACACCGGCGGCCTCGCTGCCGAAGACCATGGGGAAGACGCGCTCATCCTCGCCGGGGCGGCGAAAGCCCTGACGCAGCTTCCAGTCGACCGGGTTGACTCCGGCCGCGCGGACCGCGATCAGGATCTCGCCGGGGCCGGGGCTCGGACGGTCCAGTTCGGTCAGCGCCTCGGCCTCCGGTCCGCCGTGCCGCGTGTAGACGTACGCCTTGGGCATGCTCGTTCCTCGCTTCTCTCGCGCTGTCACCGGTGTACCGGTGCCGGCACCGAGCGCAAAGGAGAAGCGCCGCGGAGCTATTCCCTGGGCCCGAAAGAGTTCATACGGACGCAATGATCCGGGCGGTGACCTGGGACGGAGCACCCGGAACGACAGCGTACGGTTGAAGTATGAACGTCACGCGAGGCTTCACGGGCCGTCCGCGCGTCCACAACCCGGGGCTGCCGCCCGGGCAGTACGACGCGGGCGAGGACTGGCCGGTCCTGTCCGCCGAGGTCACGCCCGACCTGGCGCCGGCCGACTGGTCCTTCCGTATCGACGGCCTGGTCGAGCGGCCGCACACCTGGGACTGGGACGCGGCGCACACGCTGCCGGCGTCGGCGTACGACGGCGACATCCACTGTGTGACCGGCTGGTCGAAGTTCGGTGTGCGGTTCGGCGGCGTCTCGTTGGACGCGTTTTTCACTGTGGTGCGGCCCCATGTGTCCGCAACACATGTGATCGCTTACTCCCACACGGGATACACCACGAACCTGCCGTTCGCCGACCTCACCGGCGGGCGGGCCTGGATCGTCTGGGAGTACGACGGCAAACCGCTGCCGTCCGAGCACGGCGGCCCGGCGCGGCTGGTGGTGCCCCACCTGTACTTCTGGAAGAGCGCGAAGTGGATCGCGGGCCTCACACTGCTCGACCACGACGAGCCGGGCTTCTGGGAGGGCAACGGATACCACGAGCGTGGCAACCCCTGGGAGGAGCAGCGGTACTCCGGTGACTGAGACGGTGACGACGAACCCGACGGCCCCGGGCCCGATCACGGCCGCTCCGGAGCCGACCGCCCCGGCCACCGGCCCGGTGACCGGCCCGACCGTTCCCGCGACACGGTTCGCCGTGCCCGGGCGGATCGAGGTGAGCAATCAGGAGGCGGCCGTGTGGCAGACCGCCACACTCACGGAGATCCGGCGCGAGACGCCGCGCGCGGCCACGTTCCGGCTGGCCGTGCCCCGGTGGGCGGGGCATCTGCCCGGTCAGCATCTGATGCTGCGGCTGACCGCTGCGGACGGTTACACGGCGCAGCGCCACTACTCCATCGCGTCGGCGCCGGACGACTCCGGGCACATCGAGCTGACCCTTGATCACGTGCCGGACGGCGAGGTCTCCGGCTGGTTCCACACGGTGGCCCGCCTCGGCGACACGGTCGAGGTGCGCGGGCCGCTGAGCGGCTTCTTCGCCTGGCCGGGCGACCGGCCCGCGCTGTTGATCGGCGCCGGTTCCGGGGTCGTACCGCTGATGTCGATGGTGCGGCACCACCGGCTGCGCGGCCTCGCCGTCCCGTTGCGCCTGCTGGTCTCGGCGCGCAGCCCCGAGGAGCTGATCTACGCGTCGGAGCTGGGCACGGAGACGACGCCCGTGTTCACCCGCCGCGCCCCACAGGGGATGCCGGTGGGACGTATGGCGGCAGCACATGTGGCGCCGCTCCTGGCCGAGCGGCCTGCCCATGGGTGGGAGGCCTATGTGTGCGGATCGAACGCATTCGCCGAGCACGCCTCCCGGCTGCTGGTCGCGGCGGGCCAGCCGGTGGACCGCATCCGCATCGAACGCTTCGGCTGACCCACCGCCCGCGGCCAGGACCGGCCCTCCGACCCGGGCCCGGTCCCGACGGCGAACCACCGGACCGAGCCCGCCGGCCGCTGCAGTCCCTCTCGCCCGCTCGCCCGCGCCCCAGGGTGAGACGCCTGCCCCAGTCCGAAGGCCAGGCAGAGGGGGTCACGCGTCGGGATCGGGCGCGCGATCGTGGGGCGCATGGCTCGATCCGCGCTCCAAGCGGGCTTGAACCCGCGGTTCGCGGCGTGAACGAGGGGCACCGTACGGGGTACGAGACGAGTGTGGACGCTCGTGTGCGTGAGCGGCGGAGGGGGCGGCGGGCCGCACGGCGGCTCGTCCCGTTCTCCGGCGCCGACCGGCGAGGAGGTGGACATGCGTACCCGGGTGTGCGGCTGGCGCTGGCAGCGCAATCCGCTGCGGCGCCACTCGGATGTCGTGGAAGCGTGGGCGGTGCTGGTCGTCGCCGTCCTGCTGTTCGTGGTGGCACCCCTGGTCGGCGTGGCCGCGGGCCTGCGCGCACATAGCCAGGCCGGTGCGCTCGCGGCGGCGGCCCGCGCCTCCCGCCACGAGGTGCGCGCCCAGGTGATCGGCGATCCGCCCCGGCGGGTGTCCGCGGTGGAGGGCGACCGCCAGAACCCCTACCGGGCCCAGGTCCGCTGGACCGAGCCCGGCAAGGTCACCCGGACCGCCTGGACCCGGGTGCCGGCGGGGACCCGGACCGGTGACACGGTGTCCGTGTGGTTCGACGCGCAGGGCCGCCCCGTCGCCCCGCCCCCGGACGACACGGCGGTGTGGCAGCACTCGGTGACCATCGGCGTGTGCGCTGCGGGCGGCACTGCGGCCGTCGTGCTCTTCGGCCACGCCGTGGAGCGCCGGATCGCGCTGCGCCACCGCATGGCGGAGTGGGAACGGGAGTGGGCGGAGACCGGACCGAGGTGGACCCAGCCCCGGACCTGACGGTGACCCGATCGCTGCCCGCCGACGAACAACACGTCTCAGCCGGGAGCAAGCGCTTACTCCTCGTGTGACCAGCACGGTGATCCCGCAGAAACCACGTCCGTCCGCGCTCCTGGGCCTGGTCAGTCATCCGATCACGCACGTACGGTGAGCTGAGGCACTGTCTCTTCGCAAAGGCGGTTGTTGATGGCCCTGTTCGACCTTTCCCTCGACGAACTGCGCGCATACCGGAGCGAGTCCACCGAGCCCGACGACTTCGACGCCTTCTGGGACAAGACCCTGGAGCAGGCGCGCGCGTACGAACTGGACGCCCGTTTCGAACCGGTGGACACCGGACTGTCCACGGTCGAGGTGTACGACGTGACCTTCGCGGGTTTCGGCGGTCACCCCGTCAAGGGCTGGCTGCGGCTGCCGGCCGGCGCGACCGAGCCCCTGCCGCTGATCGTGGAGTTCATCGGCTACGGCGGCGGGCGCGGACTGCCGCACGAGAACCTGCTGTGGGCGTCGACGGGCCGGGCCCACTTCGTGATGGACACCCGCGGCCAGGGCAGCGCCTGGGGCGGCGGGGGCGGCACGGCGGACCCGGTGGGCGCGGCACCGGCCTACCCGGGCTTCATGACACGAGGGTTGGACGCGCCCGAGAACTACTACTACCGCCGGGTGTTCACAGACGCCGTGCGCGCGGTCGAGGCGGCCCGTGCGCACCCGCTGACCGACGCGGCACGCACCGTGGCGCTCGGTGCGAGCCAGGGTGGCGGGATCACGCTCGCCGTCGGCGGCCTGGTCCCCGATCTGGTCGCGGTCGCGCCGGACGTCCCGTTCCTGTGCGACTTCCCGCGCGCGACCGTCCTGACGGACCGTCACCCATACCGTGAGATCGGCCTGTTCCTCAAGACGCACCGCGGCCGCTCGGCAGAGGTGCGGCGCACCCTGTCCTACTTCGACGGGGTGCACTTCGCGGCGCGGGGCCGGGCGCCGGCCCTGTTCTCGGCGGCCCTGGAGGACCAGACCTGCCCGCCGTCGACGGTGTTCGCGGCCTTCAACGCCTGGGCCCACGAGGACAAGGCGATCGAGGTGTACGAATTCAACGACCACGAGGGCGGCGGTCCGTTCCACGAGGCGGAGAAGGTGCGCTGGCTGGGGTCGTACGCCTGACGGAGCGGGGCGGGTTTTCGGCCGAACCGTCGGGCCGCCCTTCCCTTGTGGTTTAGACCAATGCTAATTGTGGTCGCGCAATGAGCCCGCACGGCTACGTCTTGTCACCACAGGAGGGCGCGGCATGGCCCGCACCACCCCGCACGAACCCGAACAGAGCCACGAACCCGAGCAGAGCCACGAACCCGCGCAGTTCGACGACCGGCCCCTGTACGGGCGGATCGCGGCACTGCTGCTCGACGAACTGCGCGCCGGCACCATACCCCCGGGCGAACGGCTGCCGGGCGAGCGGCACTTGGCCGCGCACTACCAGGTCAGCCGGGAGACCGTCCGGCAGGCGCTGGAGGTGCTGCGCCGCAGTGGTCTGGTCGCGACCGACCGGCGTGGCAGCCATGCCACGCTGCCCGGCCGGCCGGTCGAGGCGCCGGCGGCGCCGGTCTTCCCGCTGGGCGCCCGCTCGGCGGACCCGTGTGCGGTCGACCGGGCCACGGTGACCTGGGAGGCGCCGCCGCCGGAGCACGCCCAGGCGCTGGGGCTGGCCCCGCACCGGCCGACGCTGGTGCACCGCTACCGGTCGGCCACGCCGGACGGCCGGTCGCTGCGCACGGCGGTGACCTCGTTCTCGGCGGTGGCACTGGCGGAGGTCGCGGAACTGGCCCGGTACCGGGACCGGGCCGACGGGGCCACACCCGCGCAGCTGCGCCGGGCCTACGACTGGATGCGCAAGGCCGGTCTGGCCCTGCACCACCGGGATGCCATCACGCAGGTCGGCGACGCCTTCTCGGTGCGGGTGACCCGGCGGGTGCACGACCAGTACGCCCGGCCGCTGGAGATCACCGAGCTGGTCGTGAACGAACAGGACGCGCTGGTCTACGAGTTCACGCTGCCCGCCGCGGGCTGACCGCGCCGGGCCACCACGAGCCGGGCCCGCGGGCTGCCGTCCCGCCGCCGGCCGAACCGCGGCAGGGCACACAGCTCGACGTCGAATCCGGCGCGCCCCAACTCCCCCAGCACGTCGCCGAGCCGGAAGGTCCGGTAGTACATGACGAACGGCGGCCGCCACAGGGCGTTGCGCACGCGCATCGCCGCGTCGAAACCGAGCAGCGCCCAGAAGCCGGGCCGCGTCGGGCGGGGCGGGGCGAGCACCGGGAAGGCGAATCGGCCGCCGGGCCGCAGGACCGAGTGGACCTGGGCGAACAGTCCCGGCAGCTCGCGCGGCAGGAAATGACCGAACGCCCCGAAGGAGACCACGAGATCGAAGGCGGCCGGAAACGGCAGGGCCCGGGCGTCGCCGCGCACCCAGGCGACCTCGGGCCCGCCTGCGGGCGGGTGCACCCGCTGCCGGGCCATCTCGAGCATGCCCGCACTGAAGTCGACCCCGGTGACGCTCCGGCCGCACAGCCCGGTCAGCACCTGCGTGCCCGCGCCCGTGCCGCAGCACAGGTCGAGCCCGTCCGTGAACGGGCCGAGCGGGGCGAGCGCCTCCGCGACGGACTCCAGCACCTCGTCGGGTGTCCGGAAGGGGGTGTGGTCGAACTTCGGGGCGAGCAGGTCGTAGCCGCGCTCGACGGACGACAGTGCCTGTACGGCGAGTTCACGCAGGCTGGGGCCTTCGGGACCGAACATCGTCTCAGCCCAGGGCCACTCGCTCCGCGAGGATCGTGCGGACCCGTTCGCACCAGCGCAGGTTCTCCTCCTCGTAGGCGATCCCGGCCAGCAGGGTGAGGTACGGCCCGACGCGGTCGGCGGTGCGCAGGTACTCCTCCTCGGTCCGCCCGGTCAGGAGGCGGTCGCGCACGCGACGGTAGCGGTCCAGCTTGCCGCGTGCCCAGCCCATGCGCTCCTCGATCAGCGCCCGCGTGACCTCCGGGTCGCCGCCGTCCATCGCCTGGATCTTGATGAGGAGTTCGTCGCGCAGGGCCGTGGGCCGCTTCGGCGGCTCGGCGGCGAACGCGCTCAGTTCGGCCCGGCCGGCCCCGGTGAGCGTGAACATCCGCTTGTTGGGGCGGCGTTCCTGCTGCACGGTCCGGGCCTCGACGAGTCCGTCCTGCGCGAGGCGCTCCAGTTCACGGTAGAGCTGTTGCGGGGTGGCGGGCCAGAAGTTCGCGAGCGAGACGTCGAACACCTTCGACAGCTCGTAGCCGGAGGCCTCGCCCTCCAGCAGAGCGGCCAGGACGGCGTATTTGAGCGACATATGGACAGGGTAGCAGTCGTTGATTAATCTCATCCGCACCTAATCAATTAATTGACTATGTGGGGTGATCCGATGCGCGCGTTCCGCGAGGCGGTGGAGGCCGGGGACATCGACGCCGCCGAGGCGCTGCTGGCGGAGGACGTCGTCTTCACCAGCCCGGTCGTCTTCAAGCCGTATCCGGGCAAGGCGATCACCGCGGCGATCCTGCGCGCGGTGGTCCAGGTCTTCGAGGACTTCCGGTACGTCCGTGAGATCGGCGAGCCGGACGGCGCCGACCACGCGCTGGTCTTCACGGCCCGGGTGGGCGACCGCGAGCTGACCGGCTGCGACTTCCTGCATGTGAACGAGGACGGCCTGATCGACGATTTCATGGTCATGGTCCGTCCGCTGTCCGCCGCGCAGGCCCTCGCCGAGGCCATGGGCGCGCGGTTCGACCGGATCGTGCGGGCGGCGGAGGCGCGGTCGGTGTGAGCGCGCCTCCGCCGTCACCCTCACGCCACGGTGCGGGTGATCGCGCCGGTGTACGCCCTCCCCTCGGGCGCCGGCGCCCAGAAGCGTCAGCCCTTCAGCTTGCCCAGCGTGGCGGCGGCGTCCTTCTTCAGCCAGCCGGTCACATTGCTCAGCGAGGGCGGGTTCTTGTCCTGGTCGTAGGAGGTGAGGTAGGCGCTGTAGGTCATCTCGTACGTCACCCAGCCGTCGCGGACGGCGAGCGTGGCGTAGCGGGAGCCGCTGCCGGAGGAGGAGCTGCCCGTGGTGTCCTGGCTGACCAGGTAGGCCTCGTCGCCGATGCCGCTGACCGGGGAGGCGTCGTAACCGGTGTGGCTGTCCCCGTAGTTCTTCCACGTGGCGGTGAACTCGGGCCCCGGGTTCGTCTTCCTGTGCAGGTCCAGCTGCATGGTGAGGTAGGCGTCGGCGTACGTCGAGCCGGTCTTCTTCAGGGCGAGGCTGCAGTAACTCTCGTCCATGGCCGGGTTCTTGAGGGTGTTCTTGGTCGGCGAGCCGTCATCTTGCGGATACTCGCTCTTGAAGGAGGAGTAGTCGCCGCCGGAGCACATGTCGGCGGGCGCCTTGTAGCCCCGCAGGTCCGCGCTGTCGCCCTTGCCGCCGATGAGGAAGACACCGCCCGCCCAGGCGGCGGAGGCGACGACCGCGCCGACGGCCGCCCACAGCACCGCCTTGCCGGCCCCGCCGCCCCTGCCACCGGCCGCAGGGACGGGTACCGCGGGCCCGTACTGGGGTGCCTGGGCATAGGGGTTGCCCGGCTGCGGCTGCACCGGCTGGCCGAACTGGCCCGGCTGGCCCGGTGGCACCGGCTGGCCCGGCAGGGGCTGGGCGGCGGGCTGGCCGACCAGGGTGGGCTGCGCGTAGAAGTTCCCTGGCGGCGACTGCGGGCTCGGGTACGGGTAGGCCGTCGGCTGCGGCGGGACGGCGGGCTGCTGCGCAGGCTGCTGGGGCTGGGCTGCCGACGGGGGCTGCGGTACCGGCTGGTCGGCCGGCTGGGGCGGCTACGGTGGCGTGGACATGTCTTGAATTTAGTCCATGGTTGACGGTCAAGTCCCCTGACATCCGGCATCGTTATGGTCTGGGGACATCTGATGCGGTTCCCTGACATGACGGACCCGCGCGGAGGGCCCGGGGCTCATGTGCCCGGGTGCGAGCCTGACCGGCAGGGTGCGCACGCTGTTGCCGACGAAACCGGAGGGGGCCGGCAGATCGGCCTCGGCCGCGGCGAGTTCGAGGTCCGGGAAGCGCGTGAACAGCCGCTCCAGCGCGATCCCCGCCTCCAGCCGGGCCAGCGGCGCGCCGAGGCAGTAGTGCGCGCCGTGCCCGAGGGAGAGGTGGCGTACGGCGCCGGGCCGGGCGGGGCGGGTGACGTCGAAGCGGTCGGCGTCGGGGCCGTGCGCGGCCGGATCGCGGCCGGCGGCGGAGTAGCCGGCCAGCACGGGGGTTCCCGCGGGGATGACGGTGCCGTCGACGGTCAGGTCCCGCACCGGGTAGCGGAACGGGAAGTAGCTGACCGGGGCGTCCCAGCGCAGGGTCTCCTCCACCACGTCGGCCCAGCTCGCCCCGCCCGCGCGCACCAGAGCGAGCTGGTCGCGGTGGGCACACAGGGCGCGTACGGCGTTGGTGACGAGGTTGAGCGTGGTCTCGTGCCCGGCGACGATCATCAGCACGAGGGTGCCGGTCAGCTCCTGGTCGCTGAGCCGGTCGCCCCCCTCGTCGCGGGCGGCGATGAGCGCGCTGGTGAGGTCGTCGGCGGGGTGCGCGGCCTTCGCCGCCGCGATCTCGCCGAGTACGGCGACGAGTTCGCGGTTGGCGGCGATGGCCCGGTCCGGCGTGATGTCGGTGGCCACGACCTGGTTGCTGAGGTGGTGCAGCCGTTCGCGGAACTTCTCTTCCACGCCGAGGAGTTCGCTGATGACGGCCATCGGCAGGGGCAGGGCGAAGTGCCGCCGCAGATCGGCGACCCCGCCACCCGCGTCGGCGGCGCGGGCGAGACCGTCGAGCAGTTCGGCGGTCAACTCTTCGATCCGGGGGCGTAGTCCGGCCACGCGGCGCGGGGTGAAGGCCCGGCCGGCCAGGGACCGCAGCCGGCGGTGGTCGTCGCCGTCGGCGGTGGTCATGCCGCGCACGGTCGCGAAGGTCAGCATCGGCCAGCCGGGGGCGATCCGGCCTTCCCGCAGGGCGGTGAAGTGCCGTGCGTTCTTGGCGACTTCGGGATGCTGGAGGAACTCCTTCAACGCCTCGTGCCCGAGTACGGCCATCCCCTCGATGCCGCCGGGCAGTTCGACCGGGGCCACGGAACCGTCGGCCAGGAGGCGCGCGTTGACGGCGTGCGGGCAGCCGCCGGAGGGGTCCAGACGGTACGGGGGCCGGGCGGCGGAGGTCACCACGGGTTCTCCTGAACGGTCGGGGGGGGAATGGAAACGGACGCCATCATGTTGACCCAGGCGGACGCACGGGTATAGTGCGATCAGCGCATGTGCGTGTCCCGTCGTACGGACACCGGTGCCGCCTTCTTCTCCCCCAGCCCCTCGGCCGAGTTTCCGACCGGCCCGGGCTTGTTCTCAGGACCATCTCGTGACCTGGGCGTTTCCGCCGTGTCCCGAGGTGCTGTTCCCGCCGCCCGGAGGCAGGCGTGTCCGCCTCCCGCTCGCGGCCTCTCCCCCTTCCCACGTCTTCTCCCGTGTCCGCGAAAGGACCTCCCACCATGACCACCACACTCGAACACCCTCCCGTGGCCCCGCAGGCCCCGGCAGCCCGGCTCGTCACCGGTGTCCTCGACATCGACGCGCAGGGGAAGGGGCACCTGCGGGCCGTGCACCTCCTGTCCACCCCGGCCGACCTCCAGGTGCCGGCCGCCCTGATCCGGCGCCACTCGCTGCGCAAGGGCGACCTGGTCGAGGGCGTGCGGGGCGAGCGGCGAACGCTGACCGAGGTCACGCGCGTCGAGGGACGCGCCCCGGCCGGGCCGCGCGCCCGGCGTCACTTCCGCGACCTCACCCCGCTGCACCCGCACGACCGCCTCCGCCTCGAACACCCCGGGTCCGGAGCGGCCGGCCGGGTCACCGATCTCCTCGCACCGGTCGGCAAGGGCCAGCGCGGCCTCGTCGTGGCCCCGCCGAAGAGCGGCAAGACGGTGCTGCTCCAGCAGTTCGCCGCGGCCGTGGCCGGCAACCACCCGGAGTGCCGGCTGATGGTCCTGCTGCTGGACGAGCGGCCCGAGGAGGTCACCGAGATGCGCCGCTCGGTGCGCGGCGAGGTGTACGCGTCCACCTTCGACCGGACTCCCAAGGAGCACATCGCGCTGGCCGAACTCGTCGTAGAGCGCGCCAAGCGCCTGGTGGAGGCCGGTGAGGACGTCGTCGTCCTGCTGGACTCGCTGACCCGGCTGTGCCGGGCCCACAACAACGCCTCCGCCGCGGGCGGACGCACCCTGAGCGGCGGAGTCGACGCGGGCGCGCTGCTCGGCCCGAAGCGGTTCTTCGGCGCCGCCCGGCAGGCCGAGGAGGGCGGCTCGCTGACCGTCCTCGCCACCGTGCTGGTGGACACCGGCTCCCGCGCCGACCAGTACTACTTCGAGGAGCTGAAGAGCACCGGCAACATGGAGCTGCGGCTCGACCGGGAAGCGGCCGCCCGCCGTCTCTTCCCCGCCGTGGACATCGACGCCACCGGCACCCGCCGCGAGGAACTCCTGCTCACCCCGGCGGAGTTGACCGCCGTACGCGGCCTGCGCCGCGCCCTGCGCACCCGGGAGGGCGGTCCGTCCGGCCTGGAGACCCTGCTGGAGCGGCTGCGCGCCACCCCCGACAACGCCACGTTCCTGCGGCAGATCCGGCCCACCCTGCCGACGGGCTGACCACCGCCCACGGTCCCCGGGTGCCTCGTCCGGGTTACTCCCGTGGGCCGAACGGACCGGACGGCGCGAAGAACAGCAGACCCACCCCTACGTTGATTCGTATGATCAACGGACTTTCTCGTCGGGTAGCGGTGTCGGCCTGCTCCCTGTGCGTGGCGGGGGTGCTGGCGTTCACGCCGGCCACCGCATCGGCCGGGCACCGGGCCGGGGACCCCGCCCCGCCCGGACCCGAGGCAGCGATGCCCGGGCCGTCCCTGCTCTACCGCTCCGGCACTCAGGTCAGGCCGCACCGGGGCATTCCCGGGGTCCCGGCGGTGTCGGCGCTGTCCTGGGTGGTGGCCGACGCCGGCAGCGGGGACGTGCTGGCCGCGAGCGACGCCCACCGCAGGCTGCCGCCCGCCAGCACCCTGAAGACGCTGTTCGCCCTCACCGTGCTGCCCAAGCTGCCGGGCGGGATGCGGCACACCGTGCGGGACGAGGAGCTGAAGGACATCGGCCAGGGCAGCAGCCTGGTCGGCATCAAGGAAGGCCGCACCTACCAGGTGGCCGACCTGTGGCGCGGAGTGTTCCTCAGGTCCGGCAACGACGCCGTCCACGTGCTCGCCTCGATGGCAGGCGGCTGGGGCGCCACGGCCACGCGGATGCAGGACGAGGCCCGCACGCTCGGCGCCCTGGACACCCATGTCGTCTCCCCCGACGGCTACGACGCGGACGGCCAGGTGTCCTCCGCCTACGACCTGGCGGTCTTCGGCCGGGAAGGGCTGCGCAACCCCGACTTCGCCCGCTACTGCTCCACCGCCGAGGCCACATTCCCCGCCGACGGCTGGGCGTTCGGGATCCAGAACACCAACCGACTGCTGACCGGTGCGAACGGCGTGGAGCGGTATCCGGGGTTGCTCGGCATCAAGAACGGCTACACCTCCAAGGCGGGCAACACCCTCGTGGCGGCGGCCCGCCGGGGCGGGCGCACGCTCGTGGTGACCGTGATGAACCCTCAGGCCGGCGGCGGGTTGTCGGTGTACCAGGAGGCCCGCGAACTGCTCGACTGGGGCTTCGACGCGGCCGGGCGGGTCGATCCGGTCGGCTCGCTGGACGCACTGCGCGCCAAGTCCCGACCGGCCAAGCCGGCGCCCGTACCGGTGGCCGCGGCCGCCGCACAGGCTCCGGGTGACGGCATGAACTGGCCGCGCACCGCGGTGGTCGCGGGGCTTGTGGGACTCGGCACCGGGGCGGTGACGTCGCTTTTCCTGCGGCTCAGGCGCAAAATGGCGCGTGACTGACCCGCAGGAAGACCGAGCAGCAGGCCGAGCGTGATCCACGTGTAGGCGTTGCTGCCGAGGAAGCCGCTGACGCCCGAGGCCCCGTCGTACCAGAGCCACACCACGCTCGTGCACAGCACCGCGTACAGGGCGCCCGCGAGCCGCGGGCGCCCGGCGCGGACCAGCACCACGAAGGACGGCAGCAGCCACACCAGGTGGTGCACCCAGGTGATCGGGCTGACCAGACAGGCCGCCGCCCCGGTGAGCGCGAACGCGGCCGTCCAGTCGCCGGCCGTCACCGCCCGCCGGACCCGCCAGGCCCAGACACACAGGGTCAGCAGGACCACCGTCGCCCACAGCGGACGGCCGCTCTCGCCGAGGCGGGCCAGCACGCCCTGGAGCGACTGGTTCGACACGTAGTCGAGACGGCCCACCCGGCTGGTGTCCCACAGTGCCTCGGTCCAGTAGAAGCGGGTCGCCCGCGGGTCCGCCCAGGCCGCCAGCGCGGTCGCCGCGGCGGCCACCGCTGTCGCCACCCCGGCCGCCCGGCGGCGCCCGGCGAGCAGCAGCAGGCCGATGAACAGGGCGGGCGTCAGCTTCACGGCGGCGGCGAGCCCGATCCCCGCGCCCGCCCAGCGGCCCCGGCCGGTGGTCAGCAGCCAGGAGTCGCCGAGGACGAGGGCGAGGAGCACCAGGTTCACCTGGCCGAAGCTGAAGGTGTCCCGCAGCGGCTCGAACAGCGCGAGCAGGCACAGGGCGAGCGACCAGCGGTACCAGCCGTGCCGCCGCCACCGGGGACCGGCCAGGATCCCCAGGACCACCGCCAGCGCGGCCAGGTTGACCAGCAGCGAGAGCGCGATCGCGGTGTTCCGGCCGAGCAGGGCCAGCGGCAGCATGAGGAGGGCGGCGAACGGCGGGTAGGTGAAGCCGTACGAGGTGCCGGGCACCCGGTAGTCGTAGATCCGGCCGCCGTGGTGCACCCAGGTGTGCACGGTCCCGTAGTAGACGCGCAGGTCGAAGAAGTCCCGCAGCAGCGGCACGGTCGCCGTGAAGACGGTGACCGCGGCGGCGGCCGCGAGAACGAGCAGCAGCCGGGATCTGGCCGTACGCGGCCACATCGGCCCGGTCAGCGCGGTCACGCGGTGCGTCCCGGTGCCGGGGCCTGGGCCGCCTGGCGGGCCTGCCACAGGACGACCACGCCGAGCAGCCCGCCGGAGACTGCGAGGACGAGTTGCCCGGGGTCGGCGGGGCCGCCGCTGGGCAGCACGGCGAGGGCGAGGACACCGGCCAGGGCCGCGACCCGGTGCCGTACCGAGGTGTCGGGCGCGGCGGCGGCGATCAGGAACAGGCCCCACAGCACGTACCAGGGGCGGATCGCCGGGCCGAACACGGCGACGGTCAGCAGGCTCAGCCCGAGCGCGTACACCGGTCTCAGCCGCAGCCGGAGCCATATCAGCGCCACGGCGACGGCGGTGGCCGTAAGGCCCAGCAGATGCCAGGCCGGGACGGCCAGCGGGGCGAGACCACTGCCGAGGTGGTGCAGCAGGGCACCGGTGGCCCGGCCGAGCAGGCTGGTCAGGGCCCAGTTCTGCGGGGAGACCGGGGTGGCCAGGGCACCGATCCAGCCATATCCGGTACCAGCGACGGCGGTGGCCGTGACGGTGGTCGCGGCGGCGACCGCCAGCGTGGTCAGGGCGGCCGGCACCGGACGTCGGCCGGAGCGGACCTGCAGGGCGAGCACCGCCAGGAGGCCGAGCGCGGCGGGCGCCTTGACCAGGGCGGCCAGGGTGACGAGGACCGCCGCTGCGACACCGCAGGCCGGCCGTCGGCCGCACGCGGCGACGAGGCCGAGTCCCAGCAGGCCGAGCATGAGGGCGTCGTTGTGGGCGCCCGCCACCAGGTGCAGCAGGACCAGCGGGTTGAGGGCACCGAGCCAGAGGGCGGCGGCCGGGTCGGCGCCGCTGTGCCGGGCGAGCCGGGGCAGCGCCAGGGCCATGAGGGCCACCCCGAGCAGGGCGACCAGGCGCATGCCGAACAGGCCCGCGGGCAGCGCGCCGCGGGTCAGCCCGGTCAGCGCGGAGGCGAGCCCCAGGAAGGCGGGGCCGTAGGGGGCGCCGGTGTGCTGCCACATCGGCGCGACCTCGTCGGCGAGCGGACCGCCGAGCCGATCGGGGCCGTGGGCATAGACGTTGATGTGGGCGTCGACCATGGCGCCCTGCGCGAGATAGCTGTAGACGTCCCGGCTGAACAGCGGCGGGGCGAGCAGCAGCGGGGCCGCCCACACGGCCAGCACGAGCAGCAGCGCCCGTGGGCTGGGCGGCCGCGGCCCGCGCACCAGACGGCCGAGCAGCACCCAGGCCGCCACCAGCAGGACGACGCCGAAGTACACCCCGACCAGGCCGAGCGCGGCCCGTGCCGAGGCGGGGGCCAGCAGGTCCTGCACGGGCAGGGCGCCGGCGCTCTCCCCGCCCAGCGCGAGGAAGGCCGTACCGGCCAGCCCCAGCAACTGGCAGCGGCGGAGATCGACGGGGAATGCCATGGCCAACACTGGTTCAGCGTGTCAACGCCGAATGGCCGGAAGGCGACGCTTCCTCCACCGGCGGGCGGCCCGCATGTGACCGGCATGTGAGCAGCGGTGGAGTTCCGCTCACCGATCTCCCGAGCCGGTCCTCCCGAACCCCTCAGAAGACCGACAGACCGGTCAGCGTCGTGAAGCGGTCCAGGGCCGCCACCCCCGCCACCGAGTTGCCGCGTTCGTCCAGGCCCGGGCTCCACACGCACAGGGTGCAGCGGCCGGGTACGACGGCGATGATGCCGCCGCCGACGCCGCTCTTGCCGGGCAGGCCCACGCGGTAGGCGAAGTCACCGGCCGCGTCGTACGTCCCGCAGGTCAGCATCACCGCGTTGACCTGCTTGGCCTGGCTGCGGGTGAGCAGCCGGCCGCCGTCCGCGCGGATGCCGTGCCGGGCGAGGAAGCCGGTGGCGAGGGCCAGGTCGGCACAGGAGGCGGCGACGGAACACTGCCTGAAGTACTGGTCGAGCAGGACCGTCACGTCGTTGTCGATGTTGCCGTAGGACGCCATGAAGTGGGCGAGGGCCGCGTTGCGGTCGCCGTGGGCGGTCTCTGAGGCGGCGACCTCCTTGTCGAAGTCCAGCGCCTGATTGCCGCTCTCGGCACGCAGGAAGGCCAGCAGCTCTCCGGCCGCGTCTGAGGTACGGGTCTGGAGGCGGTCGGTGACGACGAGCGCACCGGCGTTGATGAAAGGATTCCGCGGGATGCCGTTCTCGTACTCGAGCTGGACCAGGGAGTTGAACGGGTTGCCGGAGGGCTCGCGGCCCACGTGCTCCCAGAGTTCGTCGCCCTCGCGGGCCAGGTCCAGGGCGAGCGTGAAGACCTTGGTGATGGACTGCGTGGAGAAGGGCTGCCGCCACTCCCCCACCCCGTACACCGTGCCGTCCAGCTCGGCGACCGCCATGCCGAAGCTGCGCGGATCGCGGGCGGCGAGGGCCGGGATGTAGTCGGCGGGACGGCCGCGGCCGGGGGTGCGGCCTATCTCCTCGGCGATGCGCTCCAGGACCGGCAGGAAGGTGTGGGACGACGTCGTTGTCATGATCGCCATTGTGCCTCCCGCACGGTCCCGGAGCGTAATCGAGCGCGCGTTGCCGCAGGTCAGGCCAGGGGTGCCCCCTGGCCGGCGAGGACCTCGGGGCGCAGCAGGCCGGCGAGCCGCTCGGCCGGCAGCAGGCCCTTCTCCAGGACCAGTTCGGCCACGCCGCGGCCCGTGACGAGGGCCTCCTTGGCGATGTCGGTCGCCGCCGTGTAGCCGATGTGCGGGTTGAGCGCGGTGACCAGACCGATGGAGTTCTCCACGGTCGCGCGCAGCCGCTCGGTGTTGGCGGTGATGCCGTTCACGCAGCGCTCGGACAGCGTCAGGCAGGCGCTCTGCAGATGCGTGATCGACTCCGACAGGGAGTGCAGGATGATCGGCTCGAAGGCGTTGAGCTGGAGCTGTCCGGCCTCGGCGGCCATGGTGATGGCGACGTCGTTGCCGATCACCTCGAAGGCGACCTGGTTGACCACCTCGGGGATCACCGGGTTGACCTTGCCCGGCATGATCGACGAACCGGCCTGCACCGGCGGCAGGTTGATCTCGCCGAGTCCCGCGCGCGGACCCGAGGACAGCAGCCTGAGGTCGTTGCAGCTCTTGGAGAGCTTGACCGCGATCCGCTTGAGCACACCGGACATCTGGACGAAGGCACCGCAGTCCTGGGTGGCCTCGACCAGGTTGGCGGCGGTGACCAGCGGCAGCCCGGTGATCGCGGCCAGGTGGCGGCGGGCCGCCTCGGCGTATCCGGCGGGCGCGTTGAGTCCCGTGCCGATCGCCGTGGCACCCAGGTTGATCTCATGGATCAACTCGACGGCCTCGGCAAGACGGCTGCGGTCCTCCTCAATCATGACGGCATATGCGGAGAACTCCTGACCGAGCGTCATCGGCACCGCGTCCTGCAACTGTGTACGGCCCATCTTGAGCACGTCACGGAACTCGACGGCCTTGCGGGCGAACGAGTCCTGCAGTACAGCCATGGCCTTGAGCAGTCCACGTACCGCGAACACCGTCGCTGTCTTGACGGCGGTCGGGTAGACGTCATTGGTCGACTGACCCAGGTTGACGTCCTCGTTGGGGTGCAGATACGCGTACTCGCCCCTGGCGTGCCCGAGCAGCTCCAGCGCCCGGTTCGCCACGACCTCGTTGGCGTTCATGTTGGTGGACGTGCCGGCGCCGCCCTGGATCACGTCGACGACGAACTGGTCGTGCAGCTTGCCCGCCCGGATCTCCTGGCAGGCGGCGACGATCGCCCGCGCCTTCTCGGGCGCCAGCAGCCCGAGTTCCTCGTTGGCGAGCGCGGCGGCCTCCTTGACGGCGGCCAGGGCGTCGATCAGATGCGGGTACGCGGAGATCGGGGTGCCGGTGATGGGAAAGTTCTCGGTGGCCCGCAGGGTGTGCACACCCCAGTAGACGTCGGCGGGTACGTCACGGTCGCCGAGCAGGTCGTGTTCGCGGCGGGTGGCGGCGGCAGTCATGAGGATACGGTCCTCTTTCTGAGGTACGGAGGTGTCAAAGGGGGCGCGGGGCTGTACCGATGTGCGGCTCCGCCGCGTGGGCGCGATCGACCGCCACCGACCCGCGGGTCCGAGGCGGCCGATCCGGCGCGGCGCTATGCGCAGGCAGGCATCGGAACCGGGTCCAGCGCGCGGACAGCCCGCACGAACCCCACCGGCTCGCCCCCACCGAGGAGGGGCTCACCCGCGAACTCGGCCAGCAGCCCGGGGTCGACGCCCGCGCGAGCCAGAGCGGCCGCCGCGACCGGAATACGCGCACGGTTCGCCCCGTCGGCGATCTTCACCGCGATGGCCCGGCCGTCGGGCAGCGCGGCGACCTGAACGCCCTCGAACCCGTCCTTGGCCAGCAGCCCGGGCACGGCCCGCATCAGCGCGGCCACGTCACGCCCCGAGCCGGAGGCCATTTCGGCGTGCGCGCGCATGGCGTCGGCGACCTTGGCCTCGGGCGTGCCCGGCGCGGCGGAGGTGATCCGGGCGGCGGCGCGGGCGAGGCCGTGCAGGGAGATGGAGAACAGGGGCGCTCCGCAGCCGTCCACGGTGACCCGGGCGACACGCTGGCCGGTCAGGTCCTCGACGATCTCCTGGATCGCCTGCTGGAGCGGGTGCTTCGGGTCGAGGTAGTCCGTCAGGGACCAGCCGTTGAGCTGGGCGGTCCACAGCATCGCCGCGTGCTTGCCGGAGCAGTTCTGGGCGAGGCGGGAGGGCATGCGGCCCTCGCGCACCCAGGCGTCCCGGACGACCGGGTCGAACGGCATGTCGGGGACGTTGCGCAGGTCGTCCTCGCCGAGTCCGGCGAGTTCGAGGATGCGCCGGGTGCCGGCCAGGTGCCGCTCCTCGCCGGAGTGGCTCGCGGCGGCCAGCGAGAGGAGTTCGCCCTCGAGCGGCAGTCCGGCCCGCAGCATGGCCACGGCCTGGAGGGGCTTGACGGCCGAGCGCGGGTAGAAGGCGGCCTCGATGTCGCCGAGCTGGAACTCCACCCGGCCGTCGGCGCCGAGGACGACGACGGAGCCGTAGTGGATGCCCTCGACGACCCCGCCGCGCACGAGGTGGGCGACGGGAGCGTGCAGGGGTTCGCGGACGACGGGAGCGTCGGCGGGGGAACTGCTGTACATCACTGCCTGTATCGATGGGTCGGGTCGGGCCGGTTCGCGGGTCACGCGTCGGCACCGGTGGATGAGCGCGCTATGCGGCCGCGGATGACGTACCAGCCGGCGACCAGCGCTGCGGCGATCAGCGGCAGACACAGCACGGTGGTGCGTCCGGCGCCGCCGTCGGCGTACATGAGGACCAGGACGGAGACGAGGAACGCCAGCGTCACGATCTCGGTCCAGGGGGAACCCGGCAGCCGGTAGGACGGCCGGTGCAGCTCGCCCTTCTGGGTCTTCCGCCAGAAGAGCATGTGACAGATCATGATCATGCCCCAGGTCGCGAGGATGCCGATCGCCGCGAAGTTGAGGACGATCTCGAACGCGTCGGCGGGGACGACATAGTTGAGGCCCACGCCGAGGACACAGATACCGCTGGTGAGCAGGATCCCGCCGTACGGGACCTGGCTGCGGCTCATCTTCCCGGTGAACTTCGGCGCCGACCCGCTCATCGCCATGGAGCGCAGGATGCGGCCGGTGGAGTACAGGCCGGAGTTGAGCGAGGACATGGCCGCGGTGAGCACGACCAGGTTCATCACGCCGCCGGCCGCCGGGACGCCGATGTGCGACAGCACGGTCACGAAGGGGCTCTCGCCGGCCCGGTACTGGTTCCAGGGCAGCAGCATCGAGAGCAGGACGACGGAGCCGACGTAGAACAGGCCCACCCGCCACATGATCGAGTTGATCGCCTTCGGCATGATCTTCTCGGGGTTCTCGGTCTCGCCGGCGGCCACGCCGACCAGTTCGACGGAGGCGTAGGCGAAGACGACGCCCTGGATGATCAGCAGCATGGGCAGCATGCCGTTGGGGAAGACGCCGCCGTTGTCGGTGATCAGGGACGGGCCGGGGTGGTGGCCGTCGACCGGGTGCTGGGTGACCAGCAGGAAGATGCCGATGCACATGAAGACCACCAGCGCGCTGACCTTGACGATCGCGAACCAGAACTCCAGTTCGCCGAAGATCTTCACCGAGATCAGGTTCACGGTGAGGACGACGGCCAGCGCGATGAGCGCGATCACCCACTGCGGGATGTCCGAGAACATGCCCCAGTAGTGGGTGTAGGTGGCGACCGCGGTGATGTCGGCGATACCGGTGGTGGCCCAGTTGAGGAAGTACATCCAGCCCGCGGTGTACGCGCCCTTCTCCCCCAGGAACTCCCGGGCGTACGACACGAAGGCGCCGGAGGAGGGGCGGTACAGGACGAGTTCGCCGAGCGCGCGCACGACCAGGAAGGCGAAGACGCCGCAGACGGCGTACGCGATGAACAGGGAGGGCCCGGCGTCGGCGAGCCGGCCGCCCGCGCCGAGGAAGAGGCCGGTGCCGATGGCTCCGCCGATGGCGATCATGTTGACGTGCCGGTGCTTCAGGCCTTTGCTGTAGCCGGCGTCTCCGGCGTCGACATGGCCGGACGAGGGGCGCGTCTCGTCTTTGAGGTGCTGCTCGCTCACGCCTCGGGTCCGCCTTCCGTGGGGAGGTCCGTGCGCGCGGGGCGCACGATGTCGGTGAGGGTCGTCTCGACGCGGTCCAGGTGGTGGCTCATCGCCTCCACCGCGTCGTGTTCGGAACCGTCGATCAGCGCTTCGACGATCGCCCGGTGCTCGCGGTTGGACTGCTCACGGCGCCCGCCCAGCTCGTTGAGGAAGGCCGACTGACGCGCCAGTGCGTCGCGGATCTCCTCGATGACCCGGCGGAAGACCGGGTTCTGGGCGGCCTCGGCCACGGCGAGGTGGAAGAGGGTGTCCATCGCGACCCAGGCGGTCGTGTCGGTCTCCCGCTCCATGCGGTCGAGCAGGTGGGCCAGGTGGTCCAGGTTCTCCGGGCTGCGGCGCAGCGCCGCGTACCCGGCGACCGGGATCTCGATGTGCCGGCGCACCTCCAGCAGGTCGCTGGCCGCGTAGTCACCGAAGGTGGGGTCCTCGACGGCGTTCGCGATGACGAAGGTGCCCTTGCCCGTCCGGGAGACGGTCAGCCCCATCGTCTGCAGCGCGCGCAGCGCCTCGCGCAGCACGGGCCGCGACACCTCGAGGGTGCGGCACAGCTCGGCCTCGGAGGGCAGCTTGTCACCCAGGGCGTACTCGCCGCGTTCGATGGCGCCGCGGAGGTGGCCGAGGACCGCTTCCATGGCGCTCACACGCCGAGGGGCCGGGCCACCTGTCTGGCTGTCTGACAGGTTCACGGAGCGATCCTGCGGGTTGCGTCAGGTAACTGTCAAGACGTCGCGTAAGGAAACATTCACGGGGTGCGGCGCCCGTATGCGGGCATCCGCACCCCGTGGGTGATCAGCGGCGTTCGGTCAGGCGTCGAGCACGCCCGTGGCGAGCAGGCCGAGCAGGCCCGCGCCGATGAGGATGCGGTAGATCACGAAGGCGTTGAAGGAGTGCTTGGCGACGAACTTCAGCAGCCAGGCGATGGAGGCGTAGGCGACCACGAAGGAGACGATGGTGCCGACGGCCAGCGGGGCGGCGCCCACGCCCGCGCCGAGGGCGTCCTTCAGCTCGTAGATGCCCGCGCCGGTCAGGGCCGGGATGCCGAGGAAGAAGGACAGCCGGGTGGCGGCGACACGGTCCAGGTCCAGGATGAGCGCGGTGGACATGGTCGCACCGGAGCGGGAGAAGCCGGGGAAGAGCAGGGCGAGGATCTGGGAGCAGCCGACCCACATCGCGTCCTTGAAGGACGTGTCGTCCTCACCGCGCTTGTGCCGGCCCATCTGGTCCGCGCACCACATCACGACGGAGCCGAGGATCAGGGAACCGGCGACGACCCAGAGGGAGCCCAGCGGACCGTCGATCAGCGGCTTGGCGGCCAGGCCCACGACCACGATCGGGATGGTGGCGTAGATGACCCACCAGGCGAACTTGTAGTCGTGGTGGTAGCGCTCCTCGCGGTCGGTCAGACCGCGGAACCAGGCGGTGACGATCCGCTTGATGTCCTTGAAGAAGTACACGAGCACGGCGGCGATGGCGCCGACCTGGATGACGGCGGAGAAGCCGACGACGGACTTGTCGTCGACGGGGATGTTCATGAGCCCCTCGGTGATCTTCAGGTGACCGGTGGAGGACACCGGGAGGAACTCGGTCACCCCCTCGACGACTCCGAGGACGACGGCTTGACCGACGGAGATGGCGCTCATGGGATCCAGTTCTGAGGAGAGTTGGTCGACAGTGCTGTAGAAAGTACGTACTATGCCCGGCCGTATCGCAAAACGCCTACGCCCACAGCGCGCCTGCGAGGGAGACGCCGGCGAAGGCCGCGGCGAGCCCGGCCACCACGCTCGCGACGACGTTGACGGCAGCGTAGAGCCCGGAGCCGGCCTCGGACAGCCGCAGGGTCTCGTACGAGAACGTCGAGTACGTCGTCAGCGCGCCGCACAGCCCGGTGCCGATCAGGAGCTGCAGATGCGGCCCGGCGGCTCCGGCGGAGACCGCGCCCGTGAGCAGACCCAATACCAGAGATCCACTGACGTTCACGACGAACGTGCCCCAGGGGAAGACCGAGTCGTGGCGGGCCTGTATGGCGCGGTCGGTGAGGTAGCGCAGCGGTGCACCGACAACGGCCCCCGCAATGACCAGCAGCCAGTTCACAACTACTTCTTACCCTTCGGTTCCGCCGTGTCCGGGCCCTGGGCCCGCCCCACGTACCGCACGACCTCGCACTCCTCCAGGGTCACGAGGCCCTCGCCGACCAGTTCGTCGAGCTGCGGCAGGAACGCCCTCACGCGCTCCTCGGCGTCCACGACGACGACGGCCACGGGCAGGTCCTCGCTCAGGGACAGCAGCCGCGAGGTGTGGATGCGGGAGGAGGCGCCGAAGCCCTCGATGCCCCGGAAGACGCTCGCCCCGGCGAGTCCGGCGGCGTGCGCGCGGTGCACGATCTCGGAGTAGAGGGGCTTGTGGTGCCAGGTGTCGTCCTCACCGATGTAGACGGTCAGCCTGAGGGCCCGGCCGCTGAGCGATGTCATCGCTGCCTCCCGGTCAGCGTCCGGCGGGCGGCCACCGAGCCCAGCCACACCGCCGCGAGGGCCGCGCACAGTGTCGCGGCGAGATAGGCCAGCCCGGTGCCCGGGCGGCCGGCGTCGACCAGTCTGCGGATGTCGACGGCGTAGGTGGAGAAGGTGGTGAAGCCGCCGAGGACGCCGGTGCCGAAGAAGGGGCGGACGAGGCGGTGAGCGGCCCACACATCGGTGATGAGCACCATGAACACACCGATCACGGCGCAGCCGGCGACGTTCGTCCAGAACGTCGCCCAGGGGAAGGAGCCGGCCGGCGTGGGCCAGGCGAGGGTCAGCCCGTAGCGGGCGCACGCACCGAGGGCGCCGCCGATCGCGACCACCGCGACGACCGGTGCCTGGGTACGCCACTCGGACCGCCGCCGCGGTGCGGGACGGACACGGATGCTCTCGGCTTCCGGGGCTGTCATGCTCGTACGTCTCCTGTTCGGGCCTGCCCCGACGGGTGATCACGGCCGGGCACCAGGGTACCGCCGGAGGGGTGGGCGGCAGGCCGCGTGTCCGGCGGGCGGGCGGCCTGCCGGACCCGGCTACGCGGACCTGTCTCACAGGCCTTCTCCCAGGCCCTGCCTCAGCCCTTGTCTGAGCCCTTGCCTCAGGCCTGACCTGGGGCCTTCTCCCGGCCTTCTCACCAGCCCTTCTCGAACACCCGGGCCACTTCGGCGATGCGGATCTCGTCGCGCCGGTAGCAGACGCGGCAGCGCACGCGGCGGGTGCGCAGCAGGCCGAGGCGGGTGAGGAAGTCCAGATGGGCGCGGGCGGTGCGGCGGGGCACGCCCAGCTTGGCGGCGACGGCCCGCGCGGTGACGCCGGTCTCGCCGAGGTCGCCGCTGCCGCGGGCCGGGAAGTGGACCGCCGGGTCCTTGAGACACTCCAGGATCGTGCGCCGTAACCGGCCCGAGGGATTTCCCGTCATCCGTCCGCCCTCCGTCGCCGGCCTCCTCGTACGCAGTGTTCCCACTGTGGCCCGGGCGACGCCGACGCGTGGGGGACTCGCGGGTCGTTGTCCGGTACGGATCGGGCATGCGGCCGAGGAGCGCCGTGCCCGGGCCGCGCACACGGCGAGGGCCCGGCCGCCCCTTACGGCCGGGCCCCGTCGCGGGTGGCTCAGCGGTGGCTGAACCACGTCATGGAGGACAGCGCCTTGTCGTCGTAACCGAACAGGGCCTGGTTCTCCCAGCCGTTGCCGGAGGTGGCGTCGGTGGGGTCCCAGCCGTTTCCGGTGACGGCGGTCCAGGTGGCCTCCCAGTAGAAGACGCCGAGGCCACGGCCGTTCGGGACGGCCTCCACGATGCTCGCCACGTCGTTCATCCACTTGGTCTGGCCGGCCACCGTCGCCGGGTAGCCGGAGACCAGCTTGGCGGTGGTGTCGATCTGGTTCTCCAGCGAGTCGTTGTTGGCCAGGGTGAAGGGGTAGGCGGTCTCGGCGACGAAGACGGGCTTGCCGTAGCGGGAGGCCGCGTCGTCGAGCGTGGTCTGGAAGTCGGAGAGCGGGCCGTGCCAGTAGCCGTAGTACGACAGGCCGATCGCGTCGAACTTCACGCCGCCCGCGACCGCGTTGTCGAAGAACGTCTCGGTGCCGGCCTTGTCCCCGCCCTTGGCCAGGTGCAGCGCGACGACCGTGGAGGAGCTGACCGCCTTGGCGGCGCTGTAGCCCGAGTTGAGCAGGCCGGCGAGCTGGCTCCAGTTGGACGTGGATCCCTCGGACCACAGGATGCCGCCGTTGATCTCATTGCCGATCTGGACCATGTCGGCGGTGGTGCCTTGAGCCTTCAAGGCGTTCAACACGTCGTACGTGTGGTTGTACACGTCCGTCTTGAGTTGACTGTATGTATGGCCCGTCCATGCGGCCGGCTTGGTCTGGGCGCCGGGGTCGGCCCAGGTGTCCGAGTAGTGGAAGTCCACCAGGAGCTTCATGCCCTGCGCCTTGATGCGCTTGGCCATCGCGAGGACGTGCGTCTTGTCGTTGAAGCCGTCGGCCGGGTTCACCCAGACCTTCAGGCGGGCGTAGTTCATGCCGTACGACTTCAGGACGGCGAGCGCGTCGCCCGTGGTGCCCGAACTCGTCTTGTAGACACCACCCTTGGCCTCACTCTTGGCGAGGGAGGAGACGTCGGCGCCGTGGATGGACGTACCGGTGGTGCCGGACGTGAAGGTCAGATCGTCAACGTTGATCCAGTTGCCGGCGTTCGCGTCACTGTTGATGCTGATGGTGCACTGGTTGTTCGTCACATTGATCGGCGTGACGATACGGATCCATCCACTGGACGAGATGGGCAGATCGGTGCGCTGCTCCGAACTTCCGCAATTCTTGAGCGCTATGTACGCGGAATTCTGCCCACCACTGGAGCGGACCCAGGCGGTCAACGTGTAGTGGCCGTTGGTCAGCCCGGACAGGTACTGGTACGTCTCGACCTTGTAGGCGGACGCCGAGTAGTGGGTGAGCCGGTAACTCCCGCTGTGCCCGCCGGACTCGGTGTACGAGGCGCCGGTGTCGCCGTACTCGGACCAGCCGGCGGGGGCGGCCGTGCCGGTGCCGTCGGCCTCGAAGCCGCCGTTGGTCAGCGTGCTCGCGGCGTGCGCGGCCTGGGCGGGCAGGAAGGTGAGGGCGAGCCCGGCCGTGAGCGGCAGCAGCAGGGCCCTGATGGTGCGTCTGGGATGGAACTTCATCGTCCGTCGTCCCTTCGACGTAACTGGGGAGGGGGTCCTCCGGTGCGGCCGGAGGAGGACCCCTCCGCCCACGGCTCTCGTGGCACACGCGGGCGGAGGGGAGCCGGCTCAGCCGTCAAGTCGTACGACCCGGACGGCCCCCGCCGGGACCGGGAGGCGGCCCGCGGCGCGTTCGCCCGTCAGCAGCTCGGTGCCGGGCGCATCCAGCGGCACCTTGGTGTCGCCGGCGGTGTGGTTGATCACGAAAAGGTAACGGCCCGACTCTCCGCTGCGGTGCACCACTTCGACGTCCCGGTGCAGGCCGGCGCGCGGGGCGATCCGGGCGTCGTCGGCGGCCCGGCCGATCAGCGCGTCGAGGCCCCGGGCGTCGAGGCGGGTCGAGACGTACCACGCGGTGCCCTTCCCGAGCCGGTGCCGGGTGACCGCCGGGCGGCCCGCGGTGAGTCCCTCGGCGTAGGTCCACACGGTCTCGGCGCCGCGCGGCACCACGAACTCCGTCCACACGTCGCCCGTCAGCCCGGAGCCGTCGGGGCCGGTCAGCCGTACCCGCTCGTCCCTCAGCAGCGGCGAGAACTCCTCCACCGTCAGGCCGAGGACGTCGCGCAGCGCGCCCGGGTAGGCGCCCTCGTGCACGGCGTCGTGCTCGTCGACGATGCCGGAGAAGTACGACACCACGAGCGTGCCGCCGTTCTCGACGTACTCCCTGACGTTGTTCCCGGCCGCCTCGGTCATCAGGTAGAGGGCCGGTACGACGACAAGGGGATAGGCCGACAAGTCGGCTTCCGGGTGGGCGAAGTCGACCGTGAGGTGGTGGTCGTAGAGGGCTTCGTAGAACGAGTCGGCGCGTTCGCGCGGGTCGTGGTCCTCGCTGGGGCGCCACGCGAGGTTCTGCGCCCACCAGGACTGCCAGTCCCACAGCAGGGCGACGTCGGCCTCGGTGCGGGCGCCGCGGATCGTGCTCAACGAGTCGATGTGCGCGCCGAGTTCGACGACCTCCCGCCACACACGGGTGTCGGTGCCGCCGTGCGGCAGCATCGCCGAGTGGAACTTCTCGGCGCCGCGCCGGGACTGGCGCCACTGGAAGAACATCGCGCCCTCGGAGCCGCGCGCCACGTGGGCGAGGGAGTTGCGGGCCATCTGGCCGGGGGCCTTGGCGGGGTTGCGGGGCTGCCAGTTGACGCCCGAGGTGGAGTGCTCGAGAAGCAGCCAGGGGGCGCCGCCGGCCACCGAGCGGGTGATGTCGGCGGCCATCGCGAGGTTGACGTGGGTGCGGCGGCCGTCGGTGATCAGGTAGTGGTCGTTGGTGACGAGGTCGACCTCGCGGCCCCAGGCCCAGTAGTCGATCGAGTCGCACTGGCTGAGCGCGGTCATGAAGTTGGTGGTCACCGGGACGCCCGGCGAGAGGCGGTGCAGGATGTCGCGTTCGGCGACGAAGTTCTCGCGGATGGTCGCGTCGGCGAAGCGCTTGTAGTCGAGGGCCTGGCCGGGGTTGCCGACGGTCGGGGCGGCCCGGGGCGGATTGATCTGCTCGAAGCTCGTGTAGTGCTGCCCCCAGAAGGCCGTTCCCCAGGCCTCGTTGACCGCGTCGACGGTGCCGTAGGTCCGCGCGAGCCAACGGCGGAAGTGGGCCGCGCAGGAGTCGCAGTAGCACGCCGAGACGGGGACGCCGTACTCGTTGTGCACGTGCCACAGGGCGAGTGCGGGGTCCTCGCCGTAGCGTTCGGCGAGCTTCACGGTGATCGCCTTGGCGGCGGCCCGGTAGTCGGCGTTGCTGTGGCAGATCGCGCCGCGTGAGCCGAACTCGTGCCGCATGCCCTCGGCGGTCACCGGCAGGGCCTCGGGGTGGGCCCGGTAGAACCAGGCGGGCGGCGCCACGGTGGGCGTGCCGAGGTCGACGCGGATGCCGTTCTCGTGCAGCAGGCCGATGATCCGGTCCAGCCAGCCGAAGTCGTACTCCCCCGGAGCCGGCTCCAGCAGGGCCCAGGAGAAGATCCCGATGCTGACCATGGTGACGCCGGCCTCGCGCATCAGCCGGACGTCCTCCTGCCAGACGTCTTCCGGCCACTGCTCGGGGTTGTAGTCGCCACCGAAGGCGAGCCTGGTGAGGCCCCTGGGGCTGGTGTCCGGCATGGGTGTCTCCCGTGAAATCGATCATTTGGGAACGTGCACACACAACGGCGGCGGTGCGAGCCCAACATAACCGCACAGCAACAACCATTGACAAGTGTCCGGGATGTTTCTCTACTGTGAACGCTCACAGAAGCATGGCAGGGGCTCGCGACGGGCGGGCACCCAGCATGTGAACGTGCACACCGCACATCTGCATGGCAGGTCCCCGCAGCGGGCGGGGACCCAGGTCAGGGGAGAAACCATGCCGCACACGAAGCGCCGTCGCCTCGTGACAACCGCCCTCGCCGTCGCGCTCGGCGCGACCACCCTCGCCGCCTGCGGTTCCGGGGACGGCAGCAAGTCCGAGTCCGGTCCGGTCTCGCTGACGTACTGGACCTGGACGCCCGGCATGGACAAGGTCGTGGACCTGTGGAACAAGGGGCCGGGGAAGAAGGACCGGATCACCGTCACGGTGAAGAAGCAGGCGTCCGGCGACACGCTGGTCACCAAGATCCTCACCGCGCACAAGGCGAAGCAGGCCCCGGACCTGGTGCAGGCCGAGTACCAGGCGCTGCCGACGCTGGTCAGCAATGACGCGCTGGCCGACATCTCCAAGCAGGTCGGCGACGTGAAGAGCAAGTTCACCGACGGTGTCTGGCAGCAGACCACGCTCGGCACGGACGCCGTCTACGCGATCCCGCAGGACATCGGCCCGATGATGTTCTACTACCGCGAGGACCTGTTCAAGCAGTACGGCCTGAAGGTCCCCACCACCTGGGACGAGTTCGCCCAGGTCGCCCGTCAGCTGAAGCAGAAGGCGCCGGACAAGTCCCTGACCACCTTCTCCGCCAACGACTCCGGCCTCTTCGCGGGTCTCGCCCAGCAGGCCGGCGCCAAGTGGTGGACCGCCTCCGGCGGCAAGTGGAAGGTCGCCATCGACGACGCGGCCACGCAGAAGGTCGCCACGTTCTGGGGCGGGCTGGTCAAGGAGGGCGTCATCGACAACCAGCCGATGTACACGCCGTCCTGGAACAAGGCCATCGACACCGGCAAGCAGATCGCCTGGGTGAGCGCCGTGTGGGCTCCGGGCACGCTGACCACGGCCGCGCCCGACACCAAGGGCAAGTGGGCCATGGCCCCGCTCCCCCAGTGGTCGGCGGCCCAGGACGTGACCGGCAGCTGGGGCGGCTCCTCCACCGCCGTGACCACCGACTCCGCGCACAAGGACGCCGCCGCCGAGTTCGCCGCCTGGCTGAACACCGACCACGACGCCCTCGACGCCCTGGCGAAGGACGGCGGAATCTACCCTGCCTCGACGTCCGCGCAGCTCAGCGGCGCGTTCTCGAACCCGCCGGACTACTTCTCCAACCAGGCCGACTTCTACCCCAAGGCCGCCGAGATCGCGAAGAGCACGGCGCCCTCGGCCTGGGGCCCGAACGTGAACGTCGCCTACGCGACCTTCAACGACGCGTTCGGCGCCGCCGCCAAGAGCAAGTCGGACTTCGCCGCCGCCCTGAAGAAGATGCAGGACGCCACGGTCGCCGACATGAAGAAGCAGGGCTTCGGGGTCTCCCAGTGACCAGCACCGCCAACCGGAAGCCGTACGGGGTCAAGGGGGCCCCGTACGCCTTCCTGCTCCCCGCCGCCGTTCTGTTCGCCCTCTTCTTCGCGCTGCCCATCGGCTACGCCCTCTTCCTCAGCTTCCGCAAGACACACATCTCCGGGCTCGGGCTCGGCGCGAACGCCCGGAGCGAGGTCTGGGCCGGCTTCGAGAACTACACCGAGGCCTTCAAGGACAGCGCGCTGCTGCACGGCGCGCTGCGCGTGCTCGGCTACGGCTGCATCGTCGTCCCGGTGATGCTGGGCCTCGCCCTGCTGTTCGCGCTGATGCTGGACTCCGAGAAGGTGCGGCTCGCCCCGTTCACCCGGCTCGCGATCTTCCTGCCGTACGCCATCCCCGGCGTGGTGGCGGCGCTGCTGTGGGGCTTCCTGTACCTGCCGGACGTCAGCCCCTTCTACTACGTGCTCGGCAAGCTCCATCTGCCGCAGCCGAACCTGCTGGACGGCGGTCCGCTCTATCTCGCCCTGTCGAACATCGCGGTCTGGGGCGGCACCGGGTTCAACATGATCGTCATCTACACCTCGCTGCGGTCCATCCCGGCCGAGGTGTACGAGGCGGCGAAGCTGGACGGCGCCACCCCGCTGCAGGTCGCGCTGAAGATCAAGATCCCGATGGTGGCGTCCTCGCTGGTGCTGACCTTCTTCTTCTCGATCATCGCGACACTCCAGGTGTTCAACGAGCCGACGACCCTCAAACCGCTGACCAACTCCGTCAATACCAGCTGGAGTCCGCTGATGAAGGTGTACCAGGACGCCTTCCACCGGAACGACATCTACTCGGCGGCCGCCGAGGCGGTCCTGATCGCCATCGTCACGCTGCTGCTGTCGTTCGGGTTCCTGCGGGCCGCGAACCGCCGGAACAAGCGGGACGACAGTCAAGGAGCTGTTCGATGAGTTCTCTTGCCCTCCGCAAGGCCGCGCCGGCCGCCGGCACCACGCCCGGCACCGCTCAGGGCCCGCCGCTGCGCCGCCGGATCGCGCTGGTGCCGACGATCACCCTGCTGCTCGGCGCGATCTACACGCTGCTGCCGGTCGCCTGGGTGGTGATCGCGTCCACCAAGTCCGGGCACGAGCTGTTCTCCACCTTCACCTTCCTGCCGGGCAGCGGGTTCACCCGGAACATCACGGACCTGAACGCCTACCGGGGCGGCATCTACTGGAAGTGGATGGGCAACTCCGCCCTGTACTCCGGCCTCGGTGCCCTGCTGTCCACGGCCGTGTCGGCGTTCAGCGGCTACGCGCTCGCGACGTACCGCTTCAAGGGCCGCGAAGCGATCTTCAACGTCCTGCTCGCGGGCGTCCTGATGCCGCCGGTGATCCTCGCGATCCCGCAGTACCTGCTGCTGGCGAAGGCGAACCTCACGGACTCCTACCTGTCCGTGCTGCTGCCGCAGATCCTCGCCCCGTACGGCGTCTACCTCGCCCGGATCTACGCCTCCGCCGCCGTCCCCGCCGACGTGGTGGAGGCCGGGCGGATGGACGGGGCGAGCGAGTGGCGGATCTTCACCAGGATCGCGCTGCCGATGATGATCCCGGGCATGGTCACGGTGTTCCTGTTCCAGTTCGTCGCGATCTGGAACAACTTCCTGCTGCCGTTCATCATGCTCAGCGACGACAACAAGTTCCCGCTCACGCTGGGTCTGTACACGCTGCTGGAACAGGGCTCCAACACCCCGGCGCTGTACACCCTGGTGATCACGGGCGCGTTCCTGGCGGTGCTGCCGCTGATCGCGCTGTTCCTGGTCATTCAGCGGTTCTGGAGCCTCGACCTGCTCTCCGGGGCCGTAAAGTCATGACCATGAGCAATTCGGGGGGCCGGCGCAAACCGCCGACGATCCACGACGTGGCGCGCGAGGCAGGCGTCTCGCGCGGCACCGTCTCGCGCGTGCTCAACGGCGGGCACTACGTCAGCCCCGCCGCGCAGGAGGCGGTCAACGCCGCCATCCGCAAGACCGGGTATGTCGTGAACCGGCACGCCCGCTCGCTGATCACCGGCCGCTCGGACTCGGTCGGCTTCCTGCTGACCGAGCCGCAGGAGCGGTTCTTCGAGGACCCCAACTTCAATGTCCTGCTGCGTGGTTGCACCCAGGCGCTGGCCGCGCACGACGTGCCGCTGCTGCTGATGCTGGCGGGCACCGAGGACGAACGGCGGCGCATCACGCGGTACATCACCGCCGGGCACGTGGACGGGGTCCTGCTGGTCTCCAGCCACTTCGGCGATCCGGTCGCGGAGGAGCTGCGGGAGGCGGGCGTGCCGCTCGTCGCCTGCGGCAAGCCCATCGGCCTCGGTTCGAAGGTGAGTTACGTCGCCGCCGACGACCGGGACGGCGCCCGGGACATGGTCCGGCATCTGCTGTCGCTCGGCCGGCGCCGGATCGCCGTGGTCACCGGACCGCTGGACACGCCCGGCGGTGTGGAGCGGCTCGCCGGCTACAAGGAGGTGCTCACCGAGGCGGGCATCGGGCCGGACGAGCGGCTCATCGTCTCCGGCGACTACAGCCGGGCGAGCGGTGAGGTGGCCGCGGAGCGGCTGCTGGCGCAGGCCCCGGACATGGACGCGGTGTTCGTGGCCTCCGACCTGATGGCGCAGGGCGTGCTGGCGGCGCTGCACCGGGCCGGGAAGCGGGTACCGGACGACATCGCTGTCGGCGGCTTCGACGACTCCCCGGCGGCGACCGCCGCCACCCCGGCGCTCACCACGATCCGGCAGCCGTGGGACCGGATCAGCAGCGAGATGGTGCGGGTGCTGCTCGCGCAGATCGGGGGCGAGGATCCGGCAGCGGTGATCCTTCCTACGGAGCTGGTGCGGCGCGAGTCGGCTTGAGCCGTGGCGCCCACCGGGATGCCGGGAAGGATCGTCAGGCGTCTGCGGCAGCGTTGGGGCCGGTAGCGCCGCTCCCCGCGCCCCTTTGGGGCGCCACCAGCCCCGTTTCATAGGCGAGGACGACGGCCTGGGCGCGGTCGCGCAGACCCAGCTTGGCGAAGATGCGGGCCACGTGGGACTTGACCGTGGCCTCGCTCAGGGTCAGTTCGGTGGCCAGCTCGGTGTTGGACAGGCCGCGGCCCAGCAGGGTCAGGACCTCGCGCTCGCGGGGCGTGAGCGCGGCCAGGTCGGCGGGCACGGCGGCCTGGCCCGTCCGCTCGGCCTCCGCCGCGTACCGCTCCACCAGGCGCCGGGTGATCTGCGGTGCCAGCAGGGCGTCGCCGGTGCCGACCAGGCGCACGGCCGCCGCCAGGTGCTCGGGGGTGACGTCCTTGAGCAGGAAGCCGCTGGCGCCGATCGACAGGGCCTCGTACACATAGCGGTCCAGGTCGAACGTGGTCAGCATGAGCACCCGGCAGTCGGGGATCCGCCCCAGGATGCGCCGGGTGGCCTCCAGTCCGTCCATGACCGGCATGCGGATGTCCATCAGGACGACGTCCGGGCGCAGTTCCCGGGCCGCGGCGATCGCCTCGGCGCCGTCCGCGGCCTCGCCCACCACCTCGATGCCCCGGGCGGTGAGGATCAGCCGGAAGCCGGTGCGGATCAGTGTCTGGTCGTCGGCGATCAGGACCCGGGGCGCCCGCTCGGGCGCGTCGGCGGTCATGGCCGGTCCAGCGGAATGCGGGCCCGGACGCGGAAGCCTCCGCCGAGCCTGCGCCGGGCGTCCAGGTCGCCGCCGTAGACGGCGACGCGCTCGCGCAGGCCGAGCAGGCCACGGCCGGTGCCGTCGGCCGCGGGTCTCGGTGCGGCCGGTCCGCTGCCGGTGAACACGCTGGGGCCGGTGTCGACGATCTCGACCCGCAGGGCGTGGTCCGCGTAGCGCACGCTCACCTCCGCCTTTCCGCCGTCGCCGTGCCGGAGCGCATTGGTCAGGGCCTCCTGGATGATGCGGTAGGCGGTCACGTCGATGCCCTGCGGCAGCGGGCGCGGGTCGCCCGAGACGCGGACCTCGACGGGGAGTCCCGCGAACGATATCCGGTCCACCAGCGGGCCGAGCCGGTCGAGGCCGGGCTGCGGGGCCAGCGGCGTGCTCGCCCTGTCGGCGTCAGGTGCCGGGCCGGTGTCGGTGCCGTCCTGGGCGGGTGCCAGCAGGCCCAGCAGGTGTCTGAGGTCGGTCATCGCACCCCGCCCGGCGTCCTCGACGGCTCTGAGCGCGGTCGCGGCCTCGTCCGGCATGGTGCCCAGCACTTCGCGCGCGGCGCTCGCCTGGACGACCATCAGGCTGACGTTGTGGCTGACGATGTCGTGCAACTCACGGGCGATCCGGTCACGTTCGGCCGCGACCGCTGCCTCGGTGGCGCTCTCCCGCTCGCGCTCCAGCAGCCAGCCGCGCTCGCCGATCGCCGTCCGCCAGCGGCGCCGGGTGCGCACCAGCGCCGCCGTCAGTCCGAGAACGGCCGTGCACGCCACCGCGAGCGCCGTCGTCATCACGTCGTACTCCCCCATGCCGTTCATGGTCGCAGACGGCACTGACATCCGCATCGACCTGGGGATTCAGCGCTCTGCATCCCCAGGATGAGGCGCGCCCGCCGATGCCACCCGGGGAGGGATGTCCCGGCCGTGGCCGTCCGTCTAGCGTCCTGCCCATGGTCACTGAGGTGAGAACGGAAGACCCCGTCGTACGGCTCGACGGGGTGCGCAAGGAGTACGGCGAGACGGTCGCGCTCGACGGGGTGTCGCTGGGGATCCGGGCCGGGGACGCGGTCGCGGTGATGGGGCCCTCGGGGTGCGGCAAGTCCACGCTGCTCAACATGATCGCCGGCCTCGACCGGCCGACGGCCGGCCGTGTCGTCGTACATGGCGAGGACGTCGGGGAGTTGAGCGAGAAGGGGCTCGCACTGTACCGGCGGCGCCGGATCGGCATGATCTTCCAGTTCTTCAACCTCATCGACGACCTGTCGGCCCTGGACAACGTGGCGCTGGCCGCCCAGTTGACCGGCACTCCGGCCCGGCAGGCGCGGCGGCGGGCGCTGGAGCTGTTCGAGGAGCTCGGCATCGCGGACCGGCGCAACGCCTACCCCGCGGTGCTCAGCGGTGGCGAGCGGCAACGTGTCGCCGTCGCACGGGCGTTGATGAACCGGCCCGCGCTGCTGCTGGCCGACGAGCCGACCGGCGCGCTGGACAGCCGGGCCGGGGAACAGGTGATGGACCTGCTGATCGACCTGAACCAGATCGGGCAGACCCTCGTCATCGTCACGCACGACGAGCGTCTTGCGCAGCGCTGTGCGAGCCGGCTGGTGCAGCTGGCCGACGGCCGGATCACCGGTGAGCACGCCCTGGAGCCCTCGGCATGAGGGCGGTGTGGAAGGCCGCGCGGGCGGCCGTGCGCAGGCGGAGACTTCAGACGCTGGTGATCTGGCTGGTCACGCTGGTGTCGACGGGGTCGATCGTGGTCGCGCTCGGGCTCGTGGACGCGGCGTCGGAGCCCTTCGACCATGTCTTCGCTGCCCAGCGCGGGCCGCATGTGGTCGCCGAGTTCGATCCGGGCAAGGTGACGGACGCGCAGGTGCAACGAGCCGCGAAGCAGCCCGGAGTGGAGGCGGTGGCCGGCCCCTTCCCGCAGGCGACGGTGGACATTCCGCGCAGCATGGAGGAGTTGGGGCTCGGCGGCGAGATCACGGTCGTGGGCCGTTCCGGTCCCGGCGGCGCGGTGGGCCGGGCGGACCTGTGGGCGGGCCGGTGGCCGGCCCGGCCGGGCGAGATGGTCGTCAACCGGCAGTCCGACGGGACCGGTGACGACATCGGCAAGAAGTTCCGTCCGCCGGGCGGGCCGACCCTGACGATCGTGGGATTCGCCTTCGACCTGAGCCACACGGCGGACGTGTGGGTCGCCCCGGACCAGATCGCGGCCCTGCACCCGGACACCACGCAGATGTTGTACCGGTTCCGGGACGCCTCCTCACAGAGCGCGCTGCGTGCGGGTCTGGCCCGGGTGACCGAGGGGCTGCCCAAGGGCTCGCTGAGCGGATCGCACGACTATCTGGCGCTCAGGGACCGGATCGGCAGCAACGCGCGCGCGTACGCCCCGTACCTCATGGCGTTCGGCATCCTCGGGATCCTGGTGGCGGTGCTGATCGTCGCGAACGTGGTCGGCGGCGCGGTGGTGTCGGGCTTCCGGCACATCGGCATCCTCAAGGCCCTCGGGTTCACTCCGGCCCAGGTGCTGGGCGTCTATCTCGTGATGGTCTCCGTGCCGGCCGTGCTGGGCTGCGCGCTCGGCACACTCGTCGGCAATCTGCTGGCCGAGCCCTTCTTCCAGTTCGTGTTCACGGGGCCGGACTCGGGTGTGCTGCACGACAGGATCGGCATCGCGCCCTGGGTGAACGGACTCGCCCTGTCCGGCATGCCGCTGGTCTGTGTGCTGGCCGCGCTCGGCCCGTCCGTGCGGGCCCGGCGGCTGTCGGCGGCGCGGGCGATCAGCGCGGGCAGCGCACCGCGTGCCGGGCGGGCGCTCGGCATCCAACGACGGCTCGCGGGCCTGCGGTTGCCGCGTTCGGTGAGCCTCGGGGCGGGGCTGCCGTTCGCCCGGCCCGCGCGCAGCGGGCTCACCCTGGCCGCGGTGGTCCTGGGGGTGACGACGGTGACGTTCGCGACGGGTCTCGGGGCGACGATGACCCGCTTCGGCGACGGCGGCAAGGGCGCGTTCGACGTCACCGTGTACGCGAGCAATGACGTGCACGGCAAGATCGTGGCGCCGGTCCACGGCGACCGGGAACTCCAGTCGCTGCTGGGGTCGTTGCCGGGCGCGGCACAGGTGACGGCCCGCGGGGACGAGGACGCCCTGGTCGTGGGCTCCGCGCAGAAGGTCACACTCGACGGCAGGCGCGGGCCGGATCTGCCCCTGGGGAACGTACTCGTCCGGGGCCGCTGGATGCACCGCAAGGGAGAGGTCGTCGCCGGCTCGGCGCTGCTGCGCCGCAAAGGTGTGCGCATCGGTGACCATCTGCGGCTGGCCAATCGCGGCCATGAGGAGGAGATCACCGTGGTCGGTGAGACGACCTCGGCGAGCGACCGGATGATCACCGGCACATGGGCGACCTTCACCGGTCTGATCCCCGACGGGAAGGCCATCGCCTACCACGTCAAACTGCGCAAGGGCGCGGACCCGACGGCGTACGCACACGCCGCCCGGGACCTCGACAAGGGGCTCAGTACGCAGCTGAAGGGCCCGAACACCATCACCCGGACGATCAACGGCTCGGCGACCGCCCTCACCCTGATGCTGGCCCTCGTCGCTTCCCTCGGCGTGTTCAACACGGTCGTGCTCAACACCCACGACCGGCGCCGCGACCTCGGCATGCTGAAGTCGATCGGGATGACCCCGCGCCAGGTGACGGTCATGACGGTGACGTCGATGGCGGTGCTCGGCGCGCTCGGGTCGGTGCTGGGCGTGCCGCTGGGCATCGCCGCCTACGAGGTGGTCGTCCCGCGAATGGCCGCGGGGATCGACATCACCCTGCCGTCGTACATGACGGACGTCTGGCACGCGCCGCAGCTCGCGGAGCTGGCGCTGGCCGGTGTTGTGATCGCCGTGGTGGGCGCGCTGGTCCCCGCCCGGCGCGCGGCCCGCCTGACCGTCGCCGAGGTGCTGCACAACGAATAGCGCCGCCGGGGGCCCGCAACCGGTCAGGATCGAAGAAGCCGAGGCGGGCTCCCCGGACCTAGCGTGAAGTGCACCGACGGAGAACCGTCGGGGCCACGCACCTCACAAGGAGAGTCCCATGACCGCCGGAGTGCAGACGATCATCTACCCCGTCAAGGACCCGAAGGCCGCCAAGGCGCTGTTCACCGCCCTGCTGGGCGTCGAGCCGTATGCCGACGAGCCGTACTACATCGGGTTCAAGGCCGCCGGGCAGGACGTCGGTCTCGACCCGAACGGGCACGCGCAGGGCCTGACCGGGCCGGTACCGTTCTGGCACGTCACCGACCTGCGGGAGCGCCTTGCGGCCCTGGTGGAGGCGGGCGCGGAGGTGCTCCAGGACGTCCGGGACGTGGGCAACGGCCGGCTGATCGCCTCCGTTAAGGACCCCGACGGCAACCTGATCGGTCTGCTCCAGGACCCGGCCGCCTGAGTCCCGCGCGCCACCCACACCCCGAACTAGTTGCACACTCAACGATTGGCCGGATCGGTGCTACGGTCGGGGTATGGCAGTCAAGACGGCCGACACCCGGCTCGAGGAACGGTGGCGGGGCATCCTCGCGGTGCACGCGCACACGATGTGCGAGATCGACCGGGCCCTGCACCCGCACGGGCTGGGCGCCAGCGACTTCGAGGTACTGGACATCCTGGCGGCCGAGTCTCCCGCGCAGGGCGACCACTGCCGGGTGCACAACCTGGTCGGACGGGTCCATCTCAGCCAGAGCGCGCTGTCCCGGCTGATCGGCCGGCTGGAGAAGGACGGGCTGGTCGAGCGCTCGGTGTGTGCGGAGGACCGGCGCGGGGTGTGGGTGGCGCTCACCCCCCGGGGCCGCAGGCTGCACGCCGCGGTGCTGCCGCTGCAGCGGGCGGTGCTGGAGCGCATGCTGACCGAGCAGGAGAGCTGGAGCGGCAGCACACTGCGCGAGGGCTAGAGCACCAGCTCGGCCCCGTCGGGCAGCACCTCGACCCCTTCCTCGGCGGCACGCGCGCGTGCCGGTGACGCCGGGTCGAGCAGGGGGTTGGTGTTGTTGAGGTGGGTGTAGACCCGGCGCGCGCCGCGATGCCGGGCCAGGGCGGCGAGTGAGCCGTCCGGGCCCGTGACCGGAAGATGCCCCATGGCCGCCTGCCCTGCCCCGGACCGCACCGCACCGCGCATTTCGTCCGCCGTGCAGAAGGTGCCGTCCAGCAGGACGCAGTCGGCCTCGGAGCACAGCTCGTCCAGCTCCTCGCTCCAGCTGGCCACACAGGGCGCGTACACCAGTACTCCCCCACTGGCCAGGTCCTCCACGCGGTACGCCGTCACCCAGGGGCCGGCGGGCGGCGGCACCTGCGCCGGCACGTACTTCGGGATCTTCGCGCCCACCGGATGGGCGGTGACCACCAGCCCGCCGGCCAGCACGAAACCGCCGTCGGCCAGGCTGTCCGCCCACTCCCAGGGGGCGTACCGGTCCAGGGCGGCGCGGGCCGGGGCGAGGACGGCGCGGACCGGCGGGGCCGCGTAGATCTTCAGGCCCGCCGCTCCGCGCAGCTCGGCCAGGCCGGTGACATGGTCGGCCTCGGCGTCGGTGAGCAGGACACCGCGCAGCGGCGTGTCCCGGGGGCCGGGCCCGGGCCGCAGCGCCGGTGTGGCGGTCAGCTGGGCACGCAGATCGGGTGAGGCGTTCAGCAGCCACCAGTCGCGGCCGTTGCCCGTGACGGCGGCGCATTCCTGGGTCCGGGAGGGCAGCTCGCCGTCCCGGGCGGCCGTGCACAGTTCGCATGCGCAGTTCCACTGCGGGAAGCCGCCCCCGGCGGCGGTGCCCAGCAGGACGACCCTCACGACGATCGGCTCCTTCGCGCGTCCGGACCTGTTTCCCGGTGGGGTCTTCCCATCGCGGGGTGTGTGACCACCCTGGATCAGGGGGCAGTTCCGGCCGTTTGGGGGCCTGAAGAGGTGGGGTCGTCGGTTTCGTGCGCGGGCGCGGACTCGTTTCCGGCTGCTCGCGCCGTTTCCTCGCGCCCCTGGGGCGCGTCGGTCAACGGGCCAGCAGCGTTCGTACCCCCTGTGACGTGAGGGTCAGGGCGTGCGTGGAACTGCCGTCTATGGCCAGGGACAGGTCGTCCTCGGGCCACTGTGCGGCAAGTGCGCCCAGCGGGACGAGGCGGTAGCGCGAGACGAACGGGAGCAGGCCGGCCATCTCGCCCTCCGTGGTGAACACGGGGACTACCGGTTCCCCTCCGGGCTGTTCCAGGACGGGCAGGGCCACCGAGGAGGTCTCGGCGCCCTCCTGGTCGATCGCGTCGTCCGGCACCGGGACGAGCACGTCGCTGTGGGCGAGGGTGTCCAGGGCGGCCTGGTCCTCGGCGTTCACGGTCAGCGCGTCCAGCGCCTGCTGGGCCGGCGTGGGCCGGTCCTCGTGTGCTGCGGATGTCTCCATGGCAGATCCCCAGGTTGCTGCGGTATCACGACTTCCGGGCGGATGCGTGCCCGGGTGCTCCGGCTCGCGTACCCGCTGGGGTCCGGGGCATGCGTGAGGATCACGGGCAGGTCTGGTGACCGCGTGTGCGTGCCCCTGGCAGCGCACCCGGCCGAAGGAGCCTTCGCCGGTGCGGGTGGTGGTCAGGCAGGGCCCGGCCCGCCTCGGTCGGCTCGGCGAGGGCCGGCCGGACGGTCGTACGGCTGACGCGGAAGCCCTGGGCGAGGGCGTGTACGCCGGACGGTCGGTCGCCGGACGGTCGGTGGCCAGGCAGCCGGTCGCCAGGCAGTCGGTCAGCGGCCGGTTGCCGGTGCGATCCCCTCGGCGGGGATCCGGCCGATCCGCCGGTGCCCCGGCGGGACGCCGGTCACGGCCCGGGCTCCGCGAGCAGGCCGGTGACGGTGGTGCCCCGGATCAGCGGCCGGTGCAGGTCCATCACCTGCAGGGCCTTGAGATGGGAGTCGTCGCCCGCGCAGGCGTCGGCGGCGGCCAGGGCGGTGGAGGGCACACAGCAGTCGGTGCTGACACCGGCCAGGACCAGACGGTCGCCGGGGTCCGGGCGGGCGGCGAGTTCCGGGGTCCACTTGCCGAAGGTGGAGGCGTCCAGGACGTGGTCCGCGTGGCGGGCGAACTCGCCGTCCAGCTCCCAGAGTCCGGCCTTCGGAGGCTGGAGCGCGAAGGCGGGATCCTTCGGGCGCGTCATCGCCGAGCCGCCTGCCCTGCCTGTCTGGACGTGTCCGGATCACGCCGGGCCGGGGCACCGGGAGCGTCAATCGCGGACGGTGGGCAGGGGCAGGGCGACCAGGCCCGTTGCGCCCGTGCGCTTGCAGGAGTCGTGGCAGTTCTTCTCCAGGCTGCAGCACAGCGAGCAGATCGCACCCCGGTGGAAGGGGCAGCCGGCCATGTCGGGCCGTTCGAAGCCGGTCGCGCACACCGAGCAGGTCAGGGTGGCCGCCGAGGGCAGTCCGTCGGGCCCGAGCGGGGGCTCGGACAGGCCGTCCACGCGGGCGAGGTAGTAGCGGCCCCGGGTGAGCACGGCGAACAGCGGCGAGAGCACCATGGCCAGGAACAGCGCGATGAACGGCGAGAACGCCTTGCCGTAGGCCCCGAAGGCATCGAAGTAGGCGGCGATGGAGACCGCCGACGCGATCAGCATCGAGCCGAAGCCGACCGGGTTGAAGTGGTGCAGATGCGCCCGCTTGAACTCGATGTACGACGGGCTCAGCTTCAGCGGCTTGTTGATGACGAGGTCGGCCACGACCGCGCCGATCCAGGCGATCGCCACGTTGGAGTAGAAGCCGAGAACGGTGTTGAGGAAGCCGAAGACGCCTCCCTCCATCAGGGCCAGGGCGATACCGACGTTGAGGAAGATGTAGACCACGCGGCCCGGGTGACGGTGCGTCAGCCGGGAGAAGAAGTTCGACCAGGACAGCGAACCGGAGTACGCGTTCGTCGAGTTGATCTTTATCTGGGACAGGATGACGAAGAAGGTGGCCAGTCCCAGGGCGACGGGCGCGGCGAACGTGCGGAACCCGTGGACGTACTGCTGGATCGGCTCGTTCGCCTTGGCCAGGCCGACGCTCGAGGCGATGGAGAAGGCGAGGAAGGCGCCACCGATCTGCTTCAGTGCGCCGAGCACCACCCAGCCGGGTCCGGCGCCGAGCACCGCCGTCCACCACTGCCTGCCGTTCTCGGCCGTCCTGTCGGGCATGAAACGCAGATAGTCGACCTGCTCCCCGATCTGCGCGATCAGCGACAGCGCGACGCCCGCGCCCGCCCCCACCCCGAGCACGCTGATGCCCGGCCCCGTGGGCGAGTCACCCGCGAAGTGCGTGAACTCGGCGAATTTACCCGGCTCCTGGACGGCGATGGACACGAACGGCGCGACCATCAGCACCAGCCAGACCGGCTGCGTCCACACCTGCATCTTCGACAGGGCGGTCATGCCGTACACGACGAGCGGCAGGATGATCAGCGAGCACACGAGATAGCCGGCGGCGAGCGGGACGTGCAGGCCGAGTTGGAGGGCCTGCGCCATGATGGAGCCTTCGAGGGCGAAGAAGATGAAGGTGAAGCTGGCGTAGATCACCGAGGTCAGCGTCGAGCCCAGGTAGCCGAATCCGGCGCCCCGGGTCAACAGGTCCATGTCGATGGAGTACTTGGCCGAGTAGTACGCGATCGGGATGCCGGTCAGGAAGATGACGGCCGCCGCGGTCAGGATGGCCGCCAGGGCGCTCGCGAAGCCGTGGGAGACGGCGATCGAGCCGCCGATGGCGAAGTCCGCGAGGTAGGCGATCCCGCCGAGGGCCGTGGTGGCCACCACGTACGGCGTCCAGCGGCGGAAGGACTTGGGCGCGTAGCGCAGCGAGTAGTCCTCCAGCGTGTCGTTGCGCGCCCACCCGTTGTACGTGCGGGTGCCCGCGGCCGGCGGCGCCTCGTGGTCGACGGTGTCCGTCACGGTTGCTCCCTCCTCCTGTGGTGCGCCCCGGGCGGCCCCGGGGCATTGCAGGGAAGGGTGGCGGCACGCTGTTGCTCCGCCGTTTCACCGGCTTTACGACGGCGCACCGGATGCGGCGGACAGGCGCTGGTCACCGGCGCGCTGGGTATGGGGCCGGATCCTTGGCGCCGAGGGGGTGCCGGGCTCGGGCCGTGGGGTGTCGTGTCGGGCTCGGGGAGGGTGCGCAGGAGCAGCCGGCTCGGCGCCGGCATCAGGGCGACCGGCGTCTTCCACCGCGCCTTCGGGCCGCCCGGGCACCCGCCCGGCGGCCACGCGCGGCTGCGAGGCGCCCCTGCCCAGGTGTGACGGCGGGCCGCCGGGCGCCGGATCCGACGGCGTGGCGTGTGCCGCTGGGGCGGGGTGCGCGGTGAGGATGGCGGTCTCAGGCAGGCGGCCGGGAGGCGGGTATGACGGTGAACCGGGTCGGGCTGGTGGTGCACGGCGGGCGGGCCGAGGCCGTCGTCGCGGCACGGGCCGTACGCGCGTGGTGTGCCGAGCACGCCGTGGGATGCGCCGACATCGACGTGTGGCAGGAGGGTTCGCGGCACAGCGCGCTGGAGGAGGTCGAGGCCGCGGGCGATCCGGACCTCATCGTCACCCTCGGCGGCGACGGCACCTTTCTGCGCGGTGCCCGGCTCGCGGCCGAGCACGACGCCCTGGTCCTCGGTGTCGACCTCGGCCGGGTCGGGTTCCTGACCGAGGTTCCCGTCACCGCGGTGCACGCGGCACTGGACGCCGTGCAGGACGGACGGATCACCGTTGAGAGCCGGATACTGCTGACCATGCGCGCGTCCTGCCGGCTCGAGGTGCCCGCGCAGATGGAGGTGCTGCTGCGGTACGGGCGCGGTCCGATGCTGCCGCCGCCCCGGGTGCGCGCCGAGTGCGAGACGGGCGACGAGTGGGGTGTCGCCCTGAACGTCACGGCGCTGAACGACGTCGTCCTGGAGAAACTGGCCCGGGACCGGCAGGTGTCGGTCGGCGTGTATCTGGCGGGGCGGCTGCTGGCCTGCTACTCGGCCGACGCGCTGCTGGTGGCCACGCCGACGGGCTCCACGGCGTACAGCTTCGCCGCGGGCGGCCCGGTCGTCTCGCCGCGCGCGGAGGGCCTGGTCTTCACGCCGGTCGCCCCGCACATGGTCTTCAACCGCTCGGTCGTGGCCGCCCCCGACGAGCCCGTCGCACTGCGGGTGCTGGACCGGTCGGGCCAGGCCGCGGTCAGCATCGACGGCCAGCTGCGCGGTGTGCTGAGCCCCGGGGACTGGATCGGTGTGTACGCCGCGCCCCGCCGGCTCAAGGCCGTACGGCTGGGCCCGACGGACTTCTACGGCCGGCTGCGCGAGCGCATGAACCTCACCGACGCCCCGGCCGCGCTCGCCGACGGGGAGGCCGCTCCCCTGTGGCCGGTGACCACGCCCCGGCCGGCCGACCTGGCCCACCTCGCGCTGCCCCCGGCGCCCGACGACGAGCCAGGGCGTTCCTGACCGGACGTCACAGCTGCCCGCCCTCCTGGACGCTCACCCCGTCGACGGTCACCGTGTCGGTCCGTTCCGAGCCGCCCACGATGCGGATCCAGCTGTCCACGGTCAGCCGGCCACGGCTCAGGCGGATCTTGAAGCCCCCGTACATGCCGGGCACGGGGAACCAGCAGGCCGGGTACGGCAGTTCGGTCAGCACCTCCACCTCCGGCAGCCGCATCTCCTGCCGGGTGGCGAGGTCCGGGCCGTCCCCCGCGCCCGCCCGGTGCCGGATCAGCCGGTGCAGGTGGTACTGGAGGCGGCCGGCCACGTCGGCGGGCAGGGGGTGCCGGATCTCCGGGCACAGCAGGGCCGTGATGTGGTGGTGGCCGCGCTGTGCGGCGATGTCCACGGCGCGGGCTCCGTCGCCGGCCCGCAGCGTCCGCCAGCCGCCGGCCTCCAGCATGCGCCCGACCGTCTCGGCGGGGGCGCCGTGCCAGGCCGCCTGGTGCAGGGGCGTGTAGCCGCTACGGCCCTCCAGCCGCGCGGTGTTGACCCAGGAGGGGTGCTCGTCGAGGACCCGCAGAACGGTCCGCCAGTCGCCGTCCCGCGCCGCATCGGCCAACTGGTCACGCAGTGCCGCGTACTTCTCCTTCAGGCTCGACCGGCGGGTGATGCCGTCCCATTCCACGACGCGCTCATGTTCCACGCGGGCGAGTGTAGGAACGACCTGTTCCTCCGCGCCACTTCGACGGGCACCGGTCACGGTGTGCTCACCGTGCCGGCGGTGAGCAAGCCTGTCCGTCGCTGACCCGCTCGAGACCTACCAGCTGTCCTCCGCCACTTCCATGAGTACCGGGTCCGTGCGTTCGGCGATGCTCCGGTGCGCCGCGACGAGCGGAAGGACCTCCCGGGCGAAGAACCGCGCGGTCGCGATCTTTCCGCGGTAGAAGGCGAGTCGGGCACCGGGCGTGCGTACGGCACCGCGCCGCGCCTCGGCCAGGCGGTCCGCCGCCACCGTGGCCTGCTTCAGCAGCAGCCAGGCCACCAGCACGTCACCGGCCGCCATCAGCAGCCGCGTGGTGTTGCGGCCCACCTGGTAGATGGCCGTCGGCTCGTCCAGTGACGCCAGGAGCCGGTCGCCGAGACCGGCCGCCATCGACCTGACATGGGCGGACGACTCGGCCAGCAGGGCGCGTTCCGCGGCCAGTTCGTCGCCGGCCGCGCCGTCCGCCGCCGTCTCGTCCACCTCGGCGAGCAGCGCGCCGAGCGCCCGGCCCTGGTCCCGGACGATCTTCCGGAAGAAGAGGTCCATGCCCTGGATCGCGGTCGTGCCCTCGTACAGGGTGTCGATGCGGGTGTCGCGGATGTACTGCTCCAGCGGGAAGTCCCGCAGGTAGCCCGAGCCGCCGATGGTCTGCAGCGCGTGTCCCAGCTGCGCGCAGGCCGTCTCGGAGGCGTAGCCCTTCACGATCGGCAGCAACAGGTCGTTGCGGGCCGCCGCGTCCTCGTCGGGCTCGCCCGCGGCGTCCGCCGTCGCGATCCGGTCCTGCACGGTGGCGGCGTACAGGACGAGGGCCCGCAGCCCCTCCGCGTACCCCTTCTGGAGCAGGAGGGTGCGCCGGACGTCGGGGTGGCGCAGGATGGGGACGCGCGCGGCCGTCTTGTCGGCGATGCCGGTCAGGTCCGGGCCCTGGGTGCGGACCTTGGCGTATTCCAGGGCGTTGAGGTAGCCGGTCGACAGGGCGGCCATCGACTTGGTCCCGATGATCATCCGGGCCTGCTCGATGATGTGGAACATCTGCCGGATGCCGTCGTGGACCTCGCCGAGGAGCCAGCCGACCGCGGGCGTCGTCCCGTCGCCGAAGGCCAGCTCGCAGGTGGCCGACGCCTTCAGGCCCATCTTGTCCTCGAGGGCGGTCGCGAACACCCCGTTGCGGGCGCCGAGTTCACCGGTGGCCCAGTCGGCCACGTGGAACTTCGGCACGAGGAAGAGCGAGAGGCCCTTGGTGCCGGGGCCGTGGCCCTCGGGGCGCGCCAGCACGAAATGCACGATGTTCTCGGCGAGATCGTGCTCGCCGGAGGTGATGAACCGCTTCACGCCCGTGAGGTGCCAGCTGCCGTCGGCCTGCCGTACGGCCTTGGTCCGCCCCGCGCCCACGTCACTGCCCGCACCCGGCTCGGTGAGGCACATGGTCGCGCCCCACTGCCGCTCGACGATGTGCCGCGCCCATGGCCGCTGCGCGACCGTCCCGAGCCGGTCGATGATCTTCGCGAAGCCGCCGACCGACTGGTACATGTACAGCGCCGGATTGGCCCCGAGCACCAGTTCCGCCATGGCCCAGTGCAGGGACGGCGGTATGTCCGCGCCGCCGAGCGAGGCAGGCAGGTCGGCCAGGTACCAGCCGGAGTCCATCCAGGCGCGGTAGGCCTTGCGGAAGGAGTCCGGCACCGTCACCGAGCGGCTCTCGGGGTCGTACACGGGCGGGGTGCGGTCCGCGTCGACGGCGGCGTCGGCGAGTTGCTCCACGGCCAGCCGCTCCACCTCGGCGAGCAGGTCGCGGGCGGCCTCCGTGCCGGTGCTCGCGAACACGCCCCGGCCGTACGCCTCCGCCCTGCCGAACACCTCGAAGAGGGTGAACTCCAGGTCTGTCAGGTTCGACCGGTAGTGGCTCATCAGTGGTTGTCTCCTTGGTGGCACGGATGGGCGTGGTGCGCCCAGGGGTGCGGGGGCCCGGCCGGGCGGGCCCCCGCGGGCACGCCGGTCAGGCGAAGGTCACCCGGGCCACGGGGGCGAAGCCCTCCGTGGCGAGCAGCGCCCGGCACCGGAAGCGCTGGATCTTGCCGCTGGGCGTCTTCGGAAGCACCCCGCGCGGCAGGAACAGGCACTCCGCGAGCGCGACACCGGCCTTCGCCATGGCCAGTGACGCCGCCTCCTCGGCGATGGGCCGGTAGTCGCGGGGGTTGCCCTGCGGCTCCACCATCAGCACCAGCCGGGTCACGCCGGCGTCGCTCGCGTCGACGACGGCCGCGCACCCCTTGCGTATGTTCCTGAGGCCGTCGACGGCCGACTCGATCTCGGAGGCGTACACCTTGCGTCCGCCCACCGAGAGCATGTCGTCGGCGCGGCCGAGGACATACAGCTCGTCGCCGTGGACGAAGCCCAGGTCGCCGGTGTGCAGCCAGCCGTCCTGGAACCGGGCGGCGGTGCGCTCCGGGTCGGCGTGGTAGCCGGAGGCCAGGCTGGGCGAGGCCACCTGGATCTCCGCGACTCCCCCGGCCGCCCCGGCCCTGACGCGCACCCCGGGCAGCGCCGGGCCGTTGGAGACCAGCAAGGTGGCCTTCGGGTGGTCCGCCGGGACCTCGGTCACCGTGCCCTCCACGAGCGCGGGGCCGTCGAACGCGAGCGCCCTGGGGGCCTGCGCCCAGGGTTTGCCGGTCACCGCCAGCGTGGCCTCGGCCATGCCGTAGGCCGGCTGGAACGCCGTGTCGGTCAGGCCGAAGGGGCGGAAGGTCTGTGTCGCCCGGGCCAGCGTGTCCCAGTCGACGCGCTCGGCGCCGATCACGGCGGCCCGCAGTTTCAGCTCCTTCGGCAGCGAGCCCCGGCCCTGCGCCCGGGCCGCGAGATACACGGCGGTGCTCGTGCCCGCCGTCATCGTCGCCTCGTACTCCGACATGTCGCGGAACCACGTCCGCGGTGCCATCCCGAACCGGTCGGGCGAGGACAGCACGAAGTCGAAGTCGTACGCCCACGAGTACAGCAGGCAGCCGAACATGCCCATGTCGTGCGAGAGCGGCAGCCAGGAGGCCACGGTGTCCGCACCCGGGCGGCCGCCCGTCAGGTGCAGGATGATCTGCAGCTGCTGTTCGATGGCGCGGGTCGTGAGCGCACACCCCTTGGGTGTGCTGGTGGATCCGGACGAGTACTGGATGAAGGCCAGGTCGTCCCGGCCCGGCGGGCTCGGTTCGATGTGCCCGCCGCGGCGCAGCGCCGAGAAGCCGTGGACCGGGACCTGCCCGGCCAGCTCCTGCGGGACCATCGCGGTCAGCCACTCGTCGACGAGCAGCAGCGTCGGGTCCAGTCGCGCCGCGAGGGCGACGAGCTGCTCGCCGTACGCCTCGTGGCTCTGGCCCCGGGTGGGCAGCGGAAGGGAGGCCACCGCGCCGCCCGCGAGCCAGACCGCGAGCAGGCCGCGGACCGTGTCGGGGGTGTTGGTGAGGATGCAGGCGACCCGGGTGCCGGGCCGCACCCCGAGGGAGCGCAGCCCGACGGCCATCGCGTGGGCGTCCTTGACCACCTCGCGCCATGGAGTGTGGTCGAACTCCTCGCCGTTCCACTCGTGCAGCACGCCGTGCGAGGAGCCGTTGGTCAGGGCGTTGAAGAACTCCATGTGCCTACTCCACGTCCACCAGGGAGGCGTCGGCGTCGCGGCGCCGCTCCGCCATGGGGGCGAGGGCCTGCTGCGACTCCAGGAGCTGCCGCTTGTCCGCCGAAGCCGCCTCGACCCGGCTGACGTTGGCCTCGCGCATGGTCATGCGCTCGGGGTCGATGCGGATCACCTTCCACGCCAGGTGGGACTTCTCCAGGCTCCAGATGAGGATCGCGGAGAGGTCGATCTCGTACCACTTCATGCCGTGCCGGGCCGAGCGCGGGAAGGCGTGGTGGTTGTTGTGCCAGGCCTCGCCGAACGAGGGGACCGACAGCCAGGCCACGTTGCGCGACTGGTCGGTGGTGTCGAAGCGGCGGCGGCCGAAGACGTGCCCCACGGAGTTGACGGCGTAGGTCATGTGGTTGATCAGGAAGATCCGGACGAGGCCGCCCCACAGCATGCCGGTCAGCGCGGCCCGCACCGATCCGCCGGTGATGCCGAAGGCGATCAGGCCGGGCAGCACCACGCTGGAGGCGGTGACCAGGACCAGGTTCTCGCTCAGCCAGCGCAGCGGCTTCTCGCGGACCAGGTCGGGGCAGTAACGCATCGGGTCGGAGCTGAGGCTGACGTCGAAGAGCCAGCCGAGGTGGGCGTGCCACAGCCCGGCCATGGTGCCCTTGAAGCCCGGCTCGAAGTCCAGGTGCGGGGAGTGCGGGTCGCCCGGCTTGTCGGCGACGCGGTGGTGCTTGCGGTGATGGGCGGCCCAGATCAGCGGCGGGCCCTGGCCGGCCATCACTCCGGCGGTGGCGAGGGCGTAGCGGATGGGCTTGTACGTCTCGAACGAGCGGTGGGTGAGCATGCGGTGGTAGCCGGCGGAGATCCCGAAGCCGGAGACGGCGTACATGATGACCAGGACGACCACGTCCGACCAGGCGAAGATCTCGTTCCAGAGCAGAACCATGGCGCCGAAGACCGCGAGCAGCGGGATCAGGGACGCCCCCAGGATGAACCAGCGATGTTTCCTGCCGTCCATGTGCCTCACACTTTCCGGGAGTTGACCGACTGTCGGTTCGGGATGGTGCCCCCGGTCCCGCCCCTTGCCCGGCGGAACAGGGGCAGAACTGCCGCGCCCAGCACGGGAAAGAGCAGTGCGCGGGGGGTGTGGCGGCCCGCGAGGTACTGGGCTTTGGCGACGGGGCCGGGGACCACCACACGGCGTCCTTCCGCCATGCCGCGCAGGCCCGCCTCGGCGACCCGGCGGGGGGTGAGCCAGGCGAGGAACGCGTGCTTCTGCAGGTCCTGGATGCCCCCCTCCAGGTAGAAGTTGGTGCGCACGGGACCGGGGGCGAGCAGGGTGCATGTCACCCCGGTCCCGCGCAGCTCTACGTGGAGCGACTCGGCGAAGCTGTTGGCGAAGGCCTTGGTCGCCGCGTAGGTCGCCGCCGTCGGCACGGGCTGGCAGCCGGCGGTGGAGCCGGTGACCAGGATCCGGCCGTGTCCGCGCGCCAGCATCCCGGGCAGCAGGGCCTGGGTGAGGGCGTGCAGCGCGACCACGTTGACCTGGACCTCGGCAGTCTCCTTCGCCGGGTCGTTGGTGCTGAACGGCCCGCAGGTCGGGAACCCGGCGTTGGCGCACAGCACCGACACCGGCTCCCCGGCCAGCTCCTCGGTCAGCGCGCCGCGCGCGGCCGGGTCCGCGAGGTCGCAGGTTCTGACCCGGACCGTGACGCGATGCCGTTCCTGCAGCTCCTTGGCGAGCCGTTCCAGGGCCTCGGTACCGCGCGCGACGAGCCACAGGTCGTGTCCGCGGGCGGCGAGGCCCCGCGCGAGGTGTTCGCCGATGCCCGAGGAGGCGCCGGTGACCACCGCCCACTTAGCGCCGTTCATGCGGGCCGCCGCGGCGAGCCGAGGTGGCCGGCGATCCGCCCGGCCGCCGCGCGGCCCGTCCGTGCGCAGCCCTCGATGGACACGCCCTGGATGTAGTCGCCGGCGAGTTCCAGGCCGGCGATCTGCGCGACGCTCTCGCGGACCTCGGCCAGGAATTCGGCGTGGTACGGCAGATAGCCGCTGTAGGCGGCCTTCCAGTGCTTGACCAGGAGGTTGACCCGCTCGGCGCGCGGGGCGCCGAGGTATCTGCGCAGCCGCTCCTCGGTCTGGCCGGTCAACCTGTCGATGTTCTGCGGGCTGAGGTCGGTGAGCCTGCCCTCGCGACCGCTGTAGGTGTAGCGGACGATGTGGCGCTCCTCCTGGCCGTACGAGCCGGCGTTGGTGCACGGCCCGTCGTCCATGGCGAGCGCGCGCACCTCGTGCGTGAAGATGTCCCGGTCGTACTCCACGAGGACCACGGTCGACGGGAAGTAGGTGACGTCGGCCAGCCTGCCCGCGAGTGCGGGCCGGACCGAGCGGACTATCTCGGCCGTGGCGTACGCGGGGGTGGCGAGCACGACGGCGTCGTAGTCGGCGGTCCTCGGCTCGGCGCCGTCCTCGCAGATCCGCAGGCCCGTGACCTTGCCGCCGCGGATCACGAGGTCCGTCACGCGCGCGTTGAGCCTGACCGGCACGCGCTTGGCGAACGCCTCCAGTACGGGCTGGATGCCGTCGGAGAGCTGGTCGTAGTGGTCCAGCAGCATCGCGATGTTGGTGCCGAACGTGCCGGGGTAGACCTCGTGCGGCTCGGCTCCGTTGTTCCGGATCACCATGGGCCGTACCAGCATGTCCGTCATCTGGGGGCCGAAGAACTCGCTGAGGGGGGCGTGGTCGTGCCTGCGTGAGACGCCGGTGAAGTAGCGGGAGCCGAGGAAGCGGTTGCGCCGGTCGGCGCGGATGCGGGCTGCCATGGCCGCCATCCGCGTGAAGTCCCGGGCCGATCCCATGCGCCGGATGTTCTTCAGGGTCTGGCTGCGGCGCTCGCTGTCGAGCGTCAGGATCTGGCCGTCCTTGATGCGGGAGGCGTTGTACCCGAAGCTGTCGTACGCGTCGCAGCCCAGTTCCGCGGTGAACCAGCGGAAGGTGTGGTATTCGCGGCCGATGTTCTTGCCGCCGGTCATGACCGGCCGGTCGCCCAGCCTGTCCAGGCCGAAGCGGCCGCCCAGCGTGCCGTCGGCCTCGATGACCTCGACGTGGTAGCCGAGCAGGTCGAGCCGGAGGGCGGCGGTCAGGCCCGCGATACCGCCGCCGACCACGGCCACCCGCTGCTGTGTGGGTTCCAGTGACATGAATCAGACTCCGTGGCCTTGTGCGGTGGGACGGGACAGTGCTCCGGTGTCCGGCAGCAGCTCGATACGGCCCTCGACGACCGTCGCGCCGAACTGCCGCAGCCGGACGGTCACCGGCAGGCGGCCGTCCGTGCCGGGCGGGTGGACCTCCGCCTCGTAGGTGAGATCCGCCTCGAACTCGGCGAAGTCCAGGAAGGACGCCTCGCAGCCGACCGGCAGCGCGTGCGGCGAGGCGAGGGCCCCGCTGCGGCAGGCCGCGGCGACGGCCGCCTGCCGCAGGCCCTCGACCATCAGGGGGCCGGGCACATGGTCGTACTCGTGGTCGAAGAACGCGGGGTGGCTCCGGTCGGCGGCGAGCAGATAGCGTGCCGTGCCGTCGTCCGGCCCGGTGCTGTCCGGGCCGGGCGAGCCGATGACCACGTTGCGCCGCAGTTCGCGGCCGACGAGCACCGGCGCGAGCGGGCGCGCGGGCGTCAGCTCGGCGGTGGCCACCGGCTTCTGCGCCCGCTGGAAGGCCCGGAAGACGTCGTAGTCCTCCTGCGACATGAAGGCGAGGACGGCACTGAGCGTCATCGCCCGCCGGCCGGCGATCTCCATGACGCCCGACAGGACCATGCTCACCACGTCCGAGCCCCTGCCCTGTCGTTCGGCGACGCGGAAGTGCAGGTGGCCCTGGAGCGGAGTGGTCCCGTCGTTGGCGTAGGCCTGCGGGTCCTCGACCCGCAGTGCGATCCGCTGGAGGCTGAAGGGGGCGCCCACGGGCACACCCACGTACCGGTGCAGCAGGACGAAGATGGACTGCCGGGCGGCCTCGGCGGATGCGAACGGGTCATGGTGCGCGGGGTCCCGGTCCGACCACAGGCTGTGCGCGCGCGGAACCTGGAACGACAGGTGGAAGTCGTCGTCCGAACTCTGCGCGGAATCGGCGACGAACACCTCGCCGATCTGGCTGCGGTGCGCCAGCGAGCGCGGAACGGTCTGCTCGAAGTCCAGCCGGACGCCGGGCGGCGGAAGGGTTGCGGGGGTGTTCGCGGACGGAAGGGTACTGGTCATCTGGTCGGCTCCGGTTCAAGCGAGTCCTGCTGGACGGGGCCCGGGTGGGGGCCGCTTTCGTAGACGGGCGTGCGCATCGCCCCGCGGCGGCGGATCTCCGTTGTGGCGAGCCGGGCCAGCTCCGCCACGGCGGACCGGCGTCCGCCCCGGCCGTGCCACAGGGCCGCGCCGGTGGCGCCCAGCACCCGTCCGGGCGTCAGGACGTCCATGACGCGGGCGCGGTGGCTGAGCAGGTTCAGGACGCCGTCCATCGCGCCCTTGGCGTGCAGGGTGCGCACGACGCGGGGGACGACGCCCGCGATGGGTCCGGCGACGCCGAGGTCCGCGGCCAGCCCGTAGTACTCGGCGTACGTGCGGTCCCGCCATACGCCGAACCGGGCCGTGGCGCGGTCGAGTTCGCCGGGGTCGGGCAGCGCCGCCGCGATCGCCGCGGCCAGCCGCTCGGCCTGGTGGAAGGCGTCACCGATACCGCGGCCGCCCGCCGGGTCCTTGAAGTGCCCGGCGTCCCCGAGCAGCACCCAGCCGGCGCCGGACGCCTCCCGGAAGTATCCGAAGAAGCGGCGGATGCCGTAGATCCTGCTCGCCCGGGTGGCGCCCGACAGGGCCCGGGCAATGGGCGCGCAGCGCAGGGCGTGCGCCATGACGGACCCTTCGAGGTCGGTCCGGAACGACTCGCGCTCGTGCCGTTGCGGGGAGACACCGACGATGTAGAGGCCGTTGTCGGCGGGGCCGCCGAGCATGTGCCGGTCGCCCCAGCGGTGGAAGACGAAGGTGGGGTGCTCGCCGGGGTCGGCGCCCTCGAAGTACGTCCAGTAGTAGCTGCGTTCGCCCGGGCTGACGTGGTACATGCGCGAGCCGCAGGCCTGGGCGACCGTGGAGGTGCGGCCGTCGGCGCCGACGACGAGCCGGGCGCGCAGGACGGTCTCGGCGCCGCCCAGGGCGGCCCGGACGCCCGCGACGCGGCCGCCCTCGCGGACCACCCCGAGCACGCGCGTGCCCAGCCGGACCTGCGCGCCGGCGGTGCGGGCCGCGCCCACGAGCACGGGGTCGAGGACCTCCCGGCGGATGCAGGCCGCTCCGCCGGCGTCTCCGGCCTGCTGCGGAAAGGCGGCCACCGCGCGGAACTCCTCCAGGCGCATGTCGACGTGGCTCATCGTGGTGACCCCTGCGGCCCGCAACTCGTCCATGACGCCGAGGCGGTGGAGGAAAGCGAGGGAGTCGGCCTGGAGGATGTTCGAGGAGAGCGTCGAGCGGATCCGCGCGGCCTGATCGAGCACGGCGACCCTCAGGCCCCGGCGGGCCAGGAGTGCGCCGAGCGTGGCGCCGGCGCACCGTGCGCCCACGACGACGACGTCGAAGTCCTCCGTGGCGACGTCCGTTCCCGCGGCACTCATGACGCGCCGTTCCAGCGCACCGCGGCCGCGGCCGCGAAGTCACCGGCGTGGGCGAACCCGGACATCACGACGAGGTCGCCGTCGCGCAGCTCGCCGGCGCGCGCGGCCTGGTCGAGAGTGATGGGCACCGCCGCTCCGTACAGGTTGCCGAGGCGGTCGAAGGTGTCCAGGTGCCGCTTGGCGTCGAGGTTCAGGGCCTGCCGCCAGTTCCGCAGGAAGATCCGGTTCGGCTGGTTGGTGACCAGGACGTCGATGCCGGCGGGATCCTCGCCGAGGTCCGCGCACAGTTCCCGGACCAGCTCGGGCACCAGGGTGTTGCCGCGCTCGAGGATCTCCTTCTGCTTCTCCGTGTCGAACCAGATGTCCGTCTGCCCGGTGCCGGGCTCCCAGTACTTGCGCCCGTCCGACGCGGACAGGCCCAGGTCGACCGAGTACTCGGGCGTACTGCGCCTGCGCACCCCGAGGATCGGCGAACCGCCGCCCGCCCGCAGGTAGGCCACGCCACAGCCGTCGCCCGGGATCGCCGCGTGGGAGCGCTTGCGCACCTCGGACTGGGCGAACATCTGCCCGGCGGTGTTCTGCACGTTGGCGACCAGGGCGGTCCTGGCGGTGCCGTCGGCCATGATCTTCTGGGCCAGCTGGAGCATGTACATGAACGAGGCACAGCCCGCGTTGTGCAGGTCCACGATCCACTCGGGGTCGATGCCGAGGCGGTGGGCGGCTTGGGCTCCGACGCCCATGAACGGGTCGTCCGGGAGCAGCACGTTCGTGAGGAACACGTCCACGGGGGGTTTCCCGCCGAGCCGTTCGAAGAGGGGCGCGGCGGCCTTCGCGATCATGTCGGAGGCCCGCTCGTCCGGTGCGACGTGGTGCCGGGTCGCGGGGACCTTGAACAGCGGGGCGTTGGCGAGGGGGTCGACCGGGGCGTCCGGGTCGTGGAAGAACTCGGGTCCCACGACGTTCTCGGGCAGATGGCTGCCGAAGTCGACTATGCCGACGGGCTGCATGAGAGTTCCTTTCGAAGCCAGTCCTCGACCGTCCGTGCCGTCTCGGCGGCGTGTTCCTCGAGGAGCGAGAAGTGATCGCCCGCGACCCGTGTGACGGTGTCCGCCGCCCGCCACAGGCGCCAGGCTCCGCTGTCCGGTGCGTCGGGGCCGCGCTCGGCGGCCAGGAGCAGGGCGGGGGCGGCGAGCGGGTCGGCGGCCCAGTCGTCGAAGAGGCGCAGATAGCCGCCCATGGCCAGGACGGCCGCGTCGTCGACGGCCGCCGACGTCTGCTCCCCGGACAGGATGTGTCCCATCGCCCAGCCGAACACCTCGCCCTGTTGGCCGGGTTCGGGTTCGTAGGTGTCGATCAGGACGACGCCCGTGACCTCGTGCCCGGCGCGTTCGAGGCGGGCGGCGACGGCGTGCGCGAGGGCGCCTCCGATGGAGTGCCCGGCGAGCAGCACCGGGGCGCCGGCCGCAACCGAGCGGGTCGCGTCAGCCAGGCTGTCGATCGCCGAGTCCCAAGTGCTTGGCAGGGGCGCCGAGTTGATGCCGACGCCGGGCAGTGTGAGCGCCGACATGCGCAGGCGGTGCCGGAAGCCGGCGGCGAACCGTGCGAACTGGTGCGGGCCCGAACCGGCCAGGAAGGAGGGCACACACACCACGGCGGGCTCCGCCGGCCCGTCGGAGAGCAGGGTGGGCCGGGGCGGGGCGGCGGGCCGGTCCGGGCCCGGGAAGGACGGCAGTCGGGTGGCGGCCTGGCGCAACTGCGGTATGACGGAGGGGAGTTCGCCCCGGGCGTGAGCGGCTTTGAGGACCGTGGCAGGGCCGTCTTCGGCCCTGGGTCCGTGCGCCGCATCCGAGGCCCCGGCGATCAGCGGCCGCAGGTGGTCCGCGATCGCCCGCGGCGTCGGGTGGTCCACGAGCAGCGTCGCCGGCAGTTCGAGTCCGGTGACCGAGGCCAGGCGCCGCTGGAGCCGGACCGCGCCCAGCGAGTCGATGCCGAGTTCCAGCAGGGTCTTGTCCGCGGCCACGGTCGCGGCGTCGTCGTAGCCGAGGACGAGGGCCGCCTGGGCCTGGACGAGCGCGAGGGCGTCCGGTGTCCGCGCCGGGCGGGCGGGTTCCTCCGCGGGCCGCTCCGGCAGGGACACACCGGTGTCCGGTGCACCCGGTCCGGGCGCGGTCCGCGGCAGGTCGATCCAGTGCCGGCGCGGCTGGAACGCGTACGTGGGCAGGCTCACCCCGCGGCCCGCCCCCGGTGCGAACAGACCCTCCAGGTCGCCGCCCGCGCCCCCGACATGCAGTTCGGCGAGCGCGGTCACCAGCGAGACGGGCTCGGGACCACTCCCGCCGAGCGCGGAGGCGAGCACGGCCGCCGAGGGGTCCTGAAGACAGTCCTGCGCCATGCCGGTGAGCACCCCGGCCGGCCCGAGTTCCAGGAAGGCGCTCACCCCGGCGTTCTCCAGGGTGCGCACGCCGTCCAGGAAACGGACCGGGTGCTCGGCCTGGGCCACCCAGTAGTCGGCGGTGGCGAAGGCGGCCGGGTCGGCGAGGGTGCCGGTGACGGCGGAGACGACGGGAATGCGCGGCGCGCGGTAGCTCAGACTGCCCGCGACCTCGGCGAGGCAGCCGAGCGCGGGCCGCATCAGCGGCGAGTGGAAGGCGTGGCTCACCCGCAGCCGGCGCGTGCGACGGCCCTGCTCCCGCCAGCGGGCCGCCCAGCCGTCGAGGGCCTCGGCGGCGCCGGACACGACGACGGAGCGCGGGCCGTTGACGGCTGCCACCGCCAGCTGCGCGTGCCCCTGAAGGCTCGCGCGCACCTCCTCCTCCGACGCCTGCACGGCGACCATCGCACCGCCCGCCGGCAGCGCCTGCATCAGCGCGCCGCGGGCCGCGACCAGTGCGCTCGCGTCGGCGAGCGAGAGACTTCCGGCGACATGGGCGGCGGCCAGTTCGCCGACCGAGTGGCCGAGCAGGAGGTCGGGGGTGAAGCCCCACGACTCCACGAGGCGGTAGAGGGCGACCTCCAGGGCGAACAGGGCCGGCTGGGTGTAGCCGGTGTGGTGCAGCAGGCCGGCCTGCTCGGTGCCCTCGGCGGCGAACATCACCTGCCGCAGCGGGGTCTGCAGGTGCCGGTCCAGCTCGTCGCACACCGCCTCGAGCGCGTCGGCGAACACCGGGTGGGCGGCAAGCAGTTCCCGTCCCGTTCCGGCACGCTGGGAGCCCTGCCCCGAGAACAGGAAGGCCGCCTTGCGGGCGCGCGCGGCCACGCCCCGTACGGCACGGCCCGGCAGCTCGCCCTCGCCCAGGGCGGCGAGGGCGGCGAGGAGTTCGTCGGCTCCGGCTCCGATGACGACGGCGCGGTGCTCGAACCGGGTCCGGGTGCGGGCCAGGGCGGCGCCGACCTCGGCGGGCGGGGTACCGGGGTGCGCGGTGAGGTGCGTGTGCAGGCGGCGGGCCTGGCCGCGCAGGGCGGCGGGCGTCCGGGCCGAGAGCACCCAGGGGACCACGGGCAGGGCGGCAGACTGCGACCCGGGCCGCTCCGGCACGGCACCGGGCGCTTCCCCGCCTGCCTGCTCAGGGGCTTCCCCGCGTGCCTCCTCGGGCGCCTCCTCGACGATGACGTGCGCGTTGGTGCCGCTGATGCCGAAGGAGGAGACACCGGCCCGGCGGATCCGCTCCCCGCGGGGCCAGGGTGTGGCCTCGGTCAGCAGCCGGACGCCGTCGGACCAGTCGGCCTTGGGGGTGGGCCGGTCCACGTGCAGGGTGCGGGGAAGCAGTTCGTGGCGCAGCGCCTGCACCATCTTGATGAGACCGCCGACACCGGCGGCCGCCTGGGTGTGCCCGAGGTTGGACTTCAGCGAACCGAGCCCGACGGGGGGCGCGCTGCCGCGCTCGCGGCCGTAGACGGCGTTCAGCGCGTCGACCTCGATGGGGTCACCGAGCGAGGTGCCGGTGCCGTGGCCCTCGACGGCGTCGACATCGGCGGGGCGCAGCCGGGCCGCGGCCAGTGCCTGGCCGATGACGTGCTGCTGGGAGACGCCGTTGGGGGCGGTGAGCCCGTTGCTCGCGCCGTCCTGGTTGACGGCCGAGCCCCTGACGACGGCGAGGACACGGTGGCCGTTGCGCCGGGCCTCGCCGAGCCGCTCCAGGAGGACGACGCCGACGCCCTCGCTCCAGCCGGTGCCGTCGGCCGCCTCGGCGAAGGACCGGCAGCGGCCGCTCGGCGAGAGGCCGCGCTGCCTGCTGAACTCGGTGAACACACCGGGCGTGGACATCACCGTCACACCGCCCGCGACGGCGAGCGAGCACTCGCCGGCGCGCAGCGCCTGCGCCGCCAGGTGCACACCGACGAGGGAGGAGGAGCAGGCCGTGTCGATGGTGAGGGCGGGGCCCTCGAATCCGAGCACGTAGGAGACCCGCCCCGACAGGACACTGCCCGCCGAACCGATGCCCCAGTAGCCCTCCAGGTCGCTCGGACCGGAGCGGGCGAGCTGGGCGTAGTCCTGACCGGTCGTGCCGACGAACACGCCGGTACGGGAGCCGCGCAGCGTGCCGGGTTCGATGCCGGCGTTCTCCAGGCACTCCCAGACGGTCTCCAGGAGCAGTCTGTGCTGCGGGTCCATGGCGAGAGCCTCGACGTGTCCGATGCCGAAGAACTCGGCGTCGAACTCCGTTGCCCCGTCGAGGAATCCGCCCGCGCGGGTGTACGTGGTCCCGGGCCGGTCCGGGTCGTCGTCGAAGAGGCCGGCGAGGTCCCAGCCCCGGTCCTCGGGGAAGTCACCGACGACGTCGCGCTCCTGGACCACGGCGTCCCACAGGTCATCGGCGGACGCGATGTGGCCGGGGTAGCGGCAGGCCATGCCGACGATCGCGACCGGTTCGGTGACACGCTGCCGGGTTCGCTCCAACTCCTCGCGGGTGCGCTGGAGTTCGCCGACCACCCGCTTGAGGTAGCTCAGTGTCCTGTCGTCGTCCGCCATGGCTCAGGCCACCCCCAGGTCGTTGTCGATCAGGTCGAAGATCTCGTCGGCGGTGGCGTGTTCGACACTGGGCCCGGCCTCGGCACGCTCCCCGCCCGGCAGTGAGGTGAGCAGGGAGCGCAGCCGGGCGCCGACGGCGTCGACGTCACCCGGCCCGACGGAAGGAAGCAGCGCGGCCAGCCGGTCCAGTTCGGCGTTCACGGCCGGGGCGCCCTGTTCCTGCTCGCGGCCGTCGGGTTCGGCGCTCTGCTCCAGCAGGGTCCGCAGCCGGGCGGCTAGGTCCGGTACCCGCGGATGGCTGAAGACGAGGGTCGAGGGCAGGGTGAGCCCGGTGGCTTGGCCCAGCCGGTTGCGCAGTCGTACGGCGCCGAGCGAGTCCAGTCCCAGGTCCTTGAAGGGCCGTTCGGGATCGAACGCCCCGGCGTCCGCGCCGAGGACCGCGGCGAGTTCGTCGGCCACGACAGCCATGAGGAGCGCGTCACGCTCCTCGGGCCCGGTGGCCGCGAACCGCGTGCGCAGCGTACCCGCGCGGGAGTGCGCCGGGCGTCCCGCGGCGGGTACGAGCGCGGCGAGGACGGGCGGGAGCACGCCGTCGCGGGCCTGGGCACGCAGGGCGCCCAGGTCGATCCACGCGGGCAGGAGCAGCGCGTCGTCCGTGCCGTGCACGGTGTCGAAGAGCCGCAGCGCCTCGCCGGTCGCCAGCGGGGCGAGGCCCGACCTGCCGAGCTGTGCCACTCCGGCCCCTTCCAGATGCCGGGTCATGCCGCTCGCCTCCTCCCACAGCCCCCAGGCGAGCGAGCTGCCCGGCAGCCCATGCGCCCGCCGCCACTGCGCGAAGGTGTCGAGGAAGGTGTTGGCAGCCGCGTAGTTGCCCTGTCCGGCGCCGCCGATGGTCCCGGCCACGGAGGAGAAGAGCACGAAGGAGCGCAGCGGTGCGCCGGCCGTCAGCTCGTGCAGATGGAGTACGGCGTCCACCTTGGGCCGCAGGACGCGCTCGAGGCGTTCGCCGGTGAGCGCTTCGAGCAGACCGTCGTCCAGGACGCCGGCGGAGTGGATCACGGAGGTGAGCGGGTGGGCCGGCGGTACGGCCGCAAGGAGCCGGGCCACCTGGTCGCGCTCGGCGACGTCACAGGCGGCGACGGTGACGTCGGCGCCGAGTGCGCGCAGGTCCGCGGCCAGCCCGGCCGCCCCGGCGGCAGCCTCGCCCCGGCGGCTCGCCAGGAGCAGGTGCCGGGCGCCGTGCTCGGTGACGAGGTGCCGGGCCACGTGGGCGCCGATGCCGCTGGTGCCGCCGGTGACGAGCACGGTGCCGTCCGGGTCGAACGGCAGCGGTCCGGCGTTCCCGGTGGTGCGGGTGCGTACGACGCGGGGTACGCGGACGATGCCGTCGCGCACGGCGAGCTGCGGCTCGGTTGCGACCGGCAGCGTGGCGAAGGCGGGTGTCCGCGTGCCGTCCAGGTCGAGGAGCGTGAACCGCCCGGGGTGCTCGGACTGGGCGGCGCGGACCAGACCCCACACGGGTGCGAGGCCCGGCCGCAGGGCGGTGTCGTCGGGGCCGGCGGCTACGGCGCCACGGGTGACGAGGACCAGCCGGGAGCCGGCGAGACGCTCGTCGGCCAGCCAGCCCTGGAGCAGGGCGAGGGTGCGGCGCGTGAGGGCGCGGACCTCGCCGGCGGTCGTCGGTGTGCCGGGGACCGGGGCGATCACGGTCTCGGGGACGGGGGCGCCGGTGTCGACGGCGGCGATGAGGTCCGGGAGATCGCCGTACACCGTGGCGTCCGCAGCGGGCAGCACGCCCTCGGCCGTACCCAGCAGCACCGGCCGGGCCACGGCGGCCACCGGCGCGGTCGCGGCCGGCCCGGGCTGCCACTCCAGGCGGAACAGCGCCTGCGCGGCCGGGCCCAGGGACGCGGATCCGGCCGCGGACACCGGGCGGGCCACCACCGACTCGACGGAGACCACGGGGGCGCCGGTCTCGTCGGTCGCGGACATGGCCACGACCCCTTCGCCCCGCGCGGTGAGCGTCACCCGTAGCCGGGTCGCGCCCGGCCCCTCGAGCCGAATGCCGGACCACGTGAACGGGAGCCACACCTGCCCCGACTCGGCGCCGGCGGACGGCAGTTCGCTCAGCTGGGCGTGGAACGCCGCGTCGAGCAGCGCGGGATGGATTCCGAAGCCGTCACCGGCCGCCGTGGTGTCCGCCTCCGCGAAGAGTGTGCCGTCGTGCCGCCAGGCCGCGCGCAGCCCCTGGAAGGCGGGTCCGTAGCCGAAGCCCCGGTCGGCGAGGTCTTCGTAGAGGGCGTCGACGTCGACGGGCGTGGCGCCGGGCGGGGGCCAGGCCTGCGCAGCCGCCGGAGGTACGGCGGGCGACGGGGCCACCGCCAGGAAGCCGGAGGCGTGCCGGGTCCACGGCTCGTCGGTGCCGACGGCGCGGGCGTGGACGGCCAGTGGCCGGCGTCCCGTCGCGTCGGGCGCCCCGACCGTCGCCTGCAGGTCCTTGGCCTGTTCGTCGGCGAGGGCCAGCGGTTCCTCCAGGGTCAGCTCGCTCACCATGTCGCAGCCGGTCAGCTCGGCCGCCTGTGCGGCCATGTCCACGAAGGCGGTGCCGGGCAGCAGGACGGTGCCGTGGACCGCGTGGTCGGCCAGCCATCCGTGCAGGGCGAGGGAGACCCGGCCGGTCAGCAACCACCCGTCGCTGTCGGCGAGTTCGGTGACCGCGGTGAGCAGCGCGTGGCCGGTACGCCGTAGCCCCGCCCCGGTGACGTCGCCCCCGCCGGGGCGTGGGGTGGCCCAGTGCCGGGCCGTCCTGAAGGCGTAGGTCGGAAGCTCCGTACGGCGTGCGGCCCGCACGTCGAACAGGGCGTCCCAGGCGACCGGTGCTCCGTGCACATGCGCCTCGGCGAGCGCGGCGGTGAAGCGGGCCCGTTCGGCGCCGCGGCGGGCCGAGCCGAGGACGGCGGCACCGGCGCCCGCGGCCTCCACGGTCTGCTCCAGCGCAACCGTCAGGATGGGGTGCGGGCTCACCTCGATGAACGTCGTGCGGCCCTGGGCGAGCAGGTCCCGCACGACCTCGTCGAAGCGGACGGGCTGCCGCAGGTTCCGGTACCAGTAGCCGGCGTCGAGCGTGGCCGTGTCCATCTCGGCGGCGGTGACCGTGGAGTGGAAGCGGACCTGGCCGGAGCGGGGCGCGAGGGGGGCGAGGGCCTCGGCGAGCCAGTCCTCGACGGACTCCACCTGCGGGGAGTGCGAGGCGTAGTCGACGGGGACGCGCCGGGCCCAGATGTCCTCGGCGGCGCACAGCGCGAGCAGCTCGTCGAGGGCGGCCGGGTCGCCGGAGACGGTCAGGGAGGAGGGCCCGTTCACGGCCGCCACGCAGATGCGTCCGCCGCAGCGGTCGAGCAGCGGGCGGAGCCGGTCGGGGGACGCGGTCACCGAGGCCATCGCTCCTTGTCCGGCCATGGTGGTGGCGATGGCCCGGCTGCGCAGCGCCACGACGCGGGCCGCGTCCTCGAGCGAGAGCCCGCCGGCGACGTGGGCGGCCGCGATCTCGCCCTGGGAATGGCCCACGACGACGTCCGGATGCACCCCGTGGTGCCGCCAGAGTGCGGCGAGCGAGACCATCACGGCGAACAGGGCGGGCTGTACGACGTCCACGCGGTCCAGGGCGGGTGCGCCGGGCTCACCGCGCAGCACGGCGTCGAGCGACCAGTCGACGTGGGGCGCGAGCGCCTCGGCGCAGGCGCTCAGTTTCTCCGCGAACACCGGGTGGGCGTCGGCGAGTTCGCGGCCCATGCCGAGCCACTGCGAGCCCTGCCCGGGGAAGACGAAGACGGTCCTGGCGCCGGTGCGGGCCCGGCCCAGGGCGGTCCCTTCCGCGCTCTCGCCGCGGGCGAGCGCGGCCACGGCTTCGAGGAGTTCGGCGCGGGTGGCCGCGGTCACGGACGCGCGGTGCTCGAAGTGGGCCCGGGTCAGCGCCAGTGCGGCCCCCACCTCGACGGGGGTGGCTTCGGACCGGGCGGTGAGGTGCGTGTGCAGCCGGCGGGCCTGCTCCGCGAGGGCGGCCGGGGTCCTGGCGGACAGCACCCAGGGCACGACGGGCGGTGGGGTGCCGCCCGGGCCCCCGTCCGCCGGTGCCTGCTGGTCGCCCGGTGCCGGCTGCCCGGTCGCCGGGGCGTCGTTCGGCGCCTCCTCCACCAGGACGTGCGCGTTGGTCCCGCCGACTCCGAACGCCGACACCCCGGCCCGCCGCACGCGCGCGCCGCGCGGCCACGGCGTCGCCTCCGTCAGCAGGGCGACCGCGCCGCTCGTCCAGTCCGCCTTGGGGGTGGGCCGGTCGACGTGCAGGGTACGGGGCAGTACCTCATGGCGCAGGGCCATGATCATCTTGATGAGGCCGCCGACGCCCGCCGCGGCCTGGCTGTGCCCGATGTTGGATTTCAGCGAACCCAGCCGCAAGGGCCTGCCGTCCGGACGGTCCCCGGCGAACACCGAGACGAGCGCGTCGATCTCGATCGGGTCGCCGAGCTTCGTACCGGTGCCGTGGCCTTCGACCGCGTCGATGTCGCCCGGGCGCAGGCCGGCCGCCGCCAGCGCCTGCTGCACCACCCGTCGCTGCGACGGACCGTTCGGTGCCGTCAGACCGTTGCTCGCGCCGTCCTGGTTGACGGCCGAGCCGGGGATGAGGGCGAGGACGCGGTGGCCGAGCCGCCGGGCCTCGCTGAGGCGTTCCAGGACGAGCACCCCGACGCCCTCGGCCCAGCCGGTACCGTCCGCGGCCTGCGCGTACGACTTGCACCGCCCGTCCGGGGAGAGCGCGCGCTGCCTGCTGAACTCCGTGAACACCTTGGGTGTCGCCATCACGGCGGCGCCGCCGGCCAGGGCGAGGGAGCACTCGCCGGCGCGCAGCGCCTGGGCGGCGAGGTGCACGCTCACCAGGGACGACGAGCAGGCGGTGTCGACCGTGAGCGCGGGGCCCTCGAAGCCGAAGGCATAGGCGACACGGCCGGACAGGACGCTGCCGGCCGAGCCGATGCCCCAGTAGCCCTCCAGCTCCTGCGGCCCCGAGCGGGCCACCTGCTCGTAGTCCTGGCCGCTGCTGCCCATGTACACACCTGTCGGGGACCTGCGCAGGGAGCCGGGATCGATACCCGCGTGTTCCAGCGACTCCCACACGGTGTGCAGGAGCAGCCGCTGCTGCGGGTCCATCGCGAGCGCCTCGCGCCGGGCGATCGTGAAGAAGTCGGCGTCGAAGTCGGCGACCGATTCGAGGAATCCGCCGGTGCGGGCGTAGCTCGTACCCGGCTGCTCCGGGTCGTCCGAGAAGAGCCCGTCCAGGTCCCAGCCCCGGTCGGCCGGGAACTGCGAGATCACGTCGCGCCCGGCGGCCACGACCTCCCACAGGCCGGCGGGGGAGGCGACACCGCCCGGGTAGCGGCAGGCCATGCCCACCACCGCGATGGGGTCGTCGCCGGCGCCGGAGCCCGGTTCCTCCCCGGCTTCGGGTGTCTCGGCGGCTGTCGGCGCGAACCCCAGCAGCTCCTGGAGGTGTGCGGCCACCGCGGCGGGCGTGGGGTGGTCGAAGAGGAGGGTGAGGGGCAGTTCGAGTCCGCAGGCCGCGCTCAGGCCGTTCGTCAGCTCCACCGCGGCCAGGGAGTTGTAGCCGAAGTCACGGTAGGCGAGGTCGGGTGCGACGTCCTCCGGGGCGGTGCCGAGGAGTTCGGCGGTCTGCTCCCGCACCAGGTGCAGGAGGACCGGGTACCGGGCGTCCGCCCGCAGCGCGGCCAGCCGCTCCTTCAGTGGGTTGCTCCGGTCGTCCATCGGGTCTGCCGCGTCCCTGCTGTCCGTCATGCCGTCCTCCACGTCATCGCCCTGCGCTGGTCACGCCTCGCCACGCTCCCGCGCAGGAGAGCGGTCACAGAGGGTCCCGCCGTACGGCCGGGCGTCCGCCCCGGCTCCGTCCCTGACCGGCCGGGTCAGCGCACGTCAAAGCAATCCGCCTGCCCGGTATCTTTTCCGGATCCATCAACTCCAGTTCTCCGTCCGGGACCACCCCGGGGTCACGGAGACCGGTGCCGCCCTGACGGCGGCGGGTCCGTCACGGCCGTGCGTTCCTGCTCGCGGGCACACGCTCCCGCGCCCTGCGGCCGGCCCGCACGCCCGGTCCCGGACCGCACCCGGACAGGCGGGAGCCCGCCACCTCACTCACCGATGCCCGAGGGCACCGGCACCGCCTCCTGCTGTCGTGGCCGTCGTACCGACCGGTGGCGCAGGCCTGTCCGCGGCCTACCCGGCGGCCTTTCCCGTGAGCAGGAACGACCTGATGTGTGCGGCGAGTCGGGCCGGCTGGTCCTCGGGGATGAGGGTGTAGCTGTCGGCGATCTCCACCAGCTCGCTCTTGGGCAGCAGCTCGGCGAGTCTGCGCCCGTGTTCGAGCGGCATCACCTTGTCCTCGGCCGCCCAGGCCACGAGAGCCGGACGGTCGAAGTCCCGCAACTTCTCCGCCCACCGCAGCAGTTCGCTCTTCTGCGGGACGCCCAGGACGTACTTGCGCAGATCCCGGCGGATCTCCGCCGAGGTCCACAAGGGGGTGAACCAGGCGTCCATCACCTCGTGCGGAACGGGTCGCTTGCTCATCCATCCCCAGGTCATGGGCAGTCGCCGCATCGGCTTCGCCTTCAGCAGCTTGAAGGCGAGGTTGATGCCTCCCGGCATCTTCGCGGACATGTACAGGTTGGAACCCGGCACACCTGGGGGGAAGTTGTCGAACGCCTCGCAGGAGGTGATGACGAGCCGGCCGATCCGCTCGTCCCGGCCGAGGGCCACCAGGGCCTGAGCCCCGCCCCAGTCGCTCATCACCAGGGTGACGTCACGCAGGTCCAGTGCGTCGAGGAACTCCGCGACGAGCCGGGCCACTCCGGCGACGGACAGGTCCGCATCCGGCCGCATGGGCGTGCGGTGCCCGCCCAGGGGCAGCGTCGGGACCACGCACCGGAAATCCGCGCGCAGAGGTCTCACCACGTTGCGCCACAGGGAACCGTCCATCGCGACACCGTGCAGCAGGACCACCACAGGACCCTTGCCACCGGTGTCCTGGTACTCCACCGTCCCCGCCGCAAGGTGTACCTCGGCCATTCGCATCTCCTTGGTCCCGGTCTGGATGAGGAGGTTGGGAACGGCGCCGAAGCCGGCTGTCACCGTACATGACCAGCCGACGGCGCACCGCCCCCGTCCAGGTGAGCCGTGAGCAAGCAAAACACCTCCGGCCCGATTTCGCCACCATGAACTTTCCCGGAAACGATCATTGCCCTTAAGGGCAATGGTCATCAGCGGGCCGTCTGGGTACGGTGACAACTCGCCTGTCTTGGCCAGAACTTGCCGCGGTGTGATGCGCGGCTGTTCCCGTCGTCCCCCCGAAACCACCCCCGGCTCCTCCGGCGGTGCGGTGGGGCCGCACGCCACAGGAACTCTCTCTCCGACCACCATCGCCTAGTCACTGGAAGGGCATTTTCCGTGATTACTTCTGAAGAGGTCTGCGCCCGTATCGCCAAGAAGCTCGGCAGCAAGGCGGACTCCTACACGCTCGGTGCGGACACCGCCTTCGACTCGGTGGGCCTTTCGAGCCTGCAGATCGCCGACATCGTCTACGGCATCGAGGACGATCTCGGTATCGAGTTCGACGAGAGCAAGGCCGCCGGGGTCAAGACGGTGGCGGATCTCGTGGCGCTCGCGCAGGAGAGCGCGAAGGGCGGCGCCGCCGCGTGACGGCCACCGATTACCAGGGCGCCACGGCGGAATCCATTCGGCACCACTACGACCTGTCGAACGACTTCTTCGCCCTGTGGCTGGACGCCGGCCGCACCTACACCTGCGCGCTGTGGGACTTCGGCGACCCCGGGGACACCCTCGAGACCGCCCAGCAGCGCAAGCTGGACCATCTGATCGAGGGCGCCCGCGCATCCGGCGCCCGCCGGGTCCTCGACGTCGGCTGCGGCTGGGGCAGCCTGCTGGACCGCCTGGTCAACACCCATGGCGTCCAGCACGCGGTCGGCCTCACGCTCAGCGACAGCCAGGCCGAGTGGCTGCGCGAGATCGCGCTGCCGCGCACCGAGGTGCGGGTGGAGAACTGGCTCGACCACCAGCCGGACGAGCCGTACGACGCCGTCATCTCCATCGGCGCCTTCGAGCACTTCGCCCGCACCGGCCTGACCCGCGCCGAGCGCGTCGCCGCCTACCGCGAGTTCTTCGAGCGGTGCCGGGCCTGGCTGCCGAAGGGCGGCCGGCTGGCGCTGCAGACCAACATCAAGGGCAACAACGTCCGGATGGACAAGCAGACCGTCCGGGACCTGATGTTCATCATCGACATCATCTTTCCGGAATCCGAGATACCGGCTCTTTCCGAGGTCGTCGAGGCGAGCGAGAAACGCTTCGACATCGTGCGGCTGCGCAATGACCCGGACCATTACAGCCGTACCTGCCAGGAATGGCTGAAGCGCCTGCGGGCCAACCGCGACCGGGCCGTGGCCATCGCCGGTGAGGACAACGTCGCCAACTACGAGCGCTATCTGGGCTCGACGGTCGGCCACTTCGCCAACCGTCATCTGGGTCTGTCCCGGCTCATCCTCGAAGCCGTGTGAGGAGCGGTCCGAGAACCCGCCCGCCGACGGCCGGTCCGGTGGACCTGTTGAGGAGCACTGAAGTGAACGCATACAAACACGTCGTCTACTGGCACGACACCGAACAGGTCACCGTCGGAGCCCCGTTGCGGGAAACCGTCGACTGTGACGTGTGTATCGTCGGGGGCGGCTTCACCGGATTGTGGACCGCGTACTTCCTCAAAGAGGCCGAGCCCGCGCTCGACATCCGGATCGTGGAGGCGAACCACTCCGGTTACGGGGCATCGGGCCGCGCGGACGGATTCGTCACCCCGACCATCGGCAAGGACATTCAAGCCCTGGTCAAGGAATTCGGTCTGCAGCGGGCCCTGGAGGCCTCGCAGGCTGTGGGCCGCTCGATCCTGGAGATCGGCAGGTTCCTGCGCAGGAACCGTATCGACGCGCAGTACGAGACCAGCGGCTACCTGATGGTCGCCACCGACGCCGCGCAGCTCGGGCGGCTGGAGCAGGACCGTGCCCTGGCCGAGCGGATGGGCGCGGCGCAGGCGGAGATCCTGCCGCGTGAGGAGTCCCGGGCCATCATCGGCTCGCCCGCGGTCATCGGCAGCATGCGTACCGGCGGGGCCCTGGTCAACCCCTTCAAGCTGGCGCGCGGCATCGCCCGCGTCGTCCGTGACAAGGGCGTCACGATCTACGACCAGTCGCCCTGTCTGCGCGTCGAACCCGGTGTACGGCCGAGCGTGGTCACCGCCGGCGGCCGGGTGACCGCGGACAAGGTCGTCCTCGCCACGAACGTCCACATGTCCGCCTTCCCGCCCTTCCGCCGGAAGGTCGTGCCGATCTGGACGTACGCGATGGTGAGCGAGCCCCTCACCGACGCCCAGCTCGCCCGGGTGGAGTGGGCCGGCCGCGAGGGCATGGTCGAGGCCAAGTCGCTGCTGACATGCGCCCGGTTCACCCACGACAACCGCATCATGTTCGCCGGCGGGCCCGCGCCGTACTACTACGGCCGGGACAAACGGCAGCGGAACATGAACCGGCCCGGCGTGTACCGCCAGATCCACCAGGAGTTCCTCCGCTTCTTCCCGATGTGGGCCGACGTGGAGTTCACCTACGCCTACGGCGGCACCGCGGACGTCGTCCGTGACTACGCCCCCCACTTCGGTTCCCTGGCCGGCGGCAACATCCTCTACGGGTACGGCTACTGCGGGAACGGGATCGCCGCGACCCACACGGGCGGCAAGGTGCTGCGGGACCTCACCCTCGGCAAGGACACGGACTACTCGCGGCTGCTGTTCGTGGACGACGAGCGGCGCAAGCCGCCCGCGAACTTCCCTCCGGATCCGGCTCTCTATGTCGGCGCCCGTGCGGTGGCCCGGCTGCTGGACTGGAAGGAGTCGCGGGTATGACGGCCCGTCGCACGGTCCTGCTGACCGGAGCCTCCGGTGTGGTGGGCCGCAGCATCCTGCGCGAGAGCGGGCCGTCGGGCCCCCGGATCATCCCCGCCGCGCACAGCTCACCGGTCCCCGAGGCGCAGGAGCCGCCCCTGGCTCTGGACATGACGGCCGACCGCTTCGGGCTGGACGCGGACGGCTACGCCGCGCTCGCCGCCGAGGTGGACGTCGTCATCCACTCGGCCGGCCTGACCGAGTGGGGCCTGCCCGCCGAACGGTACGAGCCGATCAACATCGAGGGCACCCGCCGCGTCGCCGAGTTCGCCGAACGGGCCGGTGCCACCGTCCACTTCATGAGCACCGCATTCGTGGCCGCGCTCGCGCCGGACGCGCCCGTACCGCTCAGCGAGGGCAACGTCTGCGTCAACTACATCCGCTCCAAACACCGGGCGGAGCACCTGCTGCGGGACAGCGGGCTGCCGCACACCGTCTTCCGGCCCACGAACCTCATCGGCGACTCGAGGACGGGCTGGACCTCACGGGGCCAGATCGTCCAGCTGATGTCGGACTGGCTGGCCCGGGGCCGGGCGCCGTTCATCCCGGTGCACCCCGGCATCCGCATGGACTTCGTACCGCAGGACCTGCTGTCGCAGGCCGTGCTGCGCGCCATCGAACTCGGCGACGACGAGGGCGAGTTCTGGGTGACGTACGGCGAGGAGGCCATGGACACCGAGACCTGCCTGGAGGTGCTCGCCAAGCACGTGGCCGGGCGCGGCCGGTCGCTCACCCTGCCGCCGCTGGTCGACGCCGACACGCTCGACCCGGACGTCCTGGCCAGGACTCCCCCGATGACCCGCTCCTACCTCTCGGTCCTCCGCGACGTCAGCGAGGTCACCCGGTGCAGCGGCGGCGTCCTGCCCACCTCCATGCCCGAACTGCGCGAGCGCTACGGCGTGGCGCGCGTGGACGACACGGCCGCCTACCTGGCCGGCCTGGAGTACGCCGCCGAGCACCTCGGCTGAGCGGACCGCACGGTCCCCGCCGGCTCTGCGCAACCGACACCAACGGAAGGACACTGGCGTGAACGACACCTGGAACGCCCCGGACCTGGGCGGAAAGGTGGCCGTGGTCACCGGGGCCAGCCGGGGCGTGGGCCGCGGCATCGCGCTCGCCCTCGGCGAGGCGGGCGCGACCGTGTACGTCACGGGCCGCAGCACCCGCACCGGCGAGCGCACCGAGAACATGCCCGGCACGGTCGAGGACACCGCGGAGGAGGTGACCCGCCGCGGCGGCAAGGGCATCGCGCTGCGCTGCGACCACGGGGATCCGGCGGACAACGCGGCCCTCGCCGAACGGGTGGCGGCGGACCAGGGCCGCCTCGACCTCCTCGTCAACAACGCCTGGGGCGGGTACGAGCGGTCCGCCGAGGTCCGCTTCGACGCCCCGTTCTGGGAACAGCCGCTGTGGCGCTACGAGTTGTTCGAGGCATCCCTGCGCGGGCAGTACGACGTGACCCGCAGGCTGGTGCCGCTGATGCTCCCGCAGCAGAGCGGCCTGGTGGTGGGCATCAGTTTCTCCGACGGCGACATCTACCTCGGGCAGGTCGGCTACGACGTCTTCAAGTCGGCCGCCGACCGCATGTGCCGGGGCATGGCCGCGGACCTGCGCAAGCGCGGGGTCGCGGCGCTCTGCCTGCATCCGGGCTTCGTCCGGACCGAGCGGGTGGAGGCGGCCTGGGCGGCGATGGGCAGCGGCCCGGCGTCGGTGGTGCACTCGCCCGAGTACGTGGGCCGTGCGGTCGCCGCGCTGGTCACCGACCCGCAGGTCATGGAGCGCTCGGGTCAGGTGCTGAGCACCGGCGATCTGGCGGCCGAGTACGGCTTCACCGACGTCGACGGCCGTCGTCCGCCGGCCTTCCGCCTGGAGGGCCGGATGAGCCTGGCCACGCGCATGCACCGCCTGAACAAGGTGGTCAGCGCGAGCAGCGGCCAGGACCGGTAGGCGGGGCGGCGAGCGATGGGCCGGCCGGCACTACGGAAGCCGAAGGGGGCGGACCCGGACGGCGAGGCCATTGCCCGCGCCCCCGTCCCGTACGGCGACGGCGGCCTGGTATCCGGCGGGCGCGGGCACGTCCACGAGGGACCAGCCCGCCGGTCCCGGCGGGGCCCAGGCGGGCGCCAGTTCCTCGGGAAGGCCCACGTGATGGCGGCCGATGCCGGCGGCGAGCCCGGTCCCGAGGCCCTTGAAGTACGCCTCCTTGCGCACCCAGCAGCCCAGCAGGGCCCGGTCGCGCAGGGCCGGCGGAAGGCAGGCGACCGCACGCCGTTCCTCGGTGTGCAGCCGGCGGCCCGCACCGGCGAGGCCGTCCCCCGCGAGCCCGGCCGACTCGATGTCCGCGCCGACGGGCGACTCGGCGATCGCGAAGAGGGCCGCGTCGCCGGCGTGCGACAGCGAGAAGGAGGGCCGGGGGCGGCCGGCGATCACCGGCCGCCCGTGCGGCTCCTCGCAGTCCGGCATCCCGCACGGTTCACGGAGGAACTCCACGTCCTGCGGGGCGATCCCCAGATACCCGCCGAGCAGCACGCGAAGGCCGACGTGGGAGGTGACATACCGCTGCCGGGCCACCTGGTCCTGGAAGCCGGCGGCTCGCGCGGCCTCCTCGGCATCGAGCATCCACGCGCTGCCGGCTGCCGCCTCGGCGTGATCGGGGATCCACAAGGTCCACACGGCGACCTCGCCGGGACTGTCCGGAGTCGTCGTCACGTGCGCTCGGGGAACGTCCCGTCGGAGCCGAGCTGCTCCGCCCAGCGCACCGACACCAGCGTGGCATCCACCCTGTTCCGCAGGCCCAGTTTGCGGGTGATGCTCGTCAGATGGGCCTTCACCGTGCGTTCGGCGATGCCGAGGCGGCGGGCCAGGGCCCGGTTGCCTTCCCCCATCGGCAGCACTCGGAGCACTTCCCGCTCGCGAGGTGTCAGCGTATCCAGCGCCGAGAGATCCACGTGTGCCAGCCTTACGGCTCCCGCGATTTCCATTGGTGCGCTGTCCCCGTTCATGCGCTCTCCAACCCTCGAATGAATTGTCAACCACAGGAGAAATTGCATGAACCAGATGCCGAATGGCCATCACCCCCGTGATGCCTGAACTCTACTGCTGTACTGGGAAGTTGTCAGCCGTAAACCGACGGCAGTCCCTGTCGGCGGGATCGGAGAAGCCGCTTCCTGCCCGCCTGTACTGCGGCGATCGCAGGAGGTTGGCAACTTCTTTTGAACATGCTTACCCCCGCATGAAGAGCGGCGGAAACCGGATGCAAACGGCGCGCCGCAGTGCCGCAGAGTAACCGAGGTGACTAATGTCGTTCCATCCGTCCGCACCCGTCGTCCACGAAGCCCGGGCCGGTTCACGCATCGCCGCTGTCGCCGACTTCCGGCCGGAACGAATAGTGAGCAACACGGAATTGGGGAATCCGCTCGGCGTGTCCGCCGAATGGATCGAGCGGCGCGTCGGCATCCGGGAGCGGCGCTTCGCGGGGCCCGGCGACTCGGTGCCGGGCATGGGCGCCCACGCGGCCGCGAAGGCCCTGTCGACGGCGGGGCTGGGCCCGGCCGACGTCGATCTGGTCATCCTCGCGACCTGTTCCATGCCGTCCCCGATGCCGAACGGCGCGGCGTCCGTCGCCGCCCTGCTCGGCATCCCCACGGTCGCGGCCTTCGACGTCAACGCCGCCTGCGCCGGGTTCTGTTACGCACTGGGCATCGCCGACGGACTGGTCCGCTCCGGCACGAGCCGCTGCGCGCTGGTCGTCGGGGCCGAGCGGATGACGGACTGGGTGGATCCCACGGACGTGGACACCGCCACGATCTTCGCGGACGGAGCGGGCGCGGCGGTCGTCGTGCCCGCCGAACGCACGGGAATCCACCCGGTGGTGTGGGGCGGTGACGGGGAGAAGGCCTCCCTGGTCGCCATTCCCGACCGGCACAGCAGCGTGACGATGAGCGGGCAGGCGGTCTATCGCTGGGTCACCACCGAACTCACCGAGGTTGCCCGAGCGGCCTGTGCGCACGCCGGTGTGGCTCCCGGGGACCTCAAGGGGTTCGTCACGCACCAGGCCAATCTGCGGATGATCGAGCATCTCGCGCGCACTCTCGGCGCGACCGGCGCCGCGATCGCCCGCGACATCGTGGAGACGGGGAACACCTCGGCGGCCTCCGTCCCGCTCGCCCTGACCCGTCTCATCGACCTCGGCCGGCTGCGTTCCGGCGACCCCGTCCTGCTGATGGGCTTCGGGGCCGGACTCAGTTACGCGGCGCAGGTGGTGACCTGCCCCTGACGGACCGGCCGTCCGGGCGCTCGCCGGTCAGGGCAGCGTCCAGAACCGCACCGTGACGAGGTAGACGAGGGCGGCCCAGAAGGCCATCAGCACCGCGACCGTACCGAGGCCACGGAGGTTGGTCCTTGCCGCCGGTTCGTCCGGCGACGGCCGCAGCCACCGCCCGAGCAGTGGGTTCACGTAGTAGGGCATGGTGAGGAAGCTCATGATGAAGCTCGACAGCAGGTTGCCCACGAGCAGACCGATCCAGAGCGGCATGTGCAGCGGGGACAGGGCGAGTGTCAGCAGCACGACGGTCGGGTACAGGCCGACCCAGACGGCGAGGGAGGTCCTGGTCTCGGAGGGTGGCGGCGGTGCCTCCTTGCCGTCGCCCTCGAAGGCGAACCAGCTGCCGAACGAGTTGTCGATCGTGTGCAGTCGGAAGTCGCTGAACTTCTCGCCCTCGGCCAGGATCTCCTGCCGTTCGGGCGACGTCAGCCAGGCGTCGAGGTGCTCGGCGCTGTCGTAGCGGTACAGCGTGGTCCACTCCTCCTGGAGCCCCTCGATGGGACGGAAGAGTTCGGTCCCGCGAAACCCGTCGAACTTGCTCTCCTCCTCGACCATGCGGTGCTGCCAGGCGAGGAAGTCGTCGACCTGGTTCGCCGGGACGCGGTGGGTGACCACCACGGTGACCAGCGGATCCAGTGACTGGGTGCCGCTGCTGACCACCTGCTGGGTCGCCGGGCCGTCGAAGTACTTGGCGCCGGCGTCCAGATACGTCTGCCTGGTCGCGCTGTTGATCCACACCTGCAGGTGCGCCACCGAGTCGAACCGGTACACGACGACCCAGTCGGGCTGCAGCGGTGTCGGCGCAGAGATCTCGGCGCCGAGGAAGCCGGGGTAGTAGGCGGCCGCTGCGTTGACGTCCTCCTGCCACGCCTCGAACTCGCGCTCCGTCCCGGGCAGGACCTTCTGGCCGATGATCGCCGTCGCCGCGGCGGCTACGTTCTTCCGGGTGTTCATGGTGGCTCACCCTGTCGACACCGACTGCTCCGCGGGGAGTCGGCCGTAAATGCGTTCCGGAGTCAGCGGCAGCGCACGGTAGCGGACGCCCGTGGCGTCATGGACCGCGTTCGCGAGCGCGGGGGCCACCGGGTTGATGCAGCACTCCGCCATCCCCTTCGCCCGCATGGGCCCCACCGAGTCCGCCGAGCCCACCAGGAGGACCTCGGTACGGGGGATGTCGGCGTAGGTGGGGATGCGGTAGTTGCGGAGGTTCGGGTTGACCATGACGCCGTTGTCGTCGACGTGGTGGTTCTCGGTCAGCGCGAAGCCGATGCCCTGGGCGACACCGCCCTCGATCTGCCCCCGGACCTGCGCCGGGTTGATGACCACCCCGACGTCCGCCGCCTGCACGCTGTACAGGATGCGTGTCTCACCCGTCACACGGTGCACGGCGACCCGGAACCCGTGTGTGTTGGAGGTGACGCTCCGGGGCGAGCCGTATGCCCTGCGTGCGGCGGTGAACCGGATGCCACGCGCCCGGGCCAGCGCGACCAGTTCGGCCAGCGGCACCCGCCGGTCCCCGCAGACGACACCGTCGTCGTCCATCGTGCACATCACGACATGGATGCCCGTGTGCGCCGCGGCGAAGTGCAGGATGCGGTCGCGCACGGCGCCCGCCGCCCGCAGGACCGCGTTGCCCGCCACGAACAGGCCCGCGCTCGCGAAGGCGCCGGTGTCGAATCCCGTGCGGTCGGTGTCGGACTGCACCAGTCGGATCCGCGAGGGCGTCGTGCCCAGTTGGTCGGCCGCGATCTGGACATGGGCCGTGGAGGTTCCCTCGCCGAACTCGGGGGTTCCGACGGCCAGTTCGTAGATGAGATCGTCGCCCAGCGTGACCCAGGCCTCGGAGAGGTGTTCCGTCGGCGGCGCGGTCTCGTGCAGGGAACTGGCCACGCCGGCTCCGACGAGCCACTCGGGGCCGGGCGGCGGCCGGTCTGCCGTACGGGCCAGGGCGTCGCCCACCAGGTCGATGCACTTGGCGAGTCCGTCCTCGGTGAAGACCACGTCGTCGGGGCCGTCGTGCAGGGCGACCAGGGGCTCACCCGGCCGCACGATGTTGCGCCGGCGCAGTTCCAGCGGGTCGAGGTGAAGGGCGCGGGCCAGTTCGTCCATCGCCGACTCCACGGCGAACGCCGGCTGCGTCATCCCGTAACCGCGCAGCGCCCCGCTCGGCACGGTGTTCGTGTAGACGGAGTACGCGTCGTACTTCTTGTTGGGGCAGCGGTAGATCATGACGGCGCCTCCGCCCGCGTACAGCGTTTCCCCGCCGTGGTTGCCGTAGGCGCCCGTGTTGGACACGTTGCGTACCTGGAAGGCGGTGAGCGTTCCGTCGGCCTTCGCGCCGAGCTTGACCGTCAGGGTCATCGGATGCCGCGGCGAGGCCGTGGTGAACTCCTCCTCACGGGTGTACTCGAGACAGGTGGGCCTTCCGGTGTCCAGGGTGGCGAGCGCGACCAGGTCCTCCGAGAGCACCTCCTGCTTGCCGCCGAACGCGCCGCCGACGCGCTTGCAGAACACCCTCACCTGGTCCGGGCGCAGCGCGAACAGGTACTCCAGTTTGACCTTCGCGATCGACGCCGACTGCGAACTGGTACGCACGTTCAGCCGGCCGTCCTCCATCCAGGCGATGGAACCGTGAGTCTCCAGATGGGCGTGCTGCACCCGCGGTGAGAAGTACGTGCCTTCGTGGATCACGTCGGCCGCGGCGAATCCCGCGTCGACGTCGCCGATGTGCGAGTGGAGTTCGAGCAGGATGTTGTGGACGGGGTCGCGGACGAACGGATCGTGCGAGCCGTGCAGTTGGGGTGCGCCGTCGGCCATCGCCTCCTCGGGGTCGAAGACCGCGGGCAGCGCGTCGTACTCGACGACGAGTCGCCGGCAGCCCTCCTCCGCGGCCCCGACGGTGTCGGCCAGGACCGCGGCGACGCGCTGCCCGGCGAAACGGACCGTGTCGTCGAGGATGAAGGTGTCGTCCGGGTCGACCAGGTGGTCGGTGTGGATCGCCGTGGTGAAGCGTCTGCGGGGTACGTCTTCCCAGGTGTAGACCCGGTGCACGCCGGGCACCGCGAGTGCGGCGCTCTTGTCGATCGAGACGATCCGGGCGTGCGCGTGGGGTGAGTGGAGCACCTTGAGGTGCAGCATGCCGTCGATGTGCGTGTCCATGGTGAACTCGGCGTGACCCGTCACCACGTCGTGGCCCGCGGGCGCGCCGACGCTCGTCCCCACAGCCTTGCCCGGTGCTGCCGTCTCCACCGCACCGACGCCCTTCACGGCGTCCTCTATCGCCCGGTAACCGGTGCAGCGGCAGAGGTTGCCCTTCAACGCCCTGGGCAGGTCCGCCTTCTGGTCCTCGGTGAAGGTCGCCGACGTCATGATCATCCCCGCGGTGCAGAAACCGCACTGGAACCCCGGGGCGTCCTCGAACTGCCGCTGCATGGGATGCAGGGCGCCGGGCCGTCCGAGGCCCTCGATCGTGGTCACCTCACGGCCGTCCGCGCGGAACGCGGGGGTGATGCAGCTGTGCACCGGTACGCCGTCCAGCCACACCGTGCAGGCGCCGCAGTCGCCCGCGTCGCACCCCTTCTTGACGCCGAAGTGGCCGAGTTCGCGCAGGAAGGTGCGCAGGCACTGGCCCGGGGCCGGCTCCCGGTGGAATTCCTTGCCGTTCACGATGTAGTTCATGCCAGGTCCCCAGCGGTGAGTTCGCGGCGGATCTCTTCGGCGAAGTGCCGTGTCAGATGCCGGCGGTGGTCGGGGGTCCCGTTGGGATCGGCGAACCAGACATCGACAGGGACGGCGTCGATGCTCTGCCGCAGGGTTCGGGCCTCGGGCAGGGAGTCGAAGGCGAAACGGACCGGCCGTGTGGTGCCGGCGGTGACGGTGAGCAGCAGGTCACTCGCTCCTGGCCGTTGCGTGCCGACGAGGAACACCGTCGAACGGCCGAGCCGGGTCAGCGTGAAGCGGCGGTGCGCGGTGCGCTTGCGCAGCGCGTGCTCCGGAACGGTGACGCGCCGGAGGATCTCTCCGGGGGCGAGAACGTTGCGGTGGTCGCCCGTGACGAAGTCGAGGGCGTCGACGAAGCGCACCGAGCCGTCGGGCGCCCACAGTTCGTACCGCGCCTCGAGCGCGACCGTCAAGGTGATCATCGGGCCGGCGGGCAAGGACATGCAGATGTTCCCGCCGACGGTCGCCGCGTTCCAGACCTTGAACGAGGACAGGAACGCCTCGCAGCTCTTCCGGAAGAGGATTCCGGCGGTCCAGCCCACCGGCCACTGGAAGGCGTACAGGTCGCGGATGGTGCAGGTGGCGCTGATCTCCAGGCCCTCGTCCGTCGTGACAAGAGGCTCCCAACGCAATGCCGTCAGGTCGATCAGCCGTCGCAGTTCGGGCTGCTCCGTGGAATAGAGCCATGTTCCGCCTGCGAGCCAGGCGTCGCCCTCGTGCCAGTCCACGCCTGGCCGCTCGGACGGTCGCCGGATTACTTCGGTGATGGTGTTGAGGTCCATGAGCACCGACCTACGGGAGAACGGACCTACGGACGACAGCTGTCCCGCAGTACAGACAGCTTTTTTCACAGCGTATCGCAGCAAATCGACCAGGCCCGTGGCCCGGAGCAGCTGAACGTGTCCAGCTGAACCCGCACAGTCACAGCGGCGGCCGGGCAGCTGGCATGGTGGCCGGACGCATAACCAACCCTCGAACTATGTTGCCCCGCCATATGTGCCCCTGACGTGGACCTTCCTACCGTGTGCCGACACCCACCCGTCCCCACCGCACACGAGGAAGTGGCGCACATGGCCTCCGGAACCACCGCTCCCCCACCCCCCGCCAGCCTCCCCCGAATCGTCGCCGCGAGCCTCATCGGCACCACCATCGAGTGGTACGACTTCTTCCTCTACGGTTCCGCCGCCGCGCTGGTGTTCAACAAGGTGTTCTTCCCGGACTCCGACCCGCTCGTCGGGACGCTGCTGTCGTTCCTGACGTATGCCGTGGGGTTCGCGGCGCGCCCGCTCGGGGCGCTCGTGTTCGGGCACTACGGGGACCGGCTCGGACGGAAGAAGCTGCTCGTGCTGAGCCTGGTGATGATGGGCGGGGCGACGTTCGCCATCGGGCTGCTGCCCACCCACGCGACCGTCGGGAGTGCCGCACCCGTGCTGCTCACCACCCTGCGGCTCGTCCAGGGCTTCGCGCTCGGCGGCGAGTGGGGCGGGGCCGTCCTGCTGGTGTCGGAGCACGGGGACGCGCGCCGGCGCGGTTTCTGGGCCTCGTGGCCGCAGACCGGTGCGCCGGCGGGGCAGTTGCTCGCCACCGGTGTGCTGTCGCTGCTCACCGGCGTGCTCTCGGACGACGCCTTCGGACGCTGGGGCTGGCGGATTCCGTTCCTGCTCTCCGGGCTGCTCGTGCTCATCGGGCTGTGGATCCGGCTCTCCGTCGATGAATCGCCCGTGTTCAAGGAGGCGTTGGAGCGGTCCGAGTCCCGGCGGACGGCGGAGCCGGGGCGCCTTCCGCTCGTCTCCGTTCTGCGGGACCACTGGCGGGACGTGCTCGTGGCGATGGGGGCGCGGATGGCGGAGAACATCGGCTACTACGTCATCACCGCCTTCGTCCTCGTCTACGCCACCGACTCGGCCGGTGTCTCGAAGCAGAGCGCGCTCAACGCCGTACTCATCGGCTCCGCCGTGCACTTCGCCGTCATCCCGGCCTGGGGCGCCCTGTCCGACCGGGTCGGGCGGCGGCCCGTGTACCTGCTCGGCGCGGCCGGAGTCGGCCTGTGGATGTTCCCGTTCTTCGCGCTCGTGGACACCGGGTCCTTCGGGTACCTGGTCCTGGCCGTGACCGTCGGGCTCGTGCTGCACGGAGCGATGTACGCACCCCAGGCCGCCTTCTTCGCGGAGATGTTCGCCACCCGGATGCGGTACTCGGGCGCGTCCATCGGCGCCCAGTTCGCCTCCGTGGCGGCCGGCGCGCCCGCTCCGCTCATCGCCACCGCGCTGCTCGAGGACTACGGCAGCTCCACCCCGATCGCCCTGTACGTGATCGCCGCGGCCGTACTGACGCTCGTGGCGGTGAGCGTGGCACGGGAGACCCGGCACCGGGACCTGGCCCGCATCGAGGCCGGGGACGGCGAGCGGGCCGATGCGCGTGCGGCCGCCGGGGCGCGGACCGTCTGACCCGTCTCACTCCGGCCGCCACGGCCCCCGTACGGTACGCACGTACGGGGGTCAGCGTCTGCCCGGGGCCGCCAACCGGTGCAGCCGCAGGGCCAGTTGGATCTCCAGGGCGCGGCCGGGGGTCTGCCAGTCCGCGCCGAGCAGCCGGCCCACCCGCTCCAGCCGCTGGGCCACCGTGTTGACGTGGACGTGGAGCGTGTCCTTGGTGCGGGCTGGGCTCATCCCGCAGGCGAAATAGGCCTCCAGGGTCTGCAGCAGTTCCGTGCCGCGCCGCTCGTCGTACGCCACGACCGGGCCGACGGTCCGCTCGACGAAGCCGACGATGTCCCGTTCGCCCGCGAGGAGCAGGCCGAGGAAGCCGAAGTCCTCGGCCGCCGCGCCGTCCCCGGCCCGGCCGAGCAGGTGCAGCGCGTCCAGGCAGCGCCGGCCCTCGGCGTAGGCGGCGGTGACGGCCTCGGGGTGTGCGGCGAGGTCACGGACGGGGGCGGAGGCGCCCACCGTGACCGGTTGCCGGACGGCGGTGCCCAGATGGCGGGCGGTGCGGCGGGCCAGCTCCGTGGCGCTGTCCCCGGCGCCGAGCGGCAGCAGCAGGACGGTGCCGCCGTCGCGTGCGGCGGCCAGGCCCTGCCGGGTGGCGGCGAGGTGGGAGGCGGCCGACCACAGACGGCGGCGGGCCGCGGCCTCCTCGTCGGCGTCGGCCGCCGGGCCGTCCAGGCGTGCGGCGAGGACGACATGGGTCGCGTCGAGGTCGGCGCGCAGCCGGTCGGCGCGTTCGCGCAGCAGGCGCGGGTCCCGGTCGCGGGCGTCGAGCAGGTCGTCGAGCAGCTCGCCCCGCACGCGATGTTCGGCCTCGGCGGCGGAGCGGCGGGCGAGCAGGAGCAGCGAGGTGACCATGGCCGCCCGCTCCAGTGTGCGCTGGTCCACGGGGTCCAGGCCGGGGTGTCCGCGCAGGACCAGTGCGCCGAGCAGTTCACCGCCGGCGGCCACCGGGGCGATCCAGTCCGTGCCGTGCGGTACGGCATGCCCCTCGGCCCGGGTCGCCTCGAGCGCCTCGGCCGGTGCCGCGTCGGCCTCGGTGAACTCGACTGTGCCGTCGAGGACTTCGGAGACGGCGGCGGCCACGTCGTGCACCCCGCCGCCGCGCAGGACGAGTTCGGCGAGCCGGTCGTGCACGTCGGAGGCGCGCTCGATGACGGCGCTGCGGTCCCGGATGATCTCGTTGGCCCGCTCCAGCCCGGCCAGCGCGGCACGGGTCTCGGTGAGCAGGTTGGCGGTGTCGATCGCGGCGGCGGCGAGCGCGGCGAAGGAACCGAGCAGGGCGATCTGCGCGCGTTCGAAGACGCGTGCCCGGCGGTCGGCGGCGAAGAGGACCCCGATGACGTGCGGACCGAGCATCAGGGGCACGCCGAGGATGGCGACCAGCCCTTCGTCGCGGACACCGGCGTCGATGGTGAGGGTGTGCTGGAAGCGGGCGTCCTGGAAGTAGTCGTCGGTGACATACGGCCGCGTGGTCTGCGCGACCAGCCCGCCGAGCCCCTCCCCCAGGCCGAGCCGCAGCTGCTGGAAGCGGGCGGAGACCGAGCCCTCCGTCACCCGCATGTAGGTGTCGCCGCGCGCCGGGTCGTGCAGGGTGAGGTAGGCGACGTCCGTGCCGAGCAGGGAGCGGGCGCGCTGCACGATGGCCTGCAGGACGGCGTCCAGATCGCGCAGGCCCGCGAGGTCGTGTGCGGTCTCGAAGAGCGCGGACAGCTCCGCCTCGCGGCGCCGGCGTCCCTCCAGCTCGGCCCGGACGCGCAGGGCGAGCAGTCTGGTCTGTTCCAGCTCGGCGATCCGGTCGGCCGTGCGGCCCGCGGCCCGGGCGAGCAGCACCGGCTGCTCATAGGCCTCCACGGAGGCGTCGCGGGCCAGCAGCTCGAGGTACGGGGCCTCGGGGCTGCGGCCGGGTGCCGGCTGAACGTGATCGCGAGACATGGTCACAGGATTCCGCATCGACGGCCCGGCCGGTCGGGCCTGTGGACAACTCCGGGGCCCTCGGGCCGCCCGGCTCCCGGGCCTCCCGGCTTCCCGGCTCCCGGGCCTCCCGGCGCTCCGTCAGTGCGCCGTCCACCCGCCGTCGAGGACGAGTGAGGTGCCGGTGACGAAGGACGCCTGGGGGCTGCACAGGTAGGCCACGGCCTCGGCGACCTCGTCCGGTTCGATGAGCCGCTGGACTGCGCTGTCCTTCAGCAGCACCTCGGACAGCACGCGCTCCTCGGGGATGCCGTGCGCCTGTGCCTGGTCGGCGATCTGCTTCTCGACCAACGGGGTGCGCACATAGGCCGGGTTCACACAGTTCGAGGTCACACCGTGGGCGGCGCCTTCCAGAGCGGCCGTCTTGGACAGGCCCTCGAGACCGTGTTTGGCGGCCACATAGGCCGACTTGAAAGCGGAGGCGCGCAGACCATGGACGGAGGACACATTGACGATCCGGCCCCAGCCCTGCGCGTACATGTGCGGCAGGGCACCGCGGATGAGCCGGAACGGCGCCTCCAGCATCACGGTCAGCACGGTGTGGAAGACCTCGGGCGGGAACTCCTCGATGGGGCGCACCAGTTGCAGACCCGCGTTGTTGACCAGCACGTCCGTCCCGGCGGCGGCCTGCTCGGCGGAGGCGAGGTCGGTGAGGTCCACGACGTGCGGTACGACGGTCCCGGAGAGGTCGCCGGCCCGCTCCGCCTGCGCGGCCAGTTCGGCCAGGCCGGCGGCGTCACGGTCGACGGCCCGCACCTCGGCCCCGGCGGCGGCGAGCCGCAGCGCGCAGGCGCGGCCGATGCCGCCGGCGGCACCGGTGACGAGGGCGGTGCGGCCGCCGAGGTCGAGAGCGAGGGGCTGGGCGCGAAGGCCGGGTTGGAGGCTGGACGCGGTCATGTGCCGACCCTAAGCGGAACACACCCGTCACCACATGTGGTGTGCACCCACACTTCAGTCGATGGTCATAGGGTCAAACCATGTGGGTGCCTCGGACATGGCCTGCTTGATCCGCAGGAGGCCGAACTCGTTCAGGTCGGGCAGCGCGTCCACGGCGAACCAGCCCACCTCCAGCGACTCGTCGTCGTTGACCCGCGCCTCGCCGCCCACGGCGCGGCAGCGGATGGTGATGTCCATGTACTGGCAGGTGTCGCCGTTGGGGTACGTGACCGGCTCCAGGGCCTGGACCAGGACGACCCGCTCGGCGACACAGTGCAC